>JAVBQA010000101.1:0-24852 GCA_031549325.1 Eubacteriales bacterium | reverse complement strand
CCCCGGCCCCCTCTGACCCCCCAAACCCCCCCCTTTGCCACCTCCCACCCCCGCCCCCCCCGCTCATCCGCTCCTCCCTCTTCCGTCAAAACTCCCCCCACCCCGCCGGCCCCGGGGGCCGGCCCCCCCCCCCCCCCACCGCTTGATTTCCCCGGGAGCACTTGCATTTCGCTGTCAAAAGACGTAGTATTTTGACAGCCTGAGGGCGCACAGCGTGCGCCCATTCTTCTATTTTTCTTTCAAAGGATGATGCCAAGATGAGCTTCACCCAGGATCAGCGCCGGGCCATCGAGGCGCGCGGGCGACACCTGCTGCTGTCGGCGGCGGCCGGATCGGGCAAGACGTTCACGCTGGTGCAGCGCATCCTGCAGCTGGTGCGCGAGGGCGAGAACGTGGACGAGATGCTGATCATCACGTTCACGCGCGCCGCCGCCGCCGAGATGAAGGAGCGCCTGATCCGGTTGCTCAGCGACGAGGCCGAGGCGGACGAGCGGCTGTCCGCCCAGCTGCGGCGCGTGGAATACGCCAGCATCCAGACCATCGACGCGTTTTGCCAGGACGTGCTCAGGAGCCACTTCGAGGCCGCGGATGTGGATCCGGTGTTCCGCGTGCCGGACGACGCCGAACTGCGTCAGCTCGAAGCCAAGGCGTTGGACGCGGCGCTGCAGGAGATCTACGAGGCGGACGGAGAACCCTTGCAAGCGCTGCACTTCGGGCGCGGCGCCAAGGCGGTGGGCGAGCTGGCGCTGCAGCTGTACCATTTTGCCGAAAACCGCCCGGATCCGGACGGCTGGATGGAGCGCGCGCTGATCGAGCTGACGGCGGGTGACGGCGAGCTTTGGTTCAAAGAGCTGCTGTGCGCCGCCCGCCGCGAACTGGCGGGGCTGACCGCGTTGCTGCAAAGCGCGCTTTTGCTGTGCGATCTGCCGGAAGGCCCGGCGGGCTACCGCCCGATGATCGAGCGTGATTTGCAGCAGATCGAGCCCATGCTGGCCGCCGGTTACGACGAGCTGGTTGGGTTGCTGCTGGGCTACGAGCCGATGCGGCTGGGGCGGGTGCCGAAAGACGCCGACGAGTCGCTGAAGGAGCAGGCCAAGTCGCTCCGGGACGAGGCCAAAAAGGGCCTGGAGAAGCTGTGCAAGCTGCTGATTCCCAGGGCCGACGCGCTGTTCGACCTTCAGCTGAACCAGCCTGCCCTCAAGGCCCTGCTCGCCCTCACCCGCGCGTTTTCCCGCGCGCTGACCGAGCTGAAAGCCGAAAAGACCGTGCTGGCGTTCAACGACATCGCCCACGCCGCGCTGCGGGCGCTCAGCGACGAAGGCGTCGCGTCCTCCATGCGCGCCCGCTTCAAGCGCATCTTCGTGGACGAATATCAGGACGTGTCCGACCTGCAGCAGGCGATCTTTGAGCGCGTGGCCGGGCCTGACAACCTGTTCATGGTGGGCGATGTGAAGCAGAGCATCTACCGCTTTCGCCAGGCCGAGCCCTCGCTGTTCCTCGAAAAGCAGCTGCGCTACGCCCGGGGCGACGGCGGCGAGCTGATCACGCTGGGGCAGAACTACCGCTCCCGCGCGTCGGTCCTCTCGTTCACCAACGCCGTGTTCGAGCGGGTGATGACCGGCGGGGATGCCGAGATCCTGTATGACGAGGACGCGCGGCTGAAGCCGGGCGCCGCGTTCGAGGGGGACGATCCGCCCATCGAGCTGTTGATTCTGACGGACGGAGACGCCGGGGGCGAAACAGACGATGAGGACGAGGACATCCCCAAGGCCGAGCGAGAGGCCGCGCTGATCGCCCGGCGGATTCTGGAGATTCGGCAGGGCCGGCTGTTCGACGCCAAAGCGGGGGCGTGGCGCGACTACGCCTGGTCGGACTTCGCCATCCTGCTGCGCGCCAAGACCCACATGCTGACCATCGAGCGCGCGCTGACCGCCGCCGGCATCCCCTGCTACGCCGACCTCTCCGGCGGATATCTGGACTCGCTGGAGGTCAAGACGGTGCTGGCGCTGCTGCAGGTGATCGAGAACCGGCGGCGCGACGCCCCGCTGTTGGGCGCGCTGCGCTCCCCCATCGCCGGACTGAGCAGCGACGAGCTGGCCCTGGTGCGGCTTCATCACCCGGAGGGCTCGTACCGCGACGCGGTGCTTGGCTATCTGGACCAAAAAGACGGAACCGCCGAGAAACTGCGCGCGTTTGAAGCGAACCTCGACCGCTGGCGCACGCTGTCCCTCGTGCTGCCGCTGAGCCAGCTGATCGACACGGTGCTGCGCGAGAGCGGCTACTACGGCTACGCGGGCGGGCTGCCGCTGGGGGCGCAGCGCCAGGCAAACCTGGATCTGCTGATCACTTACGCCAGCGATTTTGACGCCGCCCAGGAGGGCGCGCTGACCGGGTTTCTGCGGTACGTGCGGCGCATCGAGCAGGCCGAAAGCGACCTGGGCGCGGCACACACGCTGGGCGAGGGCGACGACGTGGTGCGGCTGCTGAGCGTGCACAAGAGCAAGGGGCTTGAGTTTCCGGTGGTGTTCGCTGCGCAGCTCGGTTCCAGAATCGCCCGGGCCGGCGTGAAGGGCGATCTGCTGGCCCACAGGGCGCTGGGCGTGGGCATCTCGGTGAACGACCAGGCCCTGGGCAGCCGGCGCGAGAGTCTGCCCCAGCGGGCCATCAGGGAGCGCTCCAAACTGGAGGACCTGAATGAGGAGATGCGCGTGCTGTACGTGCTGCTCACCCGCGCGGTGGACCGCCTGGTGCTGATCGGCACCGCGCAAAACGCGCCCAGGCTGCTGGCCCAATGGCGCGTGGCCACCAGCGCTCAGGTGATGCCCAAGGCGTTTCTGGACGTGCTGGCGCCGCTGGTGCTGGCGCTGGGCGGGGATCTGGCCTCTGGCGAAACGGAGGTGACCGCCCAAGGCGCGCGGGTGCGGTCGCTGCTGATCCCTTTCGCCAGCGTGCGGCCTGTGTCCATGGGCGACATGCGCCCTCCCGACGACTGCCGGCCCAGCGAGGCCGACGTCGAGGCCGCGCGGCGTGCGCTGGATTGGGTGTATCCCTTTGCCGACCAGGTGGATAAGCCGCTGAAGCTGACCGCCACCGGACTGACGCGCGAGCTGACCGGGCCGAACGTTCGGCCGGAGATCACCCGCCGCCCACGCTTTCTGACCGGCGACGGGCTGACCGCCACCGAGCGCGGCACGCTGACCCACGCGGCGCTGATGCACCTGGATCTGCCCGCGCTGCGGGGGCTGTCCGGCGAGGCGCTGCTGGGCGCGGTGCGGGCGCAGCTGGACGGCATGCTGGCGCGCGGCCAGCTGTATGAAGCGCTGGATCCGCAGCTGGTGACCAGCTTTCTGGAGAGCGCCATCGGTCTGCGGCTGCTTGCGTCGGACCGTGTGGAGCGCGAGTGGGCGTTCAACCTGCGCATGACGCTGAAAGAGGCGCTGGACATGGACGCGGACGAGTTCCTGCTGGTGCAGGGCGTGATCGACTGCTGCTTTGTCGAGGATGGGCAGTGGGTGCTGCTGGATTACAAGACCGACCGCACCGGCGACGTCGAACGGCTGCGCGCGCATTACGGAAAGCAGCTTCAGCTGTACGCGCTGGCGCTGGCGCGGATCACCGGGATTCCGGTGAAGGAAAAACTGCTGTGCCTGCTCAGGCACGGGGTTGCGATCGGGGTATAGCAAAGCGGACGCCCTGTGCCGCGTCGCTGCAGTCGACAAATCGATCGTCTGCAGGGGCGCGGCACAGGGCGTCCGCGGTCGTTTGGATCGCTATTCCGCCGGCACGAAATCCGAAGCGCCCTGCGGCGGCGGCGTCTCCATCGGCGCCTGGGTGGGCAATCCGGCGATCAGCGATTCGTCGCCCGTCTTTGCGAATCCCGCACGGCGCACGGTCTCGCCGTTGCCCGCGTTGCCGCGCAGCTCGTACATTTCCGCCCAATAGCGGTAGGCGTCCGGCGAGTCCTCCCGCAGACGGATGCACACCTGATACGCCTTCTCGGCGTTTTCGGTGTCGCCCAGCTGATCATAAGTGCGGGCCACGCGCATGGCATACTCGTAATTGTCGCTGTCCAGCTTCAGCGCGTTGTGGAACGCCTCCGCGGCCTTTTTGTATTGCTTTTTCTCCATGGCCTGCTCGCCCAGCGCGTAATATGCCCCGGCCGATCCGCCCATGCCCAGCCCCGCCCGGAACACCTGGCCGCTCTGGGTCAGGAACAGCCATGCCACCGACGACACCACCGCCAGGATGAACAGCAGCGCAATGGCGGACTTGATGCTCTTGGTCAGCCGGTCCTCGTCCTCGACGTCAAAACTGTCCTCGGCCCGGTCGATGTCCTCGAAGAACAGGTCTTCATTCGGCTGCTTCTTGCGCTGTTCCTGGGCGCGCATGAACGGCGAAGGCTCGGGCTTGCGCGTGGTGACCTCTGCGTAGCGCGCCGCTTTTTTCACGTTGGGCACGCGGGCAGGCGGCGTCATCCGCTCGCCGCTGGCAGTCACCGCCCCGGCGGGCGGACGCTGCCGGATGGGCTCTGCTTTCTCCGCCTCGGCCTTTTCGGGCGCGGGCTCGGCCGGGCGCTCGTCCTTGCCGCGCGGCTGCGCCGGATTGTCCGTCAGCGGGCGCACATTGGGCCCGTCCACCGGGCGCTTGTAGGCCTGGTGCGGATCATGCCGGATGGGCTCAGGCCGGACGGCCGGCACCACCGGATCGGCCTTCACGGGCACAATCCTCGCCGGCTCGGGCGACCGCTCCGGCTCAGGCGCGACCTCCGGCTCAGGCGCGACCTCCGGCTCGGCGGGCGCAGTCGGCTCGGCGGGCGCGGCATCCACCAGCTTGGCGCCGCAGAACGCACAAAATTTCGCGTAATCGGGGTTGGATTTGCCGCACTCGTTGCAGAACAAGGCGCGCACCTCCTCAGCATTCGTATTTCATCCGTATATCGGTATGTCAGACATTGCGCATCGATTCGTAGTATGGATCCCCGTCGAAGCACCGTTCGGAGCCGGCCACCTCGCCGCCCAGCCGCTCGATGGCGCTCCTGATCTCGATGTAGTCCAGATAGTTGAGGTCGGACAGCTGAAGCGCCTGGCGCAGCGGCTCGATGGCGCGCTCGTCGCCGATCTTGGCCAGGTACGACGCAAACAGCGCGCGCTTCTCGGCCATGCGCCGGAACTGGGTCAGCGTGTGTTCGTAGACGCGCGAATCGCCTGGATAGTTGCTCAGCAGATCCAGATAGGTCTCCAGCGCATCGTCGCTGGCGCCATCCAGCCTTGCAAGCATGTCGGGCACGGCGGCCGCACCCAATCCGGACAGCAGCTCTGCGGCCACGTCGGCCACGTCGTCGTGCTCCCCGCGCGCGTCAATCAGCCCAAGGCACAGCGCCTTCGGCGCAGGCGAACCCAGTTCCTGTAAAAGGTTCAGCGCGATGACCCGGATTTCCTGCTGATTCTCTGCGTTGCCAGCGATTTCCATCAGCGGATGAACCGCGTCGTCCCCCAGATCCACCATGCGCTCCAGCAGCAGGTCGGGCACGTCCACACCCTGCTCCACATGGTCCTGAAGCAGCCGCACAAGCGCGCGGATGTCCGTGATGCGCCCAAAGTGCTCCGCCGGGGTCAGCCCGTCGAGAAACTGCTGGGGCTGGTTCAGCCAGCGCAGATACACGTTAGGCAGCTGGGCTTCCATCTGCTCCACGGTCTTGTACTTTTTCATGTTCTCGCGCACCCATTTTTCGGCAAACTCGGCGTAATGCGCATCAAAGTCAATCGGTTTCATCGGGAAGCTCCTTTCGAAGGACATGCTCGATCTGGCGAGACACGTGGTGGATGGCGCGCTCGGAGCAGCCGAACACGCTCACGAGCAGCTTGAGCGCCTGGGGATTGTCCGAGAGTTTCAGGCGCAGGCACACCAGCGCCGCCGCCCAGGCAGAGGCGTTCACGTGGGGTGGCAGCTGGCCGCCCGCGTCCAGATAGCTGTAAAACAGCGCCTCCACCAGCCCGGCGGAGCGATGATCCCTCGACTGTTGGGCCCGCGCCACGCGCCGGAGCACCCGCCGCTCACCCGGGCTGAGCCGCCGGTCGGCGGGCTCTGTGGACAGCCCGTCGCGCAGCTGGCCGTCCTCCCCCAGCGTCAGGTAGGGCCGGCGGGCGTCCCGCTCGATCAGGCTGGTCAGCACGTCCAGCTTGCACAGCTGGGGCACATCCGGCCGGATCAGGAGTGAGCGCAGCAGCAGCTCGGCCTCTTTCGATTTCATGGCCCCGAGCAGCGCCACGGTTTCCGGCAGCGGCGCCTGCCCGGGCGCGCCCACCGCCCAGCGCAGCGCGGCCTTGAGTTTTTTCTGCTGGCCTGACTCTTCCGCCAAGCGCGGCGTCTGCGCCGCCTCGCGGATCAGCTGATCGCGCTTTGCGCCTTCCTCGTCAGTCACAACATAGGCGTAGGACAGCCGCGTCCCCTGGGGCAGCCCCCGCTCGCACAGCTGCTGATAACAGCTGGCCACGGCGTCCTGCGGGTCTATGCGCAGGATGCGGTTCCAGTATTTGGCGGCGTCCTCGGGGGGGCGGCCCAGGTTGACGATGGCCACCGCCTTGGTGTGCAGCAAAAAGACGTCGTAGGGCATCTGCCTCAGCGCGGCGCTGCTCAGCTCGGACGCCAGCGCGTCCATGTCGAGCTCGCTGGCGGTGTGGATCAGCATGCGCTGCTCGTCATCCTCAAGCCGGGCGGCGCGCAGCACATCCAGCTGGCGCAGCGCCCGCTTTTCCTCCCCGGCGCGGGCAAACACCTGCGCCGCGATGCAACGCGTCTTGACCTCAGGATCCTCCCTTTTGAGCGCCAGCTCGGCCTGCCGGAGCGCCCTTTTCAGGTCGCCCTGCAGCATCAGGCACAGCGCAAGGAGGGCTCTGGGCTGCTCGGCGACCGGGTCCAGCTGCAAACTGCGCGACAGCAGCCGCATGCCGTCCATCAGCGCCCCCGCCCGCAGCTGAAGCTGGGCGCTCCCCGCCAGCGCGGCGGCGCGGCGCTGGCGGCGGTTTCGCGTGAAATCGATCAGGTGATCCTGCAGCAGCTCGGCCAGCGTCTCGCCCACCTCGGCGCGCTCCACGGCCTCCGGCTCCAGCGCCAGAAACCGCAGCATCGCCGAATAGGCCGCCTTCATGTCGCGCTGTCCCAGGAAGTTGCAGCACAGCCCAAAGTAGCACTCGCCCGGCGCGTCCGGCCCGCTGAGGATGGCCAGCAGCAGCTGGCTCGATTGCTGGTGGCAGCCGATCTCGCACAGCATTTCGGCCAGATCCATCTGGAACTCCGGATTGCCCGGCTCGCGCTCGAGCGCCCTGCGCATCAGCTCCAGCGCGTCCAGCATGTTGGCCTGGCGGCGGTTGGTGAGCGCGTGCTGGTGCAGGTAATCCGCGCTGCGAGCGAACGAAACGACCTTGCTCATGTCGGGCCTCCCGCGGCGGTGAGCAGGCTTCTCAGGTCTTCCTCGCTGAACTTCCACTGGGTGTTGCAGAAGTGGCAGCCCGCCTCCGCGCCGTGCTGCTCCTGGATCAGGCTTTCAAGCTCGGCCTTGCCCATGGAGATCAGCGCGCGCTCGATGCGCTCCCGGCTGCAGTCACAAGCGTAGCGCACCGCACGCTGTTCGATGATTTCAGGTTCCAAATGCGCCAGCAGATCCTGCGCCGCGCCGGAAAGGCCCAGCTCCAGGATGGTCTTTGAGATGTCCGAGAACATGGGCGCGCTGTGCTCCACCGACTGGATCGCGGCCTCATCCGCGCCAGGCAGCATCTGCACGATCAGCCCGCCGGCGGCCAGCACCCGGTCCTGGGTCAGCACCCCCAGCGACACCAGCGAAGGCGTCTGCTCGGAGGTGGCGAAATACAGCGTGAAATCCTCGGCGATCTCCCCGGATACGAGTTTCGTTTTGCCCACATAGGGATCTTTCAGCCCCATGTCCTTGATGACGGTCAGGAAGCCGTCGCGCCCCACCGCGTCGCCCACCGGCAGTTTGCCGTCGGGCCGCCTAGGCAGATCCACCGCCGGGTCGTCGCAATACCCCTTCACGCTGCCGTCCGGCCTGGCGACGGCCATCAGGGTGCCCAGCGGTCCGCCGCCCTTGACGACATTGGTGACGCTGTCCAGATCGCCCTTGAGCATCGCGCCCATCATGCAGCTGACCGTCAGCAGCCGCCCCAGCGCCGCCGTGGCCACGCGGGACAGGCCGTGTGTCTTTCGGGCGTCCTCACACAGCTGTGTGGAATCGATCAGCAGCGCGCGCGCCTGCCCGCCCATCAGCGAGATGTGCAGCAGGCCGTCCTTTTTTTGTGTCATGGATTTTCTCCTTAGAAATGCTTCGTTGTGGATCCCCCGAGCGCCGCGTCGGGCGATCACTGTTCTCCTACGCGGTCGATATCCCCGAACCCGGCCCCTCAGGGGCGGTCATTGACGTGCCGCGCCGAAAATCTCCGTGTGGACGGAGGGCGCTCACCCCTTGCGGGCCAGCAGATGAATGCGCCTTTCGTCTGGCCTTGGCGGCGTCAGCGCGCCGTCGCCGAAGCACTCGACGCCGACGAATCCTGCCCTCTCAAGCGCCCGGAGCAGCTCAGGGACCTCGTGGGCCCGCTGGGTCTGCCGCTCGTCAAACCGGGCGTATAGGCCGTCCGGGCGGCGCAGGAAGAAGCACAGCTCCATCTCCACCGTATGCGCCGTTTCGTCGTAGCGGTTCTGCCACAAATAGGTCAGCTCGTCCAAATCCTCGCCGAAGAACCGCGCCTGGGCCTGCCTCTTCAACTTATCCGCAGAAGACACATCAAATGCCAGCGCGCCGCCGGGAGAAAGCGCGGCAAAGGCCGCCTCAAAAAACAGACCAAGGTCTTTTTCTGTCAGCAGATAGTTCACCCCGTCGCAGGGACACACGACGGCGCTGACCGGGCGGTGCAGCGCAAGCCGCCGCATGTCCTGCCGCGCAAACGAGATCTGAAGCCCCGCCGCGCGCGCCTTGGCCTGGGCGATCTCCAGCATCTCGGGCGAGCTGTCCACCCCCGTCACCCGCCAGCCGAGCCTGGACAGCTCGACGGCCATGGAGCCGGTGCCGCAGGCGCACTCGCACAGCGCGCCCGGAGCAATCCCCGCGCGCGACAAGAGCGACTCATAAAACCGCGCCCAGCAAGCGTAGTCAAAGTCGCCCATCAACCGGTCGTAAACCTGTGCGAATTCCGCGTACATGCGCCTCCCGGCAGCGCGCGGAACCGCGCTGCCCGTTACAGTCCTTGTTTTTTCACCCTCGCGCCGATCAGCCCGGTCTCCCGGGCGGTCAGCCCGCTCCAGCCCACCTCGAGCAGCTTTTCCAGCAGCCCCATTTCGGCGGCCACCTCATACTTCAGCCGTTCCTGCCGGGTCATCGGCGTGAAATTCACGCGCGCCATGCGTTCCACCCCTCGCATACAGAATAAAGCTAGTATGCGCGGAAGCGGGACAGTCTATCAGGCGATGGGGTTCGGATCCTCCACATCGTCCAGGTCGTCGTCCAGGCTCGGGTCGCGCAGGCCCATGTTGACGGGCGCGCCCTCGATTTTCGGGTTGAGGAACCTGTCAAAGCAGCTGTTGGCAAACGACGCATACACCAGCCCGGTCAGCGCGAACCCGATCACCAGGTAGACCAGCGCCGTGCCCAGGATCAGGTAGATGTGGCTGATCATCACAAACGCCAGCACCGGCAGCAAAACCGAGCCCAGCAAGAACAGCAGCGACCAGGGCAGCCGCGCAATGGCGATGATGGCGCTGTTGCGGATCAGCTGGGATAGCTTCATGTCGTAGGTGACCATCATGGTGTAGATCTGCATGTTGATCATCCACCACAGCACGCACACCGTCACCACCAGCATCTGGGGCACCACAAAGAACATCGTCTGGGTGGCGGCGAGCTGGCCGTAGAACCGGTAGCTCACATACCCGATGAACAGCGACACGCCATTGATCAGCCCGATGACCAGCCCCTGCTTCCAGTTGGCCTTGACATTGTCCCTGAAATCGCTGAGGCCAAAGGCGTGCTGGTCGCGCGCCCAGTTGCGCATCACATACATCAGCCCGGGCGCGCCGATGCCGCACAGCCCCAGGCACGGGATCATGCCCACCAGATAGATGAACCAATGGTCACTGATCTGCTGGAGGGTTTCCGGCGCGCTCGGCAGAGACGACAGCGCCTGCATCAGCTCAAAATTAAAGAGCGACCAGATCAGCGCGGGCAGGCAGAACAGCAGATAGAACAGGTTCATGCCCATCAGCCCGGCGAAGTGGATGCGCAGCATTTCAAAGAAAAGCTTCACGCGCGTGGTGGGCATCTGTTCGGGGGTATAGTCCGCCTTGCCTGCTTTGCCATAGAAATAGTTGTTGATGATTCCCATGCCACGCCCTCCTCAAGTGCCTCTCCCAGTGTTGTTCCCATTATAGTACCACAATTCTCGCCCTAAACACAAGATCCGCTCCGGCGCGCGCCGGAGCGGACCGAAGGAGCCTGGTTGACTTGGACCGGGTCACCTGCCCGCCGGCACCGGCGTGGTCTTGGGGAACAGCCGGGCGACCTCCGCGTACAGGTCCGCGCCGCACTCGGAGCAGCCCACATTCTGCGCGTCCGCTATGGCTTGCTCCAGCGACAACATCGTGGTGCTCTCGGTAACTCTCTCGCACGCGTCCGTGATGTGGAACCGGTGGTCGCTGCCCAGCCACACCACGACCTCGGCGTTCAGCAGCTCGGGATCGGGCGCCTTGCAGGCGTTACAGCGCTTGAGCCCTTTGTCCAGCGCCTCTCTGAGCGTGTGGGGCTTGGCGCCGCGCATAGAGCCGCAGCTGGCGCCGCTGTGGTAATACTTGCCGTTGCTGGTGTAGTACACGATGCCTTGCGACGCGCTCTTGCCCACCGGCAGCACGATGGCTGTGGGCTGAGGCGTGGGCAGCGGGGTGGGCGTGGGCGCAGGCGTGGGGGCCGCGTTGGGATCGGGCGAGGGATCAACCGGCTGCGGCGATATCCTCGCGGGGGTCTCGGGCGACAGGTTCATCGTGTCGTCCGGCTTCGGCGCCTCCGTCTGCTGGCTCTTCGCCGCCTCCTGAATGGCGCACTGCTGGCAGGGCATGAAGTCCAGCTTGACCGCATCGGTAACGGTCATGGGCACGGTGGCCTTGCCGTTGATGCCCGGACAGTCCGGGTCGGTGTGGTAGATCGCCTCGCCCTGCACGTAGTACGCCACCAGCTCCACAGGGGTGGGCGCGGGCGTCGGCGCCGGCCTGGGCGTGGGCGTCGGGGTGGGCGTCGGAGTCGGCCCGGGCGTGGGCGCGGGCGTTGGAATCGGGGTGGGCGCAGGCGTCGGCTCCGCCATCAGTCCTGTCATCACCAGCAGCTTCTCGCCCCCGCTCACCAGCGCGCCGGCGCCGCTCTTGGCCACGTTGGCGGCGTTGCCTCCAAAGTTGTGAATGTTGTCGTTCACCGCGGGCACCAAGCGCGCGATGGCGTGCTGCGCGATCTGGATGCTGTTCCCGGCGAAATCCTGCATGTTTTTGGCCACGCGCCCGGGCGAGACCTCGGCGCGCTCCCAGCCCTCCTGAAGCCGCGTGCCGGCCACGGCCAGCCCCTGGCGCGCGCGGGTTTGCATCTGGGTTACGGACTCGTTCTGCACGGGCACAGTCAGCGCAAACGACGCCACCAGCACAAACACGACGGCAAAGCCCAACGTCAGGATCAGCTTGGTGGGCACCGCCCAGCGGATGCGGCGCGCCCACAGCATGATGAGCCCGAAGGGAAACAGCAACAGCAGGAGCAAGAACGTGAAAAACAGATAGGGGAAGCTGGTCTTTTTGCGCCGGTTGCGCCTCTTGGGCGGCTCAGGGGATCTATAGCCCGGGCCGGGCCGCTTCTCGGAGCGCATCATGTAATCGCGCTGCGAACCACGCGCGAACAACGCTCCGTCGGTATTCAGTATCGCCTGCATGTGGCACTCCTTCTATATAGCAAGGGTGTTCTTGCACTATTTTATAGTATAACAGAGGAAGCGGAACAATTCAATCACATTTTCTGACATGCCGGCCCCCGTCAGAACTGATTCCTGGGGTCGCCGCTCTTGCGCTTTTTGTCCGTGTCGTCCAGGTAGTCGACCTCCAGCCGCTCAAAATCCACGTCCTCGACGAAGTGTTCAGGCAGAAACGCGGTGCGCCTGTATTGCTCAAACTCGTTGTCGTGCTTGCCAAGCCACATGGGCATCGGGATGTCCATCTCGTTCAGAATCTCACGCAGCGCCGCCTGCTGATCGCCCCATGCGCAGGGCCCAGCCTGCTGCCGGTCGATCCGGTGGCGCATCATCACTTTCACCCAAAGCCTGCTCATTCAGACACTCCTCGTCACACTTTCGTTCGTGCATTATACCACAGGTTGTGCTATACTGTATACAATCTAGGAATCGTTGGAGGCGCGGATTTATGAAGCGAGTGAAGCTGGGGCTGGTGGGCTGCGGCAACATCAGCGGCATCTACCTGACCAACCTGACGGGCATGTTCAAGGACACGGTGGAACTGGTGGCTGTGTGCGACATCCTCAAGGAGCGCGCCGACGCCGCCAAGGAAACCTACAACATCCCCAAGGTTTACTACACCGACGCGGACATCATGGCCGATCCCGAGATCGAGCTGATCGTGAACATCACCCCTCCCGCCGAGCACAAAAAGGTCAACATGCTGGCGCTGCAGGCCGGCAAACACGCCTATTGCGAGAAGCCCTTGGCCATCAACCGCCAGGACGGCGAGGAGCAGCTGGCCTTCGCGAAGAAGCAGGGGTTGCGGCTGGGCGGCGCGCCCGACACGTTTCTGGGCGGCGGGCTGATGACCTGCCGCAAGCTGATCGACGAGGGCTGGATCGGCGACCCGGTTCTGGCCACCGCCACCATGCTCGGCCACGGGCCGGAGTCCTGGCATCCGGATCCGGAGTTCTTCTACAAGCAGGGCGCGGGTCCAATGTTCGACATGGGGCCGTATTACCTGACCGCGCTCACCAATCTGATGGGGCCTGTCCAGAGCGTGCTGGGCTCGGCCGTGATCAGCTTCCCCGAGCGCAGGATCACCAGCGAGAAGCACTTCGGCGAGACGATCAAGGTGGAGGTGCCCACCCGCCTCGTGGGCACGCTGAACTTTGAGAGCGGCGCGACCGGCGTTCTGATCACCAGTTTCGACGTCTGGACGGACAAACAGTCGGCCATCACGATCTATGGCTCCAAGGGATCGCTGCGCGTGCCCGACCCGAACTTCTTCGGCGGCCCCATCGAGCTGCTGCGCGCGGGCAGCAAGGAGTGGGAGCGCGTGCCGGTTGTCTACGGCTACCAGGACAACAGCCGCGGCCTCGGAGTCGCGGATCTGGCCTGCGCCATCCGCGAGAACCGCCCCCACAGGGCCAACGCCGATCAGACCTTCCATGTTCTGGACCTGATGTGCGCGTTCCACAATGCTTCTGACGCGGGCGGCGCGGTTCGGCTGGGTTCCCGGTTTGACCGTCAGCCGCTGCTAGAGCTGTAAGTCTCGACTAATCTTTTGGGGCGCGTGTTTCATGCACGCGCCCTTTGTTTATCTACACGGCAGGCAAGCAAAACTTCACCTAAAACAGGAGGAGGCAACCAATATGAAGTGGGTTTGCAAGGTTTGCGGCTACGTGCACGAAGGCGACCAACCGCCCGAAGAATGCCCGGTGTGCGGCGTGGGCCCTGAGGAATTTGAGCAGGAATAAGAACAGAATGGCAGGAGGATACAGACTATGAAATGGGTTTGCAGCATTTGCGGTTACGTACACGAAGGCGACCAGGCACCGGAGCAGTGCCCGGTGTGCAAGGCGCCCGCCAGCAAGTTTAACAAGATGGCCGACACCCGCGCCTGGGCCGCTGATCACGTGGTCGGCGTGGCCAAGGGCCTGGACGAGCGCGTCATCGAGGGCCTGCGCATGAACTTCCAGGGCGAATGCGCCGAAGTGGGTATGTATCTGGCCATGAGCCGCGTCGCCGACCGCGAGGGGCTGCCCGAGGTGGCCGAGGCCTACAAGCGCATCGCCTTTGAGGAAGCCGAGCACGCCGCCAAGTTCGCCGAGCTGCTGGGCGAGGTCGTCACCGATTCCAGCAAGACCAACCTGACCATGCGCGTGGACGCCGAGTTCGGCGCCACCCAGGGCAAGGTCGACCTGGCCAAGCTGGCCAAGGAGCTGGGCTACGACGCCGTGCACGACACCGTGCACGAGATGGCCCGCGACGAGGCCCGCCACGGCAAGGCCTTCGAGGGGCTGCTGAAGCGGTACTTCTAAAACAGGGACCATTGGGGCGCTTGCCCCAGACCCCATCACAAAACAAAGAGAAAGGGCGCACGCTGTGCGCCCTTTCAGGCTGTCAAAATACTCCGTCTTTTGACAGCGAAATGCAAGTCTTGTGAATCAAGGATTCACGGGCAGACTTGCATCCAGTGCGGAAGCAGCCTGCGGGCGCGCAGGTCGCCCTTCGGCGGCATGGATCCGGGGGCTTCTGCCCCCGAAAACCCCCTTGGGCTTGGCTGTCCTGCAAGCTCAACAGTCCTTCCCTGCATGACAGATGCTTTTTTGACAGGCAGAAAGGGCGCACGCTGTGCGCCCTTTCTGCGTTTGTCGGCCAGGCCGCCAAGCCGATACGCGCCGCTGTGGATTGAAGAGGGAAGAAGGCTGCTCGCCCGCCTCCCGCTTCGAACTCCCTGGACTGGTCGTTCCGCTTGTGTTCTCATTTGGCTTTGACGGCATCCCCCCAGGTTCCCCCCGTCAGCTCCCTTCGGTACACCGTCAGCATGAACGTGGCGAAGCAGGCGGTGGAGCCCGCGATGTCGGAGACCATCTCGGCCCAGAACACGCCGTTGACGCCCAGAAAGCGGGGCAAAATGACGGTGAGGGGCAGCACGATGAACGCCTTGCGCAGCAGCGAGAAAAACACCGCCTGGCGGGACTTGCCCAGCGCCACGAAGCTCTGCTGACCGGCCATCTGCATGAACAGGAAGCCGAAGCCGCAGAAATAGATGCGCACGGCGGGGATGCCGATCTTGAGCAGCACGGGGCTGTCGTTGAAGATGCGGATCAGCGGACCGGGGATCAGCATCACCATCAGACAGGAGGCGCTGGCGAACACGAAGCACACCAGCGTGGTGAATTTGATGCACTCGCGCACGCGGGCATACAGCCTCGCGCCGTAGTTGAAGCCCACAACCGGCTGGAAACCCTGCACAAACCCGCTGAGCAGCAGCATCAGCATCTGGCGAATGGAGCCGATGACGCCCATCGCGGTCACATAGAGATCCCCGTAGCCAGACAGCACCTTGTTGCACACGATCTGCACGGCGCACTCGGTGACGCGCATGGTGAAATTTGAGATGCCCAGCACCAGGATGCGCCAGATGATCGCGGGATCGGGGCGCAAATGCTCGCGCTTCAACCGCAGGATGGCGCGCTTGCCAAGCAAAAACCACAACACCCACGCGGCCGAGGCGGCTTGCGAGAGGATCGTGGCCAGCGCCGCGCCGCGCACGCCCATGCCGAACGCGAAGATGAACACCGGGTCCAGCGCCACGTTCAGAAACGCGCCCAGCGCCACCGACAGCATGCCCACGCGCGTAAAACCCTGGGCGTTGATGAACGGGGTCAGCCCCATGGAGATCATCACGAACAGCGTGCCCAGCAGATACACTTCCAGGTACGCGTCGGCGTAGCCGATGGTGTTCTTGCTGGCGCCAAAAAGCTCGAGCAGCGGGCGCTTGGCCACAAGGCCGGCGGCTGTGAGCACGGCGCCCGTCAGAACCAGCATCGTGAACGAGTTGCCCAGGATGCGCTCGGCATAGCGCTCCCGCCGCTCGCCGCGCGCGATGGAGCACAGGGGAGCGCCGCCCATGCCGAACAGCAGCGCGAACGCCGACACAATGGTCAGGATCGGCGAGGACAGCGTCAGCCCGGCCAGCGCCAGATGCCCCTCGCCCGGGATACGGCCGATGTACATGCGGTCCACGATGTTGTACAGCGCGTTGACCATCTCGGCCAGAATGGTGGGGATGGCCAGGCGCACGATCAGCGGCCGCACGCTGCCCTGCGAGAAATCGTTTTGCATCAGGACAGCCCCGCCACGGCGTCGGCGCGGTAGCCGAGCGCTTCCCGGATGCCCGCAGGATCGGGGGTGGTGGACATCAGCACCGGCAGGCCGCCAACGACCGAAACGCCCTCGAGCGCGGCGGGCACCAACACGGTGTCCAGCGGCTTAAGCGCCAGCTCTCCGCCCGGCCACGCGATCTTGCAGTACCCAAGCGGCGTCAGGAATTTCATGCGCCCGGCGGAAAGCGGCATCTCGCCCGCCACGTTCAGCCGCCACAGCTCAAACCGCGCGTCGCAGATATAGGCCGTCTGGCTGCCCCCCGGCACGATCACCGTCGCGCCGCTCAGCTTATCCAGCCTCAAATCGCAGTTCGTCACATCAAGCGCCTTGTCCATGTGGAGCTCGCGCGGCTTACCGTCGTGCCCGGCGCGGCCCCAGTCCCAGAAGCGGTAGGTCACATCGCTGGACTGCTGAATTTCGTAGATCAGAATCCCGTCGCCCAGCGCGTGGACCATGCCCGCCGGAATGTACAGCACGTCGCCCGGCGCAACGGTCACATAGCGCAGCGCCCGCTCAAGACTGCCCGAATCGACGGCGCGCTTCAGCCCGTCCCGGGAGGTGTTCACGCCGTACACCAGCTTCGCCCCATGGGCTGCGGACAGGATCACCCACGCCTCCGTCTTGCCGAAGCGGCCGCCCTCGTGGGCGCCCGCGTATTCGTCGTCCGGGTGCACCTGCAGGGACAGCATCTCCCGCGCGTCGATGAGCTTCAGCAGCAGCGGGAATTCGCCTCCGAAGGGCCCGGTCAGGTCCGTCCCCCACCGCAAGATGGCTTCGGACAGCGTGAGCCCCAGAAGCTCGCCGTTGGCGACGCGGCTCTCCCGCCCGGGCAGCGCCGACACCTCCAGGCTCTCGCCAGTGCGCTCGTCCGGCGCATCCTTGCCGAACCAGTCGCGCAACGAGGAGCCTCCCCAGGGGGTCTCGTCCCCATGCCGGAAGCAGGGCGCCATCAGCAGCGGATACATCATGCTGGACATCCTCTCTGTTATGAGATACACTTAGTTCATTGTAATTCTCTGGCAAAGCGATGTCAAGCGAAAGGAGCCCGCGATGAAGCGTCAATCCATCAATGTGCGCTCGCTGGCCGAGTTCGCGTTGGAATCGGGCGACCTGAGCGCCACGATGATGATGGCTGACCGGATGCAGGACGGCATGCAGGGCCACAAAATGCTGCAGGGCGGCTATCCGCCCGGCTACAAGAGCGAGGTATGGGTCACGCTGGATGCCGAGGCCGAGGGCGTGCCGCTGACGGTTCAGGGCCGCATCGACGGGCTGCTGATGGGCGACGTGCCGCTGATCGACGAGATCAAGACCACCCGGCGCGATCCGAACCGCATCTTCGAGAACGAGTTCCCGGCGCACTGGGCGCAGGCCGAGATCTACGCGCACATGGTGTGCGAGAAATACGGCACGGCAAGCGCCCAGGTGCGGCTGACGTACTTCAACCTGAACGGAACCTGCAGGCAGTTTACCCACGACCGCAGCGCGGAAGAGCTGCGGTACGCCTTTGAAGGCTACGCCGCGCCTTACGCGCGCTGGCTGAAATCGGTGGCCGAGTGGCAGGGCGTGAGCCTCCCGTCGCTGGCCGACTTAAAATTCCCGTTTGAGGAATACCGCGACGGACAGATGGACATGGCCGAGCAGATCTATGCGTCCATCGGGGAGGGCAGGGCCGCGCTGATTCAGGCTCCCACCGGCATCGGCAAGACCGCCGCCGCGCTGTTCCCCTGCGTGAAGGCGCTGGGCGAGGGCAAGATTTCGCGCATCTTCTATCTGACGGCCCGCACCACCACCCGCGCCGTGGCCGAGGCCACCATCGAAAAGATGCGCGATCGGGGGCTGCGCATCCGCTCGCTGACGCTGACCGCCAAGGACAAGGTGTGCCTTTATCCCGGGGAGCGCTGCTCCCCCGAGCTTTGCCCCCGCGCGCGGGGCTATTTTGACAAGCGCCGCGACGCGCTGACCGAAGCGCTCCAGATGGAGCGGCTGACGCCCGACGCGATTTCAGCGCTGGCCGACAGGCACGAGCTGTGCCCTTTCGAGCTGTCGTTGGATCTGTCCGAGCTGTCCGACGTAGTGATCTGCGATTACAACCACGCGTTCGACCCCAAGGTCAAACTGAAGCGGTTCTTTTTGGACAAGGGCGACCACGCGCTGCTGGTGGATGAGGCGCACAACCTGGTGGGCCGCGCGAGCGACATGCTGTCGGCAACCTTGAGCCTGCGCCAAATGGGCGGCCTCGCGCGCGAGGTGACGCGCGCGCTGGACAGCGGCCATGCGCTGGCGCTCACGCTGTCCGCGCTGTGCGGGGCGCTGACGGAGCTTAGGGAACAACACGATCAGCCCGTTATGGAAACAGAGCCGCCCCAGGCGCTGGGCGAAGCCGCGCTGCGCTTCACCCATGCGGCGCAGGACCTGTTGATGGAGCCCATCGAGGGGCTGGTGGACGGCTACTTCGCTGCGCTGGACTACCTGCGCGCGCAGGACAGCTATGATGAGCACTACCGCACACTGATCCAGCCGGACGAGCGGGGCGTCGCGGTGAAGCTGTGGTGTTACGACGCGTCGGAGTATCTCGCCGAGTGCTACAAAAAAGTACGCGGCTGCGCGCTGTTCTCGGCCACGCTGACCCCGATGCACTACTACGCGCGGGTGCTGGGGCTGTCCGAGCGGCGCGGCGACGCGGTGCTGGACTTGCCCTCCCCCTTCCCGCCCGAGAACCTGCTGGTGCTGCAGCTTCCGGTGGGCACGCGCTTTCGCCAGCGCGAGCAGACTGCCTGCCAGATCGCAAGCGCGATTCTGGCCATGTGCCGCGCCAAAAAGGGAAACTACCTGGCCTGCTTCCCTTCTCATGCCTACTTGAACCTGCTGCGCCCCATCCTCGAATCCTCCGGCGAGGCGCGTGTGATCTGCCAGCGAGGCGCGATGAGCGAGCGGGAACGCGCCCAATTCCTGGCATCCTTTCAGCCTAGCCCAGAGCGCTCCATGCTGGCGCTGATCGCCATGGGCGGCGTGTTTTCTGAGGGGATCGACCTGCCCGGCGAGCTGCTCCTGGGCGCGGCCATCGTGGGCGTGGGCATGCCCGGGCTGAGCTTCGAGCGCGAGTGTCTGGCCCAGCTATACGGCGAGTTCGACGAGGAGGGCTACCACTACGCCTACACCTATCCGGGCGTCGAGCGGGTTCTGCAAGCCGCCGGCCGCGTGATCCGCACCGAGGAGGATCGGGGCGTGGTTTTGCTGCTGGACGACCGCTTCCAAAGCGAGCTGTATCAAGAGATTCTGCCGCCTCACTGGCAGGTTCAGCGCTTGCCCGAACCCCGCGAAATCGGCCCAAAACTCAATGCCTACTGGACTGGTAATATATAGTAATTCCATAAAATGCCTTGACTTTTTTCGGCTGTCTTGCTACACTTTGCCATGAAATATATTTCAAAACTATTTCAGCGAGGTGTAACAACAGATGAGAAAGCTAGTCCTGGTTCTTCTGGTTATGACGATGATTGCCCTTCCGATGAGCGCGAGCGCGGCGAACAGGTTTTCCGCCACGTCCCAGTTTGGTGGCTGGACCATGACCTCGACCCCCGGCTGCAACACCGCAAACAACAACGCCAACTGCACCACCGGCAATTGCCCCTCCGCCACCCGCAACAGCGCCCGCTGCTCGTCCGCGAACTGCCCGAGCACCGGCTGCACCGGCCGCAACTGCGCCAACAACCCGAGCTGCGCCGGCGCCAACTGCGGCAGCACCAACAGCTGCGTGAGCGGCTCCTGCGGAACCAGCAACAACAACGCGGGCAACTGCACCACCGGCAACCGCACCACCGGCAACCGCACCACCGGCAACTGCACCACCGGCAACTGCCCCAAGCCCACCCGGAAGCCCGGCCGCGACACCACCGGCAACACGAACAACGCCGGTAACGCCTCCGGCGCCAGCATGTCCTCCGCGGCCGCCGAAGTGGTGCGCCAGGTGAACATGGACCGCGCCAAGGCGGGCCTGAACCCGCTGAGCGTGGACAGCGAACTGACCGCGGCCGCCTGCGTGCGCGCCCAGGAGATCGTCGCAAGCTTCAGCCACACCCGCCCCAACGGCCAGCGCGGCCTGAGCGCCAGCGCCAAGGCGCGCGGCGAGAACATCGCCAAGGGCCAGCAGAACGCCGACAAGGTCATGGCTGCCTGGATGAGCTCCTCCGGCCACAGGGCCAACATCCTGCGCGCGTCCTTCAGCTCCATCGGCGTGTGCGCCTACCAGGTGAACGGCGTCATGTACTGGGTGCAGCTGTTCGCGTAAGGTTTGTCATCAGGGGAGGTCTGGAGGCTCCGCCCCCAGACCCCCGCTCAGTGGATTGAATCCCTTGAGAATCCCCAATGGCCTTTGGCACAATCGTGCCACATGGCTGGCTAGAGGTCGTATGTGCCGCCGCTCTCGGCGGCCCGATCCTTACCTCAACCCATCACAAGGCCGCCCGGCAACGCTGCCCGCGAAGAGCAGCGCCGCCGCCGCGGCTTTGCGGTTGACAGGATCACTGGGAGATACAGATCGGGCAGGGGAGGCGCTCTTTTACCTGCTCGGGCGTGGCAATCACGTTGTTGTCCATGCCGGAACACTGCTGCAGGCTGTGGTAATAGCGCCCGTGCAGCGTGGTATAGAACATCTCGTCCTCCGGTTGTTCCTCCCCTCCAATCACCTTTAGTTGCAGGCGGATGGCGTGCTCCATGTCGTACCCGATCTGCCTGTCCTGCGCGTCCAGCACAACCGGAGCCAGCACCACGACATCCGGGATCCTGGACAGCGGCACCCCCACGCCGTAGAACCAGTACCCAACGTCCCGACCATCCGCCGCTTGTTCCGTTGTGTTATCTGAGATCAATCTGCCCGCTCCACCCGTCAGGTCGCGCCCGGTCTCATCCAGCACCGCGTATGCGGGCAGCATGAGCGCTTCCTGTGCGCGTTTCGGGCTCAGATAGAAGCCAAAATCGGCCATCGTGGCTGTCACACTGGCTGTGGTTACCCGGACGGTGCAGTCGCTGAACTCAACAGTGGTTTCACTCTCCAGATAGGCGCGCTTCTGTTTGGCGGCGCGGGCTGGGTCGATCTTTATGGTGATCTCCAGTTCGGTGAGCGGCTGCGCATAGCCCAATCGCTCAAACTGCTTGGCCCGGCCGCCCAGACAATCTGGATCCTGTTCCGAAGCCACCCATGTATCCGCCAGCCACACCCGAGACTGTGGTTCCTCCAGCAGATGAATGGCCAGCTTTCCCTGCTGATCATAGGCCGTCATTGCCCGTTCATAGGCGCCCGGCTCATCAACCAGCGCATAGACCGTCAATGGCCGCAGCGGGCGCATCACCCACGCCTTGATGGTCACATCAAACGGCTCTGTCGGCAGTTTCCCAAACTGGTCCAGCCAAACCGTGCCCTGGTATCGATCCTGCAGCTTGGTTCCATCCACACTGCCACCAAACGCGAACACGATCGCGTGGTCGTCTTGGACATTCCGCGCCTCATCCAGTGAAGTGCCGTAATTGCTGGTGAACAGCAGCGCTTCATCGCGCTTTGTCTCCAGCGCATAGGAGATCAGCACGCGGTCGCCATCCACAACGTAGTCCTGGATGGACAGCGTCACGCCATCCCGTTCCACCGATTTCTTCACATCCGTCACCAGCTGCTGCGCCTCCGGGCTGGGCGCCCTGCCGCCAAACAGCTGATCCAATATGCCGCTTCGGGCCGCCGCCAGCGCCACCCCGGCCAGCAGCAGCGCCGCGATCAGGGTCGCCACCAGCACGGTGGTCGCCTTATACCGTTTCTTCATGGGTTCCTCCATCCCTTCAATTGTGCGTTCCATGCGCTCGTAGAAGCTCTGCGGCATATCGGGGATGGCGTTCTCAAATCGGTTTTTCATGTGCCCTCATCCCCTTCCGTCAGCGTTTCCCGGAGCTTCTGTCTCGCCGCGTGCAGCCGCCACTTGACGGTGGAGCGCGGCAGCTTCAGCATTTCTGATATCTCCTGCACCGAATAGCCCTCGATGTGCTGCATCACCAGCGGCAGGCGGAGTTTTCCGTCCAGCCGGCACAGCGCCTCGTGCAGCGCCATATCCCGCGGCTTGGGCGCGGGGATTGTATCCGCCAGCTCGGTCTCCCTGCGGCTGCCGCGCTTTTTCAGCAGCGAGCGGCTGACGTTGATCAGGATGCGCGTGAGCCAAGTCTCGAAGAATTCCGGCTGTCGCAGGGCCTCCCTTTGGGCCCAGGCGCGCAGCAGCGCCTCCTGCACGGCATCTTCGCAGTCGGCCTCGCGCATCAGGATCGCGTAGGCGATCCGGTGCAGCTTCCCGGCCGCCCCCAGCGCCCGCTGGTTGAATTCCCGCTTGTCCATGCGTTCCCTCCAACACCGGTGTCGCGCTTCGCCATTGCACCCATTAGACCCCAGCCGCCCGTCAAAGGATAGCGCGGCGCGAAGTTTATTTTTGGGCCGGAACATGATATAATGGAAATGGTTTGAAACCATCAAAGGAGCGCGACCATATGCGTTTTGTGAAGATGCACGGGCTCGGGAACGACTATGTCTACATCGACTGCTTCCATGAGGAGGCCCCGGAGGATCCGGCGGCGCTGTCTCGCAGGCTCTCCAAGCACCATTTTTCCGTGGGGTCTGACGGGCTGATCCTGATCGAGCCCAGCGCGGAGGCCGACGCCGCCATGCGCATCTTCAACGCCGACGGCAGCGAAGCCGAGATGTGCGGCAACGGCGTGCGCTGCGTGGGCAAATACGTCTATGATTCGGGCATCTGCAAAAAGGAGTCGCTCAGCATCGTCACCAAGTCGGGGCTGAAGAAGCTGCGACTGACCTTGGAAAACGGCGTGTGCATGGGCGCGCGGGTGGACATGGGGGCGCCCGTCATCGGCATGGTGAACGAGCAGGTCCGCGCCCAGGGCGAGGATCTGCGCCTGACCACGGTGGACATGGGCAACCCTCACGCCATCCTGTTTACCGACGAGCTGCCGGGCGACGGCAAATTCTTTCGGTTGGGGGCGGCCATCGAGTACCACCAGCTGTTCCCAAAGCGCACCAACGTGGAGTTCGTGCGGATCGCGGCGCCCGATCAACTCGAGGTGCGCGTGTGGGAGCGGGGCTCGGGCGAGACGCTGGCCTGCGGCTCGGGCGCTTGCGCGTCGCTGGTGGCCGCCGCGAAAAACGGGCTGTGCCAGCGCAAAGCCAGCGTGTCCCTGAAGGGCGGCGCGCTTAAGATCGAATGGAGCGAGGCGGACGGCCATGTCTATATGGAAGGCCCGGCCGAGATCGCGTTTTACGGGGAGCTGTAAAGAGGAGCATATATGTTCAGATCACTGTTTGCGCTGTATGGGCTGCTCGCCGTGCTGGTTGGATTCCTGGTCTACAGCGTGGCCGTCAAGTCGCGCTGGAGCATCCTGCTGGCGGCGTTTCTGATCGTGCTGACCACGCTGGCCCTAATGCTGCTGCACCTGGGCGCATCCATGCCGCCGGTGCTCACTCCCGCGTGACGCACAGCTGGTTCCTGATCGCAGAGAGCTTGCCCTGACCGATGCCCGGCACCTTCAACAGCGCGTCCACCGAATCAAACGCGCCATGCTCGGCCCGGTACCGGGCGATCCGTTGCGCCAGCACCTCTCCGACGCCGGGCAGCTCCCGCAGCGCGGCCTCGGACGCGTGGTTGATGTCGATCTTCACGACGCCATCTTCGAGCCGAAAACCGTCCCGGGGTTCGGGGTGCAGCGGCGCGAGCGCCGTCTCCGCCTGGGGACGGGCCGCAAAGAGGGCGCAGCACAATAGCAGCAACACAAGCGCCAGGCTCAGTGCCAGCGCGTTTCCATGCTTCACCCGCGCCCCCTCCTCTTTGTCCGCATTATAGTCACATTCACGGGTTTTCGTCAAGCGGCGCCCAAGTCCGAACACCTGTTCATTTTTGTGTTAAATCACTTGTTTCCATGGAGTATTTGTGCTAAACTACTGGTATTACGCGGATGGGAGTGACATCTGAGCATGGCTGCAGAGAAAAAGCCCGAGAAGGCGCCAGTGACGCAAAAGCAGGGCGATGAGCGCAAAAAGGCGCTGGACATGGCGCTGAGCAAGATCGAAAAGGATTTCGGCAAGGGCTCGGTGATGAAACTGGGCGAGGCCGCGAGCAAGATGAACGTTGAAGTGATTCCCACCGGCTGTCTGCATCTGGACTTCGCGCTGGGTGTGGGCGGCCTTCCCCGCGGGCGCATCATCGAGATCTACGGGCCGGAGTCGTCCGGTAAGACCACGCTGGCGCTGCATGTGGTGGCCGAGGCCCAGAAGATGGGCGGCACCGCCGCCTTCATCGACGCCGAGCACGCGCTGGATCCGGTCTACGCCAAGAAGCTGGGCGTGGACATCGACGAGCTCTACATCTCTCAGCCCGACAACGGCGAGCAGGCGCTGGACATCTGCGAGGCGCTGGTGCGCTCGGGCGCGATCGATTGCATCGTGGTGGACTCGGTCGCCGCGCTCGTGCCCAAGGCCGAGATCGAGGGCGACATGGGCGACAGCCACGTGGGTCTGCAGGCCCGGCTGATGTCCCAGGCGCTCAGGAAGCTGGCCGGCGTCATCAGCAAGACCAACGCCATGGTCATCTTCATCAACCAGCTGCGCGAGAAGGTGGGCGTGTCCTACGGCAATCCGGAAACCACCACC
>JAVBQA010000077.1:0-27291 GCA_031549325.1 Eubacteriales bacterium | reverse complement strand
TTTGCGCCATGCTCTTTAAATGTGGGCTTTATCTTCTGTAAAGCTCTGTCAAAGGAGGGTATGTCGATATTCTCAACCAGTCCACTCGCTTTGAAAACGCTGTGATATTTTTCGTACATGACATACCCTCCTTGCATGCCTATCGTGCTGCTTTCAGTTCTGTCTTGAACCTTGGATCAGCATCGACCTTTTCCCAGTTCACTTGAAGCATCCGCATTTGTCTGTTTTCTAATGACTCAATTATTACCGTGTTTATGTATCCATCCTCAATCATTTGTCTCAGGACATTTTCGTACCTGAATTGGTCGCCTCCGAAGTTCCGAACGGTGTGTTCACAGGTTTTCATGAATGTCGGTAAGAGACCGCGTGTTTCAGCCGATTTCAGATTTCGAATAAGATTATGCTGATACACAAGTTCATCTTCATCCACGGCTTTGATGACTTTGGCCCATGATGCACAGTCAGTGAGGTGTCTGCTCAATGATCCCAATACTCCATACACACCCACGGTTTTGTCCATATAACTCCTCATGAATGTCGCCGCCGACGAAAAATGCCCATCGCCTGTAATGAAGATGAATTGCTTTATCCTCGAATTCTTAATCACTTCTTGGTATACATGATCCAACATAATAAAGTCTGTAAAATCTTTCTTTAGGACTCCTGATTCGTTTCCGCAATCTATAATATCACTGGTTATCGTTCTGACTCTATTTCGTTCCTGACTTAGTTCTGGTTTCGTAAAATCTCCGAAGACTTTTATACTCGTTATCTTTCCGACGGTTCTGATCTCATTGATAATCTCTGTAAGTGGCGGCGGCATTGAGTATTGTTTTGTGAAGCTGATATACAATGATTCATAATCAATAAATACCATAGTTGTTGGCAGCTTGTCCTCGGTGGGGGGCTTCACAGCCTTGAACTCTAACCTCATGTGTGTCTTTCCTTTCGTCCTTTGCATTTTCGCGATCTCATGCGACCATCTGTAATCAACAAAAACATATGCTATTGATTTTTAATGGAAGGCCCCCTTTCAGAACGATGGTGACGTGGAAATAAAAAACGGAGAGTCCCTTAGCTCAAATTCAAGCGTTTGCTAAGTAGATTCATTATACTTCATTTGTTCCATATTTGCAAGTAGGATTTTTTCGACTTTTATCGCATATCATGTCGAAAAGAGCCACCCCCATACTGGGCATGGCTCTTGGTTGCATGTTTACGGAAAATAGCGCCTCATGGAGGCAGTTTTCTATTTGCGAAAAGGTTTTGTATTTGCGAAAAGGTACGGCTATTTGCGAAAAGGTACGCTCTAAGTTTGAAGTACATTATTCCTATTTGCGAAAAAGTATCCGCTTAACGCGAAAAAGTATAAGCCTTATGCGAAAAAGTATCGGCTTTACGCGAAAAGGTATCAAATGTTATAGTGAAATCCTATCGACAAACCATGCTCATTTTCATTCGGTACAGGGTTTCGATGGTCAAAACTTCGCCTTGCCCTGATTTATGCGAAAAAGTATATTTTCGGCATACCCCCCTTGGGGCTTTGTATCATCGTGCAAAGAGGGTAAACCCCCGAAATAAGCACACCTCTACAACCACCTAATACATGGCAAAACACCGCTGGAGAGCCGATTTGCACCCACGGAATGGCAGAAACAGAGGGTTTTTGCCCCTGAAACGCAAAAAAGCCGCCCCGAAGGACGGCTTTTCTGTGTATCACGTTAGACGTGATATGGTGGCGGAGGCGGAGAGATTCGAACTCTCGGTACCCGTGAAGGTACACCTGATTTCGAGTCAGGGCCGTTATAACCACTTCGATACGCCTCCGCGTATATGTTAGCTCTAAAGTCCACCAACTTCCATACAACGTCTGTCTGGAATTTGGACGTCCATTTAGGGCATACATAGCAAATATTCAGTTGTTAGCTTACCACAGAAAGTGGCTGTATATCAAAGTTTCGAGGGCATCCCTGGAATATTCACACCGGAGTTTTTCAAGTCAGCCCCGTGGTGACCGCTTTGATGCGCATCCTCAGCGCAAGGGTTAGTATACGATATCAGGGGATTGTTTGTCAAGGGGATCAGGGCGGAGTGCAGCGCGGGATTGAAAAAGATACAGACTGTTAACCATCCTGGGATGTGGGAATGCTATAATAGTGGCACTTTGTGGATGGGGTGTTGAAGCGGATGGATTTTAGGCAGACGATTGCCGGGGAGATCGGCAAGGTTTTGGGGGATCAATTCGGCGATGAGTCGCTGAGCACATCGGACATCGCGGCGCTGCTGGAGGTGCCGCCGGATACGGCCATGGGGGACTATGCGTTTCCGTGCTTCCGGCTGGCCAAGGCGCTGCGCCTGGCGCCTCCTGTGATCTCGGACAAGCTGAAGGATGCCCTGCATGCGCCGTTTTTGGCCCGCGTAGACTCGATCAAAGGCTACCTGAACATTTTTATCGACCGCGCCACCTACGCGCGGGAAGTGCTTTCCGAGGCGCTGAGCGCCGGGGATCAGTACGGCGCCAGCGGTGAAGGCAACGGCAAGACGATCCTGCTGGACTATTCCTCCATCAACATCGCCAAGAAGTTCCACATCGGGCACCTCAGCACCACGATGCTCGGGAACGCGCTCTACAAGATGCACAAGTTCCGCGGCTACGATTGTGTGGGCATCAACCATCTGGGCGACTGGGGCACCCAATTCGGCAAGATGATCTGCGCCTATAAGAAGTGGGGCGATAAAGGAACTGTCGAGGCGGGCGGCGTGGACGAGATGGTCAAGCTGTACGTGCGCTTCGACCAGGAATCCGAGCATGACGAGGCGCTGGCCGATGAGGGGCGCGCCTGGTTCAAGAAGATTGAGGACGGTGACCCGGAGGCCCTCGACATCTTCAACTGGTTCAAAGCGGTCACGCTGAAGGATGCTGAGCGCGTCTACGACATGCTGGGCGTGAAGTTTGATTCCTATGCGGGCGAGGCGTTTTACAACGACAAGATGGGCCGCGTGTTGGACGAGCTGCGGGCCAAGAACCTGCTCGTTGAATCCGACGGCGCGCAGGTGGTCGACTTGGAGGCCTTCTCCATGCCCCCCTGCCTGATCGTGAAGAAGGACGGCGCCACGCTGTACGCCACCCGGGACCTGGCCGCAGCGCTCTATCGCATGGACACGTATCACTTTACCAAGTGCCTGTATGTGGTGGCTTACCAGCAGGATCTGCATTTCAGGCAGGTGTTTAAGGTGCTGGAGCTGATGGGCTACGACTGGCATGAGGACATGGAACACGTGAGCTATGGCATGGTGTCCTATGAAGGCCAGGCGCTGAGCACGCGCAAGGGCCATGTGGTGTATCTGGAGGACCTTTTAAACACCGCCATCGAGAAGGCGCGCGCCATCATCGAGGAGAAGAGTCCGGATCTGCCGGACAAGGACGCGGTCGCCCGGCAGGTGGGCGTGGGCGCGGTGGTGTTTTTCGACCTGTACAACAACCGCATCAAAGACATCGACTTCACCTGGGACCGCGCGCTGAATTTCGATGGTGAGACCGGTCCCTATGTGCAGTACACCCACGCGCGCTGCTGCTCGGTCATCAGAAAATCCGAGGGAGAGATGGGCAAGCCCGATTTCGCGGCGCTGGCCGATCCGGAAGCGCAGGACGTCGTCCGGCTGATCGAGCAGTTTCCGGGCATCATCAAGAGCGCCCTGGAGCGCAGCGAACCCAGCATGGTGACGCGCTTCAGCGTGGACCTGGCTCAGGCGTATAACAAGTTCTACTACGAGCGCCGCATTTTGGATGAAGATCTCGCCGTTCGCGCTGCCCGGTTGCTGCTGACCGAGGTCACCAGGAACACCGTCAAGATCGCGCTGAACCTGATCGGCATCGATGCGCCTGAACGCATGTAACGCGCTGAAAACCACGGCCTTTCGTCACGAACCTTCAGGGGTTCGTGATTTCTTTATCAAAACCTTGCGGCGCTGACAATGCGCCCGGTTTGTGGTTGCAATGTTTGTCGCCATTGGGTATAATAAGTGTGTATAATTATGGGAATGGTTACACCAATAGCCAAAACATGCGGGGGAATTCATCATGCCAAACGCCAAAAACGCAAACCGCCCCGAGGAATGGAACAAACTGGATCTGAGCGGTGCGCTCGCCCGGATCACGCGCAGCCCGGCGCTGACGGCGGGGAATCTGCGCGAGGCGCTGGACATGGTTGCCCGGGAGGCGTGCCATGCGCTCCGCACCACCCACATTGGCATCTGGACGGTGGACGAACCGGTCAACGTGCTGCATAGCCTGACCTATTACGACATAGAGACCGACCGGTTCACCGTGTTGGACGACTTCAATCTGGTCACGCGGCCGACCTACATCAAGCTGCTCAAGACCGAGCGCTTGCTGGTCATCAACGACCAGGAAACCAACACGTTCCTGCCCGGCCTGTTTGACGATTACGATGAAAATGTTTGCTCGCTGCTCGACGCGCCGGTGCGCGTGGGCGGTGATTTGGTGGGTGTCGTCTGCATTGAGCAGAGCCATCACCCCCGGTTCTGGACGCTCGAAGAGCAAAACTTCGCCAGCTCTCTGGCCGACCTGTCCGCGCTGGCGCTGGAAGCCACCGAGCGCAAGCGCATGATGGACGAGCTGGATCTGAGCCGCCGCCGCACCGAAACGCTGATGAGCAACCTGCCCGGCATGGTGTATCAGTGTCTCAATGATCCGCCGAACTTTACGTTCACCTTCGTCAGCGAGGGCTGCTACCAGCTGACAGGCTACACGCCCAAGGAGCTGATGCACAACAACGCGCTGAAGTTCTTCGACATGATTCACCCCGACGACGTGGAGCCGCTGGAGCGCCGCAACCAGGAGACGCTGGTGATCGGGCTGCCGCTGGACACCTCCTTCCGGCTGGTGATGCGCGACGGCACGGTGAAGTGGATCTGGGAGCGCAGCCGCGTGGTCGAGACGCGGCCGGACGGCACGCCCTACATGCTGGAGGGCTTCTACACCGACATCACCGAACAGCGCCGGCTTGAAGCCGCCGACCTGGCCAACCGCGCCAAGTCCGAGTTTTTGGCCAACATGAGCCACGAGATCCGAACGCCGATGAACGCGATTCTGGGCATGACCGAGCTGGCCATGCGCGAGAAGCCTTCCTCCGAGGTGGTCAACTGCCTCAACAACATCAAGTCGGCGTCCAACTCGTTGCTGTCGATCATCAACGACATCCTCGATTTCTCCAAGATCGAGGCGGGGGCCATGGAGCTGGTGCCCGCGAAATACTACACCTCATCCTTCATCAACGACATCACGATGATGATCTACGTGCGCCTGGGCAACAAGCCCATCAGCTTCATCGTGGACGAGGATCCGGAGCTGCCCGCGGTGCTGCTGGGCGATGTGACCAAGGTGAAGCAGATCGCGATCAATCTGCTCACCAACGCCGTGAAGTTCACCCAGAAGGGGTATATTCGGCTGACCATCGGCGGCGAGCGCAAGCAGGACGGGCGCTTCGCGCTGCGCATCAGCGTGCGCGATACCGGCATCGGGATCAAGAAAGAGGACCTGCCCATGCTGTTTGAGAACTTCTCGCAGCTGGACACCAAGAAAAACCGCTCGGTGGAGGGGACCGGCCTGGGCCTGGCGATCTGCAAAAAGCTGGTGGAGCTGATGAACGGCACCATCAAGGTGGAGAGCGCCTACGGCAAGGGCTCGACGTTTAGCTTCGTCGTCGAGCAGCAGGCCGCAAGCGACGCGCCCATGGCCAGACTCGAGCAACCCAACCCCTATCATGTGGCGATCTGCGTGGAGGGTGAGGTCAAGCAGCAGGTGTTTCTGAACAAGGCGCTGCGGCTGGGCGCCAAGGCCCAGCTGGTGGCGCCGGTGCAGCCGCTTCGCGGGTTCACCCACCTGCTGGTGGACGAGGATCTCAGAAACATGCTGGGAGACCTGCGCTCAGTCGGCGCGCTGCCAATCATCCTGATGAAGAACTATCTGGCCCAGGGCGACAACGCCGAGCAGTGCCGCTCGCTCAACGCGCCGCTGACCGCCGTCACACTGTGCGAGATTCTGGACAACCTGGATCGCCACACCGACGCCGACGCCGAGAGCGAGCAGGAGGACGCCGACTTCGAGGTAAAAAACACGACCGCGCTCGTGGTCGACGACAACGACATCAACCTCGTCATCGCCGAGAGCATCCTGCAGGACTACGGGTGTGAGGTTGTGCTGGCCAAGTCTGGGCCCGAAGCGCTGGAGCAGTGCGGGCAGCGCAAGTTCGACCTGATCTTTATGGATCACATGATGCCTGAGATGGACGGCGTGGAGGCCACCCAGCTGATTCGCCAGATGCCCGAGGATTGGTGCGGGCAGACGCCGATCATCGCGCTGACGGCCAACGCGATTTCGGGCGTACGGGACATGTTTATCGAGTCGGGCATGAACGATTTTCTTAGCAAGCCGCTGGAGCTGGACGAGCTGCGGCGCGTGCTTCGGACGTGGCTGCCGGCGGAGAAGATCGCGGTGAAGTAGGAAAAGCCGCCCACGAAAATCCGAGCAAACACCATATCCTGTAGGAGCTGAAACAAACATGGGCATCAACCAAATCATCATCTATGTGATGCTGGCGTTCATGGCGTTCGCCGGGATCGACAAGGTGTTTTTGAACAACAAGTTTGGCTACGGAGAGAAATTCGAAGAGGCGTTTATGGCCATGGGCCCGCTGGCGCTGGCCATCGTCGGGATTATGTGCTTCGCGCCGGTGCTGGGCAGTCTGCTCACCCCGGTGGCCACGCCGCTGTTCCGGCTGTTCGGGGCGGATCCGGCCATGCTGGCGGGCTCGGTGCTGGCGTCCGACATGGGCGGCTTCGCGCTGGCTGGCCAGATGACCCAAAACCCGCAGGTGCAGGCGCTGTCCGGCATCCTGCTCGGCTCCATGATGGGCGTTGCCGTGATCTTCGTCATCCCATACACGTCCACCGTCGTTGAAAAGCAGGACATGCCGTTTCTCTCCAAGGGCATCATGGCGGGCATCATCCCGATTCCGGCGGGGTGTTTGCTGGGCGGGTTGGTGTCGGGCATGCCGATCGCGACGCTGATTCCGAACCTGATCCCGGCCGCCATTCTGGCCGCCGCGTTGGCGCTGCTGCTGTTCTTTGTGCCGCGCGCGGTGATCGTGGCGTTCAGCTGGTTCTCAAAAATCGTGTCCTGGCTGATCGGATTCACGCTGATCTGCGCCATCATCGAGGGCCTGTCCGGGTGGGTCATCATCCCCGGCATGGCGCCCATCGCCGACCAGTTGGCGGTGGTGGGGCTGATCGCCATCACGCTGGCGGGCGCGTATCCGTTGATTCACTTCTTGACCACGGCGCTGAAGAAGCCGCTGTCCAGGCTGGGCGCGCTGATCGGCGTCAACGATGTGGCCGTGGCGGGCATGCTGGCGTCTCTGGCCAGCGCCATTCCCATGTACCCCATGGTAAAGGACATGGATGAGCGCGGCAAGGTGGTGGCGGTCGCGTTCTCGGTTTGCGCTGGGTTCGCGCTGGGCGACATCCTGGGTTACACCTCGGCCAACGCGCCGGACTATATCTTTGGGATGATCGTGAGCAAGCTCGCGGCGGGCGTGATGGCCGCGTTGATCGGCATGAGAGTGAGCGGACGAAAGGCATAAGAAATTACTTCTTTTGGGCAACCATGAACCCAAAGCGGATTTCCTCCATATGCTGGTGTTGTTGGAGGGAATGCGATGGAAAACGTGATCATGTTGGCTTTTCTCGCCACCGTGGGCACCTGGCTGATGACGGCGTTGGGTGCGGCCACCGTGGCGTTTTTTAAGGCTTCGAATCAGCGACTGCTCAATGCCATGCTGGGCTTCGCGGCGGGCGTGATGATCGCGGCCAGCTTCTGGTCGCTGCTGCAGCCCGCCATCGAGCGCGCGAGTTCGGCCGGATCGCCCGCCTGGCTGGTGGCCACGGCAGGGTTTTTGTGCGGCGCGCTATTCATCTGGGTGTCGGATAAAGCGGTATGCAGCGCGCAGCGGCGCTTCGCGGAGGATGAAACCGGATCGGACGACCGCATCCGGCGAATAATAATGCTAATAGTCTCTATTACGCTGCACAATATCCCGGAGGGATTGGCGGTGGGCGTGGCGTTCGGCGCGCTCAAGGGCGGCGGCCCGCCCGAGGCGCTGATGGCGGCGCTCTCGGTGACGCTGGGCATTGGGCTGCAGAATTTCCCGGAGGGCGCGGCGGTGTCGCTGCCGCTGCGGCGGGAAGGCATATCGCGCATGAAGAGCTTTCTGATGGGGCAGGCTTCGGCGCTGGTGGAGCCGGCGGCGGGCGTTTTGGGCGCGCTGCTCGTGGTGCGGATTCAGGCGCTGCTGCCGTTCGCGCTGTCGTTCGCGGCGGGGGCGATGATCCTGGTGGCCGTGCACGAGCTGATTCCCGAGTGCCAAAGCGACAAGGAAACCACTCCTTACGTAGCCACCATGGGGATCATTGCCGGGTTTGCAGTGATGATGCTGCTGGACGTCATGATGGGATGATCTGCATGGATGCCGCCCCGGCCGTCGGTGTGTCGCGTTGGCGAGCGTGGGGGCGGCTTCTATGTCCGCCCGTTTTCGCCGCAGAGACCTAAGACCGCCCCAACCAGATACAGAGAGCCGCACACCAGCACGACGCCGTCCGCCCCGGCCTGTTCGCGCGCCTGGCGCAGCGCCTTTTCCGCATCCGGCTCGGGTGTGGCATAAGCGCCCAGATTCCGGTACAGCGCGGCCAGGTCGCCGGCGGGCAGCGCGCGGGGCCAGTCCACCTGCGTGGCCACCACCGCTTGGGCGATGGGGGCCAAAATGCGCGCGCAGGCGTCCGGCCGCTTGTCCTTCATCATGGCGGTCAGCAGCACGATGCGCCGCCCGGGCAGGAACGCCCGCGCGTAATCGCAAAGCGCCTGGGCCCCCTGCTCGTTGTGTGCGCCGTCTAGCAGCAGCCGCTCGTTGACCCACTGCAGCCGCCCCGGCCAGGTCGCCTTCTCAAGGCCCGAGAGCAGCTTGTCGGTGTTCAGCCGGAACCGCTCTTTCAGCAGCGCCAGCGCGCACAGCGCCAGCAGCGCGTTGTCCACCTGATGCCGTCCGGGGAGGGAAATCTGTACATCCAGAGAGCCAAGCCCCGGCACGTCCGCGCCAAAACTCGCGCCCCGGGTGCTCAGCGACAGCGCGGTCACCCGGATACCGCCGGCCTTCATCAGGGGCGCGCCGCGCTCATGGCACACGCCCTCGATGATCGCCTGAACGCCCGGCTCCACCGGATACAGCGCCACCGGTACGCCCGCCTTGATGATGCCCGCTTTCTCCAGAGCGATCTGCTCGATGGCGCCGCCCAGGATCTGCACGTGGTCCAGTCCGATGTTGGTGATGATGCTCGCGGCGGGCGTGATCACGTTCGTCGGATCCAGCCGACCGCCCAGGCCCACCTCGATCACGCACGCGTCCAGCCGCGCCTCGGCGAACAGCAAAAACGCCAGCGCCGTCCCCAGCTCAAACGCCGTGGGGCGGATGTCCTGCCGCGAAAGCTGTTGCGCGGCCGCCCGCACCCGTTCGCCCGCGCGCACAAACGCCTCATCCGAGACGGGCTCGCCGTCGATGCGGATGCGCTCCTGATAGCGCATCAGGTAGGGCGAGGTGTAGAGCCCGGTGACAAGTCCGTTCTCGCGCAGCGCGCGCTCGACCAGCGCGCAAACGCTGCCTTTCCCGTTGGTGCCCGCCACGTGCACGCAGCAGAGCCGCTCGTGGGGGTTGCCCAAAAGCGCCAGCATGCGGCGCATGTTGTCCAGCCCGTTCTTTTCCCCAAAGGTGCGCGCGCTGTGGATCCAATCGATCAGCGCCTGCGCGCGCTGGCTCATCGTCTGCATATGTTTCACCTTTGCCCATGTTTCCTGAACCATATTAGTCCCAGAAAACCGCTTTGTCAACGGTCTGCCCTTGAATACTATGCGCATAAATGGTATAATAAACTTCAACCACAACGCCATCCAAAGGAGCTGTGATTCGATGGGATATAAGCTGTTCACCGACATCTGCTGCGACCTGCCGTACGATTATGTCCAGCAGCACGGGTTGTGCGTAATGCCTTACCCGATGACGATCGATGGCAAAGAGTATAGTGTGCAGATCGATCCGGATCATCCGGATGGCATGCACCCCCGCGTGTTTTATGACAAGCTGCGCGCCGGCGCCATGCCCAAGACCAGCCAGCTCAGCATGGAGCTGTGCAAGGGTGAATTTGAAAGCGCGCTCAAGCAGGGGTTGGACGTGATCTACATCGCGTTTACCTCCGGGCTGTCCGGCAGCTACAACGCCGCCTGCCTGATGGCGAAGGAGCTGGGCGAGCAGTACCCCGGGCGCAGGATCACCGTCATCGACAGCCTGTGCGCCTCAATGGGCGAGGGGCTGCTGGTCTATATGGCCGTGGAGCGCATGGAGGCGGGCATGGGCTATGACGAGCTGGTAAAGTTCGTCGAGGACACCCGTCAGAGCATCCACCACTGGGTGATTGTGGACGACCTGATGCACCTGAAGCGGGGCGGGCGCGCGTCCGGCCCGGTGGCGGTGCTGGGCACGATCCTGGGGATCAAGCCGGTCATCGTGGTGGCCGAGGACGGCAAGCTGCCTGCCATCGACAAGGTGCAAGGCAGAAAGCGCGCGCTGAAGCACCTGGTGGATAAGATGGAGGAAGAGGTAAAGCGTCCGATCACCGAGCCTGTGTTCCTGTCCCACGGAGACTGCGAGGCCGACGCCCGCGCCGTCGCCGACATGGTCAGGGAGCGGCTGGGGGTCGAGGTCAAGCTCACCAGCTATCTGCTGCCCATCATCGGCAGCCACATCGGGCCGGGCACCGTAGCGCTGTTCTTCGTCAGCGACAAGCCGCGCCTGAAGGTATAATCTTCGGGACGGACACATACAAAACGGGCGGGCTTTTCCGCCCGCTTTTTTGCGCCGGTCCCGATGCGGGCTGCAGCCATTCCTTTGAAAAGGAATGGTAGAATTCGGTCTGTTTTTTTTGCGTATGCGTTTGAAATCGTAACAAATCTGGTGTATAATGATAGCATTGGCGGACTATGCCATTTCATTGAAGGGGGCCTCATGGCAAACTCAAAAGGGACAACCAAAAAATCGGCGCCCGGCAAACAGCCCGCAAAGCAGGCCCCGCCCGTGCCGGATAAGGGCGCATGGCGCGAGGTGGTCGGCATCCTGCTGATCGTCATTGGGCTGGTGCTCACGTATTTTGTGCTGCTGGATCGCCTGTCGGACGCGGGCAGGGCGGTCAACTCGGTTTTGTCCGGGCTGGCTGGCGTGCTGCGTTATGTCGTGCCGCTGCTGATCGTCTGGGCGGGCGTGCTGGTGGTGTTTTCCGGGCGCGGCAACCAGATCCCCCCCTGGCGGGTGGCGCTGGCCGTGCTGTTTGTGCTGTTTGCGTGCGCGTGCGTGCACTCGTTCGTCTATGAAGACATTCTGCGCAACATGGGGCTGTCCAGCTTTGTGAACTTTATCGCCCGCTCGTACGCGTTTCAGAAGGGCGGCGCGGGCGTGCTGGGCGCGATCCTGTGCTGGCCCCTGCGCTACTGGATGGGCTTCAACACCGTGGTCATGCTGATGATCATGGTCGGGCTGATCGTGTGTGCGCTGGTGCTGCTGCGCAAGTTCTCGCTGCGGGAGTTTGGCGAGAAGGTGCAGGGCCGCTATGAAGAGATTCGCGAGCAGCGCGCCTCTGAGCGCGCGGAGCAGCAGAAGATGGAGAACCTGCCCAGGACCAAGAGCCGGGGAAAGGATCTGGACGAGCTGGAAATGTGGCCAGACACCAAGAAGCCCGAGCCCGCGCCCGTCCGCCCCGAGCCCAAAAAGCCGATCCTGGAAGAGGTCACCGTGCCCAAGTTCGCCCCCTCCGAACCGGTGGTGAGCAAGCGATCGCCCCCAAAGCGCCAGGTCACTCCGTTCGTGGCGGAGGAGCTGGAGGCGGGGGACGACGTGCCCGATTTCTTGCTGAAGGGCAAGAAGAAGGTTAAGGCGGAGCGGGCGCAGGTTGCGGAACCCAAGCTGCGCTTCGGCAAGGCAGAAGAAGATGAGCCCGAAGAAGAACAGGGCGACGAACGCCTGGTGTCCGGCGGGATGCAGTTCCCGCCCGAAGGGCTTTCCCAGTGGCCCGAGATGAGCATTGGCGACGCGCTGTATGACGACGAGGAGCTTTCCCCCGACGACGATGCGCCGCCGTTCGACGTGCCTGCCTCCGCCAAGCCCGCGTTCAAGGCGCCGGGGATGGATCTGCCGATGGCCAAGCCCGCCCGCACCGCGGCTGCCATGCCGGTGGCCAAGCCCGCCGAGAAGCAGGATGGCGCGGCGGCCGACGAGGAACCCTATAACTATCCGCCGATCGACCTGCTGGCGGCGTCCACACCCAGCAAGGTGAAAAACCAGGAGCAGAAGGACGAACAGAAGGCGCGCACGCTGATCGACACGCTGCAGAGCTTCGGCATCGCAGCCAGGCTGATCGGCATCGCCCACGGCCCGACGGTCACCCGGTTCGAGCTGGCGCCCGCCGCGGGCGTCAAAGTGTCGCGCATCACCGCGCTGGCCGACGACATCGCGCTGAACCTGGCCGCGCTGAGCGTGCGCATTGAGGCGCCCATCCCAGGCAAGGCCGCCGTGGGCGTGGAGGTGCCCAACGACGTGATCGAGGTGGTTCCGCTGCGCGACGTGCTGGAGTCGGGCGAAGCCCGGCGGCACCCGTCGCGACTGGCCACGGCGCTGGGGCGCGACAACGCCGGGCGCTACATCATCGCGGATCTGGCCAAGATGCCCCACGTGCTGATCGCCGGACAGACCGGCGCGGGCAAATCCGTGTGCATCAACTGCCTGATCTGTTCCATTCTGTACCGCGCCACACCCGAGGAAGTCAAGCTGATCATGATCGATCCCAAGGTGGTCGAGCTTTCCGCTTACAACGGCATCCCGCACCTGCTGGTGCCGGTGGTGACCGACCCGAAGAAGGCCGCGTCGGCGCTCGAGTGGGCTGTTCAGGAGATGACGGTGCGCTATAAAAAGTTTGCCGAGCTGGGTGTGCGCGACATGAAGGGCTACAACCAGCACCGCCCGCCGGAAGAGCCGCCCATGCCGCAGATCGTCATCATCATCGACGAGCTGGCCGACCTGATGATGGTCACCCCCGGCGAGGTGGAGGACGCCATCTGCCGCCTGGCGCAGCTGGCCCGCGCGGCGGGCATCCATCTGGTCATCGCCACGCAGCGTCCGTCGGTCAATGTCATCACCGGCGTCATCAAGGCCAACATCCCGTCGCGCATCGCGTTCACGGTGGCGTCCCAGGTGGACAGCCGAACCATTCTGGATGTGGGCGGCGCCGAGAAGCTGCTGGGGCGCGGCGACATGCTGTTTGCGCCGTCGGGCTCCAACAAGCCCACCCGCGTGCAGGGCGCATGGGTTTCGGACGAAGAGGTTCACGACGTGGTCGAGTACATCAAGAACCTGCACGAGACCAGCTACAACGAGGACATCATGGACCACATCGAGAACGCCGAGCGCTCTGATGCCGAGCGCGAGGAGATCTCAAATGAGTATGACGAGCTGCTGCCCCAGGCCATCGAGGTGGCCATCGAGTCGGGCCAGACTTCGATTTCCATGTTGCAGCGCCGGCTGCGGGTGGGCTATGCCCGCGCCGGGCGGCTGGTCGACGAGATGACCATACGGGGCATCATCAGCGAAGCCGAGGGCGCCAAGCCCCGGAATGTGCTGATCAGCAGGGAACAATATCGGATGATGTTTGATGATTAGAGGTAAAACATGAGCAACCGCACCGTTGGCCTGGTGTCCCTGGGCTGCAGCAAGAACCGCGTGGACAGCGAAGTGTTGCTGGGCATCCTGAGGGATGAGGGCTATCAAATCGTGGCCGACCCGGCACAGGCTGAGCTGATCTTTGTGAACACCTGCGGGTTTATCCAGCCCGCCAAAGAGGAATCCATCGAGGCCATCTTCGAGATGGCGGAATACAAGAAAACCGGGCGGTGCAAGCTGCTCATCGTCACCGGCTGTCTCAGCCAGCGTTATGGGGAAGACCTGAAGAAAGAGATCCCCGAGGTGGACGCGTTTCTGGGCGTTTCGGAGTACCCAAACCTGCTGTCCGCCATCGAGCGCGCCGAGCATGGCCAGCGCCCGCTGATGACCAGCGAATGCGACCGGTTCTTCAAGGCCCCCCGCGTGCTGACCAACGGAGACTGCTCGGCCTACATCAAGATCTCCGACGGCTGCGACAACCGCTGCTCCTACTGCGCCATCCCGCTGATCCGGGGACCGTACCGCTCGCGCGGGTTTCAGGACATCGTGGACGAGTGCCGTCAGCTGTCCGAGGCAGGCGCGCACGAGCTGACGCTGATCGCCCAGGACACCTCCCGCTACGGGAACGACTTCCCGGGCGGGCAGACGCTGCTGCCTGAGCTGCTGCGCCAGGTGCACGCGCTGCCAGGCGTGCATTGGCTGCGGGTGCTGTATTGCTATCCGGATACGGTGGATGACGCGCTGCTCGACACCATCGTCTCGCTGCCCAAGTGCGCCAAATACCTGGACCTGCCGCTGCAGCACATCGACGGGGACTTGCTTGAGATCATGAACCGGCGCGGCAGCCCGGAGCACATTCGCTCTCTGATCGAAAAGTGCCGCCAGCGGGGGATCGACGTGCGCACCACGTTCATCGTGGGCTTCCCGGGGGAGACGGAGGAACAATTCCGGGCGCTGTGCGAGTTTGTGAAGTGGGCCAGGTTTGCCCGCATGGGCGCGTTCTCCTATTCGCCTGAGGAGGGAACCGTGGGCGCGGATCTGCCGGGCCAGATCGACGAGGAGACCAAGCGCCGCCGCCTGGACGAGCTGATGCTGCTTCAGCAGGGCATCTCCTACGAGCTGAACGAGGCGCGCGTGGGGGAGGAAGCGGAGGCGCTGGTGGAATCCTTTGAGGACGGATACTACCTGTGCCGCACGCTCAGGGAGGCCCCCGAAGTGGACGGCGTGGTGCGCGTGAAATCGAGCCGGGACATCTCCCCCGGCAGCTACATCAAAGTGCGCATCACCAGCGCCGACGCCTACGATTTGTTTGGAGAGGAAATGCGCGTATGAATCTTCCCAACCGGCTCACGCTGCTGCGCGTGCTGCTGATTCCGGTGTTTGTGACGCTGATGATGCTGCCCGGCGATTGGATGCAGCTTTGGGCCATGCTGGTGTTCCTGCTGGCCTCGCTGACCGATTTTCTCGATGGACACATCGCCCGCTCGCGCAACCTCGTGACCGACTTTGGCAAGCTGATGGACCCCATCGCCGACAAGCTGTTGGTGATGGCGGCGCTGGTGGGTCTGGTGGCCCAGGGCCGCGCCAACCTGGTGTGCGCGCTGATCATTCTGGGGCGCGAGTTCGTCATCAGCGGGGTGCGCATGGTGGCCGTGCAGAAGGGCGTGGTCATCGCCGCCGGGATGCTGGGCAAGATCAAGACCACGCTGCAGATCATTGCCATCAGCATGGCGCTGTTTCCGTTCTATGGCGCGCTGCACACGGCCGGCCAGTGGCTGCTGTGGGCGTCGGCGGCGCTGTCCATCTGGTCGTGCGTTGATTACATCCTGAAGAACCGGGAGGTGCTCTCATGACCTGCGAGATCCTGTCCATCGGCACCGAGCTATTGATGGGGCAGATCGCCAACACCGACGCGAAATACCTGTGCGAGCGCCTGTCTTCTTTGGGCGTCTCGGTGTACCATATCACCACCGTGGGCGACAACGCGGGCCGCGTCAAGGAGGCGCTGACGCAGGCGCTGGGGCGCTCCGACATGGTCATCACCACCGGCGGTCTGGGGCCGACGGAGGATGACCTGACCAAGGGCGCCGTCGCCGAGTGCCTGGGCTGCGAGATGGTCACCGATGAGCGCACCGCGCAGCTGCTGCGGGAGCACGCGGCGGCCCGCGGTTACCAGCTCGACGAGAGCAGCCTGCAGCAGGCCCGCTTCCCCAAGGGCGCGCGCATCATGCCCAACCGGCGGGGCACCGCGCCCGGGTTCATCCTGACGAGGGAGGGCAAGACCGTCGCTGTGCTGCCCGGTCCGCCCCACGAGCTGACCGATATGTTCGAGCAGCAGCTGCAGCCGGTTCTGATGATGATGCAGGACAGCCGAATCGCGTCGAGGTTCCTGCACATTTTTGGAATGGGGGAGCCGCAAGTTCAACAGGCGCTGTCCGATCTGTTCCAGTCTGACAACCCAACCCTGGCGCTGTATTGCGGCGTGGGCGTGGTCACGGCCCGCATCACGGCCAGCGGCTCCGTTTCCGGCAAGTCTGAAAAGATGCTCGATCCGCTGGAGTGCGAGATCCGAAAGCGCCTTGGGAGCGCGGTGTTTGCCGAGGGGCGCGGCGTGACACTGGCCGAGGCGGTGGTCAAGCTGCTGGCGCAGAGAGGCAAAGCGCTGGCGCTTTCCGAGAGCTGTACCGGCGGCATGCTGGCATCGCAGCTGGTGGACTGCGCGGGGGCGTCCAAGGTGCTGCTGGAAGGGCATGTGACCTATACCGAAAAGGCCAAGATGCGCGTGCTGGGCGTCAGCAAGGCCACGCTGGATACCTATGGCGCGTACAGCGCCGAGTGCGCCAGCGAGATGGCAGCGGGCACGCTTCTGATTTCAAGCGCCGATTATGCGCTGTCGGTCACCGGCATCGCCGGGCCGGACGGCGGCACGCCCGAAAAGCCGGTGGGTACCTGCTTCATCGGACTGGCTGACCGCAGCGGCGTCACCACCGCCAAACTGTTCTTTGACCGCGGAGACCGCAGATGGATCCGGCAGATGTGCTGCCAGCACGCGCTGAACCTGCTGCGCATGAAACTGATCGAGTAAGCGCTTCCAGCGCTTATGGATATTGCCCGCAAGGGCGGAATGGAGGCCGTATGACGTATTATATCTACAAGACGAGTGAGGAACTGGCCAAGGCAGCGGCGATGATTTTTGCCGCCGAGCTGATGAAGAAGCCCGACCTGGTGATGGGTCTGGCGACCGGCACCACCCCGATCCCTACCTACAAACGCCTCATCAAGCTGAACGGCAAGGGCCTGATCGACTTTTCCCGCGCCAAGAGCTTCAACCTGGACGAGTATGTAGGCCTTGCGCCCGACCACGAGCAGAGCTACCGCTACTTCATGAATGAGCAGCTGTTCGACCACGTCAACATCGACAAGAAGAACACCTTTGTGCCCAGCGGCATCGGTAACGTGCAACAAAACGCGGCGCAGTACGATCAAATGATTGAGCGTGCGGGCGGCATCGATCTGCAGCTGCTGGGCATCGGCAACAACGGCCACGTGGGATTCAACGAGCCCAGTGACCGCTTCTGCGTGAACACAAACATCGTGGAGCTGACCGAGTCCACGATCAAGGCCAACGCGCGCCTGTTCAATAACGAAAAGGATGTGCCGAGGCAGGCCATCAGCCTGGGCCTGGGCGGCATCATGCGCGCCAAGCGCGTGATCCTGCTGGCCACCGGCAAGGGCAAGGCCGAAGCCATTCGCGGCGCGCTCAAGGGCGATGTGACGCCGAACAACCCCGCATCGATCCTGCAGCTGCACGGGAACTGCCAGTTCCTGCTGGATGAGGAGGCCGCCTCGCTGCTGTAATTCGATGCAGACCGCACAGAGGATGGAGCCATGAATACAAGAAGCCGCAGACCCCAGGGCACAAAAGTGCGCCTGCCCATCACGCCCAGACAGATGATGTATGGGCTTGGTGGCGTGCTGGTCGCGTTCGCGCTGGTGTTTGCCATTAAGGCGCTGGCCAGCCGGGGCGAGCCGGCCGACACGACGCTGGCGGGTCCGGGCGAGCAGGGGGCCATCGCGCCGGCCGCGTCGCCGGATGCGTTGCCGGACGTCACGCCCGAGCCCTCCATTGAGCCCGGACCGACGCCCGAGCCCACCGCAAAGGTCAAGCTGCTGCCGGTGATCAGCCGCAAGAAGAACGCCGGGAAGCGCATCGCGATCACGGTGGACGACTGCTTCCAGACCGCCAACGTGCGCAAAATCATCGGCTTGGCCGAGGAATATGGCATCAAGCTGACGTTCTTTCCCAAGGGCAGCGAGATCAAGAAAAATGTGGAGCTGTGGCAGGAGATCTACCAGAAGGGCTTTGAGATCGAGAACCACAGCTACGGCCACGAGGATGTGGCCAAGCTGAAGGACAAGAAGCTGCTTGGCACGGTGACCAAGCACGAAAACGCGTTGAACCGGGCGCTCGGTGTGAATTATCACATGAGTTACTTCCGCTGTCCGGGCGGCTCTGGCGAAAAGGATCCGCGATTGCACGCGATCCTACGCGAACGGGGATACAAAGGGGTGGCGCACTGGTCGCTCAGCGGCACGCGCAAGGCGTCCGAGACCATCAGGATGGCGCAGGACGGCGACATCATCCTGTTCCACTCGCTGGAGAAGGATGTGAACCGCCTGAAGAAGGTGATCCCGGCGCTGCTGGAGAAGGGCTACGAGCTGGTGACCGTGAACGAGCTGTACGGAAACGAGCCCAACCAGACCACGCCGCTGGAGGACGCGGGTTAGAGCAAATTCAGAAAACACAGCGCACGTATTCGCGAAAGACTTTGGCGCGTCGCTAAGCCTCATCCGTTCAGTGTAGCATTGCTACGCTGAACGGATGAGGCAACGCGACACCGATAGATTCGCAAATACGTGCGCTACCTTTTTTCAGTTGCTCTAATCGGCGAACCACAGCCCATCAAACACCTCGGTCGAAGGCAGCATTTTCTTGCCCAACGGCACCGAATCATAGGTGTTCAGGCCCACGAAGAACCAGCCGGCGTGCGGCCCGTCCTCGCGCCCGGCCAGCGCCTCAATATACACCCAAGCCACATCATCGCTGGCGGCCAGCACCGCCTGCTCGCCCGCCTTCAGCTTGAGCGCCACAGGCGCGCCCTGCTGGGGCTGGATCAGCGCGTCCAGATCGACCTTCAGCGTGACCTGCGTGCCCATGGGGTACACCGCGCGGGGCACCTCCACGATGCAGGGTGTGTCGATCGTCTCTCCGGTCTGCTCGTTGTAGCTGTAGTTGTGGGAGACCACGAAGTCCGCCGGGCGGTACCAGGTCTGCAGGATGAGCCCGCGCACGAAGCCGGTGATCAGCCCGGGGCTGAGCGTGATGTTTTGAGGCAGCGTGCCGATGATGCCGATGTCGTGCAGGGTTTCCCCGTCGTACAGATACACGTAACAGGCGTCGTCATCGCTAGGGCCGTACTCGCTCACCAGCAGCAGCGTGTCGCCCATGCCGACGGTTTTCAGCGCCCACACTTCCTCAGTCAGGTTGAAGCCCTCGCCGGTTACGCTCTGCTCGCCCACGCCCAGCGTGTAGCCGGTGGCGGTGTCGTATTCGTCGCGGGTAAAGCTGAACGTGACCACGGCGGGTTCGGTTTCCCAGCCCAGTCTGATGGTGTCGCCCGACTTGAGCTGCACAATCTGGCCAGGCATGGGCATCAGCGGAGACGGTTCCGCCAGCGCGGCGGTTGGGAGGATGAGCAGCAGGGCCAGCAGCAGGATCCAAACTTTCATGAAAACTCCCCCTCTCGATGTCGAAAAGCCAGTGTACTTCTTTGACGCGGATTGGGAAAATTTGTGCCATGATTGCGTAAAAAACGAGCGAATTTCATTCGCTCATTTTTGCGGTTCTACCTGACGCTAAACAGGATCTCCCCGTAGGACGGGTAGGGCCAGCGCTTTTTGTCTACCTTGGGCTCGGCGTCGTCCACGGCGGCCCTCAGCGCCTGCATCAGCGGCAGCACGCTGGCCTGGTAATAGGCCGCCCGCTGGGCGCTGCACCCGAGCGTGTCGGCGTCCAGCGCGCGCTCCAGCGCCGCCTTTCGCCCGTCGATGGACACGAGCAGCTCGCTCAGCTCCGCGCAGAGCTTCAGTTCCACCTGGGCTTCGATCCCGATTTGGGCCTTCAGGCAAGCGCCCTGCGCCAGCTCTTTGCTGTAGGAGAGGATGGCTGGCAGGTAGTCTCTTGAGACCATGTCGAGCATCGTCAGCGCCTCGATGCGCACCACCTTGACGTAGCTCTCGAGCAGGATCTCCTGGCGGGACTTGATCTCGCTCTCGGTAAAGATGCCGTGCCGCTTGAACAGCGCGACGTTTTCCGGGTCGGTGTAGCGCACCAGCGCCTCGGGGGAGGACGACAGGTTCAGCAGCCCGCGCCTTTTGGCCTCCAGCACCCAGTCGCTGGTGTAGTTGTTGCCGTTGAACAAGATGCGCTTGTGGGCGCGGATGGTGTCCCGGATCAGCGCGTTCAGCGCCACGGTGAAATCCGAGGCCTGCTCCAGAATGTCCGCGAAGCGCATCAGCTGGTCGGCCACGATGGTGTTCAGGATAAAGTTGGGCCCGGCGGTGGAGAAACTGGAACCGAGCATTCTGAACTCAAACTTGTTGCCGGTGAACGCCAGCGGCGAGGTGCGGTTCCGGTCGGTGGTGTCCTTCGGGATGGGGGGGAGGAAGTCCACGCCGATGCGCATCTCTACCTTGCTGCGCTTGTCGTAAGCGGTTTCCTGCTCGATGGCTTCCAGAATCCCGGTCAGCTCCTCGCCCAGCGACACCGAGAGAATGGCGGGCGGCGCTTCGGCCGCACCCAGCCGCAGGTCGTTGCCCGCGCCGGCGGTGGAGATCCGGAGCAGGTCCTGGTGCTTGTCCACTGCGGCGATGACCGCCACCAGGAACAGCAGAAACTGCGCGTTGTCGCTGGGGGACGCGCCCGGCTCCAGCAGGTTGGCGCCGGTGTCGGTCTGGATGGACCAGTTGTTGTGCTTGCCCGAGCCGTTCACGCCCATGAAGGGTTTCTCGTGCAGCAGACAGGCCATGTTGTGGCGCGCGGCCACCTTTTTCAGCAGCTCCATCACCAGCTGGTTGTGGTCGGTGGCGATGTTGGTGGTGGTGTAGAGGGGGGCTAGCTCGTGCTGGGCGGGCGCGGTCTCGTTGTGCTCGGTTTTGGCCAGCACGCCGAGCTTCCAGAGCTCCTCGTCCAGATCGCGCATGAAGCCCGACACGCGCCCCTTCAGCGAGCCGAAGTAGTGGTCGTCCAGCTCCTGTCCCTTGGGCGGGCGCACGCCGAACAGCGTGCGGCCGGTGTAGATCAGGTCGGGACGCGCCTCGAACATGTTTTTGTCGATCAGGAAGTACTCCTGCTCGGGGCCGACGGTGGTGGACACGCGCTTCACGTCGTTCCGGCCGAACAGCCGCAGAATGCGCAGCACCTGGGCGTCGATGGCGGCCATCGAGCGCAGCAGCGGCGTCTTTTTGTCCAGCACCTCGCCGCCCCAGCTGCAGAACGCGGTGGGGATGCACAGCGTGTTGCCCTTGATGAAGGCGTAGCTGGTTGGATCCCAAGCCGTGTAGCCCCGCGCCTCGAACGTGGCGCGCAGGCCGCCGGAGGGGAAACTGCTTGCGTCCGGCTCGCCCTTGATGAGCTCTTTTCCGGAGAACTCCATGATCACCGTGTCGCCGGAAGCGGCGATGAAGCTCTCGTGCTTCTCGGCGGTGACGCCAGTCATCGGCTGGAACCAGTGGGTGTAGTGGGTCGCGCCCTTCTCGATGGCCCAGTCCTTCATGGCGTTGGCCACAACGCCCGCGATGTCCCGGGTCAGCGGTTGGTTTTGGGCGAGGGCCTTCTTGAATTGCTTGTAGGTCTCGTGCGGCAGCCGGTTTTTCATCACACGGTCGCTAAACACCATCGAGCCAAACATCTCAGGCATACCCATGGCCCCACTCCCCGTCCGTATAAGAATGACTAAATATAGCATTCGCCAAAGAACGCTGTCAAGCGCGGATGGGTTGATTTTGCTTGACGCGCGGGGAATACTGGCAGTATAATGAAGGATGCGCATATGAACAGGGAGGGACACGCCATGCACGATCGCTATGAAAGCCCGCTTGCCCAGAGATACGCCAGCCGGGAGATGCAGCAGATCTTCTCGGATGACACAAAATTCCAGACATGGCGCAGGCTTTGGATCGCGCTGGCCGAGGGCGAGATGGAGCTGGGGCTGCCGGTTAGCCCTGCGCAGATCGACGAGCTGAAGGCGCACATTTCGGATATCGATTATGAGCGCGCCGCCGAGCTCGAGCGCGAGGTGCGCCACGACGTGATGGCGCATGTGCTCACCTATGGAGAGGCGTGCCCGGGCGCGAAGGGCATCATCCACCTGGGCGCGACCAGCTGTTACGTGTGTGACAACACAGACATCATCCAGATGCGCATGGCGATGCAGCGGATAAGGCGGCTGCTGGTCAGCCTGATCGCGGCGCTGCGCGGTTTTGCGATGGAACACAAGGACCTGCCCACGCTGGCCTACACCCACTTCCAGGCGGCGCAGCCGACCACCGTGGGCAAGCGAGCCTCGCTGTGGCTGCAAGACCTATTGATGGATCTGGAGGCGCTGGACGGGCAGCTGGATGCCTTGAAGCTGCTGGGCTGCAAGGGCACCACCGGCACGCAGGCCAGCTTTATGGAGCTGTTCCGCGGCGACCACGAAAAGGTGAAGAAGCTGGAGTCGCTGATCGCCCGGAAGATGGGGTTCGCCCACGTGTTCCCGGTGTCCGGCCAGACCTACACGAGAAAACTTGATTTCTCGGTGCTGTCGGCGCTGTCCGGCATCGCCATGAGCGCCGCCAAGTTCAGCAGCGACATGCGGCTGCTCAGCCATCTGAAAGAGTTTGACGAGCCGTTTGAGTCGGGTCAGATCGGCTCCTCGGCCATGGCCTACAAGAGAAACCCCATGCGCTCCGAGCGAATCGCTTCGCTGGCGCGCTACGTGCTGTGCGATCTGAGCAACGCCTCCTTCACCGCCGCCAGCCAGTGGTTTGAAAGGACGCTCGACGACTCGGCCAACCGCCGCATTTCCGTGCCCGAGGCGTTCCTGGCGGTGGACGGCATCCTGCAGCTGTACCTGAACATCGTCGCGGGCGCCAGGGTATACCCGAAGATCATCGAGCGCCATTTGCGGGAAGAGCTGCCCTTTATGGCCACCGAGAACATCCTGATGCACTGCGTGCAGAACAAGGGCGGCGACCGCCAAGCGCTGCACGAGGCCATCCGCGCGCACAGCGTGGCCGCCGCGCAGGAGGTCAAGCTGAACGGCGGGCGGAACGATCTGATCGAGCGGATTCTGAATGACCCGACGTTTGGGCTTGGCGAAACGGAGCTGAACGCACTGATGGATCCAACAAAGTTCACGGGGCGCGCCGGCGAGCAGGTGGTGGAGTTCGTGGAAGCGTTTGTCGATCCGGTGATCGAGGCGAACAGGAATATGCTCGGCGCCGAGGCCGAGATCAAGGTGTAGCTCAGCCATTCAACTTGCGGGCGAACGCCGTTCGCCCGCCGTGTTTTGTCGCGGAGGTTTTCACAAATGATCACCCTCAAAGGCATAGGCAAAACCTTCAAGGTGGCCAAGCGCGCGTCCGGCGCTGGGGCCGCCTTTCGCTCGTTGTTTCACCGGGACTACAGCGACGTGCGGGCGCTGGACTCGGTGTCGTTCGACGTTCAGGAGGGCGAAATCGTGGGCTACATCGGCCCCAACGGCGCGGGCAAGTCCACCACCATCAAAGTGATGAGCGGCATCCTGGTGCCGGACGCGGGCGAATGCCAGATCATGGGCTATTGCCCATGGACAGACAGAAAGCAATATGTGAGGCACATCGGCGTGGTGTTTGGCCAGCGCACCCAGCTGTGGTGGGATGTGCCCATTCAGGACAGCTTCGAGCTGCTGCGCGACATCTACAGGGTGCCTGAAGCCGACTATAAGCGCAGCCTTTCCATGCTGGTGGAGACGCTGAACCTGGCGGATCTGCTGGCCATGCCGCTGAGGCAGCTTTCCCTGGGCCAGCGCATGCGCGCCGAAATCGCGGCCAGCCTCCTGCACAGCCCGCGCGTGCTGTTCCTGGACGAGCCGACGATTGGGCTGGACGCCGTGTCCAAGCTCTCGGTGCGCCGGTTCATCAAGGACATCAACCGCGAGACCAGGCTGACGGTGCTATTGACCACCCACGACATGAACGACATCGAGGCGCTGACCGACCGGGTGATCCTGATCGGCAAAGGGCGCATCCTGTCGGACGGCTCGCTGCAAAAGATCAAGCGGGATCACGGGGGGGACAACCAGATCGAGCAGACCATCGCCGAGCTGTACAAGGAGCACGACCTATGAGCGCCGCCATTCGGCCCTATCTTGCCGCGTTTCGCATCCGGCTGATCATGGGGCTGCAGTACCGCGCCGCCGCCTGGGCGGGCGTGGCGACGCAGTTCAGCTGGGGCTTCATGTACATCATGATCTTCCAGGCGTTCTACCAGAGCGCCGCCGTGCCGCCGCCGATGCCGTTCGAGGCGCTGGTCAGCTATCGCTGGCTGGAGCAGGCGTTTCTGGCGATCGTGATGCTGTGGCTGCAGGACAACGAGCTGCTTTCGTCCATCACTTCGGGCAACATCGCCCACGAGCTGACGCGGCCCGTCGGGCTGTTTGGGTTTTGGTATGTGCGGCTGCTGGCGCAGCGGCTGACCGCGGCGGCCATGCGCTGCTGGCCGATTCTGCTGGTGGCGTTTTTTCTGCCCGCGCCTTACAATTTGCGGCTTCCGCCCACACTCCAGGCCGCCGCGCTGTTTTTCGTCTCCATGACACTGGGGCTGCTGCTGAGCGTGGCGATCTCGATGTACATCTACCTTTTGACGTTTGTTACGCTGTCGCCCATCGGCTCGCGGCTGATCGTGGGCGTGGCGGCCGAGTTCCTGGCGGGCAGCGTGGTGCCCCTCCCGCTGATGCCTGAAAGGCTGAGAAGCGCGCTGTATTGCCTGCCGTTCCGCTACACCGCCGACCTGCCGTTCCGCGTGTGGTCGGGGAACATCCAAACGCCCGAGGCGCTGCTGGGCATCTTGATACAGGTGGCGTGGATCGCGGGGCTGTGCGCCGCGGGCGCTGTGTGGATGCGGAAAATCCAGCGGCGCATCGTGATTCAGGGGGGCTGAGGCGTGATTTACTTCAAGTATCTGAAGATGTTGCTGAAATCCCAGATGCAATACCGCGCGTCGTTCTGGCTCACCATGACCGGCCAGTTCTTCGTGTCGTTTTTCGCGTTCATCGGGATCTTTTTGCTGTTTGAGCGGTTTGGCAACATCCGGGGCTGGAGCTTCGCCGAGGTGTGCCTGTGCTTTGCCGTGACCCAGACAGCCTTCGCGCTGAGCGAATGCTTCGCGCGCGGGTTCGACCTGTTCAGCCATTTGATCAAGAGCGGCGATTTTGACCGGGTGATGATCCGCCCGCGCGGAACGCTCGTGCAGGTGCTGGGCAGCGATTTCGAGCTGTCGCGCATCGGGCGGCTGCTGCAGAGCCTGGTGGTGCTGGGACTGAGCGTCTCGTGGCTGCCGTATCCGATCACGTTCCTGAAGGGCGTCACCATCTTTCTGATGGTGCTGTCCGGCACGGTGATCTTTTCGGGCGTGTTCATCCTGGGTGCGACGATCTGCTTTTTCACCACCGAAGGGCTGGAGGTTGTGAATGTGTTCACCGACGGAGGCAGAGAGTTCGCCGCCTACCCCATGGATATCTACAACAAATGGGTGGCGCGGTTCTTCAGCTGCATCCTGCCCTACGCCTGCTTTAACTACCTGCCGCTGATGTTCATCGTGGGCCGCGCCGGGCCCACCTACGCGCTGATGCCGCTGCTCGGCATGCTGTTTATCTTCCCCTGCCTATGGGCGTGGAACGCGGGCGTCAAGCGCTATCTGAGCACCGGATCGTAGAGGGAACAGAACGCCCGCGCCAATCGTCTTACAAAAAATGGGACAAAATGAAAAGGCGGGTTTACCGATGAGAAAACGTTTGATTGCGCTGATGATGGCGCTGCTGCTCATCGCGCCGGGGGCGCTGGCCGAGATCAAGACCGTCACGTTTCCGGATGGCGACATTGGTCTGGGACTGAAGTTCTTCGAATCCATGGATGCGGTGAAGCAGGCTGTGCCAAGCTTCAAGGCAGGGCGCTCGAACGTTCTCGAAAAGACCTGCGACGGGATGTGTGAGCTGCTTGGGCGCGAGGCCATGCTGGCCTTTGGTGCGTATCGCGAGAACAAAAGCGAGATGATCGTGCTGGTTATGTTCGCCCCGGAACCCGCCGAAGCGCCCGCGCTGTTTGAGCAGCTGTCCGAGGAAGTCGGGCGCATCTGGGGGGAAGCCGAGGAAGCCGTGTACGCCAGAACCGAGGATAAGGCTGAATCCCTGACGCTGGAGGACGTGGCAGGCGGTGCGGACGCCATGATCGAGCGCCGCTGGGAGCGCCTGCGCTACACGGCCAGCGTGATGATCGAGCCAGGGGAGGAGGACGGCCATCCGCGCGTGTCCGCGATGTTCAGCGACGAGCTTGGGTACGCCGGGCAGGCGGCTGAGCGCACGCGCACCTATGCCGAAGGCACCGCGTTCTTCCGGGACACCAAGTGGGGCATGTCCATGGATGACGTGCGCGCCGCCGAGCCGGATGTGGCGTTCCGGCAGAACGGCGCCTACCTGATGGGGCAGAACAGCATCAAGATGTTCGGAGATTACGACGTGGTGCTGACGTATATGTTCGGGGATGGCCTGAGCAGCAGCGATGCGCACTTGTCGCCGCTCGGTACCCGCGAGCAAAACTTGGCCGTGTTTCAGGACATACGTAGCCATTTGGTTAAAGCATTCGGCGAGCCGAACGCCGACGACGTGTTCTATGATGAGGACAGATACAAGAGCCAGCAGGAGGCAGAGGCCGCGAACGAAGTGTCCTACATGACCAACTTCCTGCCGGGCGACACCCAGATCGAGCTGATTCTGTACTGCTCCCCGGACGGCTACGACTTCTGCGTGCAGTACCTGGACAACACACAGATGCCGCCGCACTGAGCTGATACCAATTCAAAATCGTAACGCCTCATCGCGCCGGATTATTTTCCGTCCTGCGGCGTCGCCCTCCGCTTAGCGTAGCTCTGCTACGCTGCACTCCAGCTCCTTGCAGGGCAAAAAAACTCTCGCCGCTGTGGAGGCGTGTCTATTTTTCCTTGGTATGTACTACGCGGGGCAGCGTCCCCGCCCCGCAAAGCAAAGAACCTTCGGCCCGGAGGGGCGCGGGATGTCAAGGACAAACAGGCATACCCCGCCCCACCCGGCCGAAGGGTGTGTTTGGTGATTGATTGTTGGGTTGCAGAGCCCCCGGCCCGTGAGGG
>JAVBQA010000041.1:0-13388 GCA_031549325.1 Eubacteriales bacterium | reverse complement strand
ACCAATTCAAAATAGTGACGCCACGTCGCGCCGGATTTATTTCCGCCCTGCGGCGTCGCCCTCCGCTTAGCGTAGCTCTGCTACGCTGCACTCCAGCTCCTTGCAGGGCGAAAAAACTCTCGCCGCTTTGGAGGCGTTACTATTTTTCATTGGTATGACGACAGGTACAAGCTCCGCCGAGATGCGTAATTTGCCCGCCGACGAACCGCCGGCGGGCATAATTTTGTCACTGTCACGAAACCCCATAAAACCGCGGCGATCGGCAGATGTGTTTGCCCGTCTCTTGCGGTCTTGCGTTTTTTTGTGCCCAGGTAAGCACTGATCAAATCGGCCACCGGCCTTGAGGCGCCTTTTCCGCTCCGGCGGCGGCGCTCTCCGCTTGAAATAGCTCTGCTATTCCTGCGCTCCGGCTTCTTGCCGGAACGAAAAATCTACCTCAATCCCGGCGGTCGCTTTCATCAGCGCTTACCTAGAGGCTCGCTTCGCGGGCCATTGTCGGCGGGCAGGGTCGCACGCTCAGGCGGCTCGCGCTTCTGCTAGAAGGGATTGACAATGGCGCCGGAGCCGTCGAACCCGACGGACACGCCCCGCGCCAGCACTTCAATGCCGGGCCTTCCCTCGAGTTCCGCGAGCAGCGCGTCCGACACAAAGAGCTCGCTGATGTGCAGCGTGTTCCGCGCCAGCGCCAGCCGCACATGCGCAAGTTCTTGCCGGCCGGAAGAGCGCAGCGCCGCGGCCACGACCTCGCGGTCGTCTTTGCGCACGATGGGCAAAAATCCCCGCTCCAGGAAACGGCTGGTGAGCACGTTTTGATACGTCGGCTCCCAGTCGATCGCGTCCGCCAGCCGCTGGGGCACGATGTCCGCCAGCCCGACGCCCAGCGCGTTGCCGTGGGACTCGGGCGTCAAGTCGAACACGCACACGCAGGTGATGTCCGGCTTTTGATCGGGCTGGCCGTGGATGCGCACGCGCCCAATCACGTTGGTGTCCATGCCGGTGCCGCTGATGTTCTTGCCCATTTGGAGCAGCAGCAGCACGTCGCACTGGTGGAAAGGCAGCCGGGGCATCATGCGCTTGGATTCGAGCAGCAGCTCTGCGTCGGTCCGCATGATCTGATCCGCCGGCACCGCGCGGATGATGCTCAGCTGATCATGGCCGTCCTCGACCAAGCCAACAGCACCCAGCACCTTGCCGGACCGGATGACCTCCTCGGCCACCAGCGGGGTGTATGTCCTGAGCCCATCCGCCAGAAACGCGTGGCAGGCCAGCGCCTGCGCATGTTTTCCTAGGCCGATCACCAGCATCTTGGCGATGCCGCTTTCGTGCTCGCCGTGGAAATCGGTGTGGGCCTTCACGCGGTTGACGGCAATGACGAAGTCGGCTTCGTGGGCGTGCTTGTCCATGTAGACATGGACTGCGGGATGGCCGGGCAGCGGCCCGAGGGACGCCACCTCCATGGAGGACAGAATCGGCGCGCCGACGGACTGCTCGGTGATGCCGTAGCTGGCCAGCACCGCTTCTTGCCCCTCGGCTGTCGCGCCTCCGTGGCTGCCCATGGCGGGCACGATGAACGGCGCCGCGCCCCAACTCTTGATTTCTGCCGCCGCGCCGCGCACCACGTCGGCAAGGCGGTCGATGCCCCGGCTGCCCACCGCTAGCGCGATGCGCATGCCCGGCCGCACGTTTCCCTTCAGCGCAGCCAGCTGCGCGCGGGTTTCGGCAGCCGCATCCGCCACGGCCCGGCTGGTGAACGCGACCGTGATCCTGTTGAGCCTGAGTTCGTTTGGAATCTGCATGGAAATCACTCCATCGTCAGTATGCGGGGTGAGTGTACCATTAACCAACGACGTTGTCAATGCTGAATTGATGGTTGCCGTCGTGTATATATTGTGTTAAAATCACAGTAATTCGAGCGGGAACGGAGGATGCTGCATGAGAAAACCCAACATCGTGCTCATGAACTGCGACGACATGGGGTATGGCGACCTTGGGTGCTATGGCTCCGTGCTCAACAGAACGCCCGTCATCGACGAGATGGCGGCAAACGGGCTGCGCCTGACCGACTTTTACATGGCCTCGCCGGTGTGCTCGCCGTCCCGTGGCGGCATGCTAACCGGCTGCTACCCGCCAAGGATCGGGTTTGGCTCGTTCGATGGCGAGTGGGTGCTGTTTCCCGGCATGGGCCTGGGGCTGAGCGCTGGCGAAACCACCATCGCAGAAATGTTGAAGGGCGTGGGCTACAAGACCAAGATCGTGGGCAAGTGGCACTGCGGCGATCAGCCGGAATTCCTGCCCACCCGGCACGGCTTTGACGAGTATTACGGGTTGCCCTACAGCAACGACATGGGACGCCAGCTGACGCTCGAGCACAACCCGCCGCTGCCGCTGCTCAAGGGGGAGCGCGTGATCGAGCAGCAGCCCGACATGAGGTCGCTCACCGAGCGCTACGTGGAACAGGCCGCCGATTTCATCCACCGATGCAAGCGCGAGCCGTTCTTCCTGTACTTGGCCCATATGCATGTGCACCTGCCGCTGATCGCCGCCGAGCGGTTCCACAAGCAGTCCATCAACGGCGACTATGGCGCCTGCGTGGAGGCCGTGGACTGGGCGACGGCCTGCGTGCTGCGCCAGCTTCGCGAAGAGGGGCTGTCCGAGCACACGCTGGTGATCTTTACATCGGACAACGGCAGCCGAGGCGATCACGGCGGCAGCAACGCGCCGCTGCGCGGCATGAAGGGGACCACCTGGGAGGGAGGCCAGCGCGTGCCGTGCATCCTGTACTGGCCGGGGCACATCGTGCCCGCTGTGTCGGATCGCATCGTGTCGTCGATCGACTTCCTGCCGACGTTCGCGGCGCTCTGCGGGGCTTCGCTTCCGGACAATCCCATCGACGGCGCTGATTTTTCCGCGTTTCTGCACGATTCTTGCGCGCCCATGCACCGGGACACGTTCTTCTATTATCTCTGCAACCAGCTGATGGCCGTGCGCCATGGAGACTGGAAGCTGCATGTGCACAGCCGCCAGGAGCCGCTGCGCGCGCTGTACAATTTGAAGGAGGATCCGGGGGAACAGCGCGACCTGTACGGGCAGCGCCCAGAAATCGTGAAAGCGCTGGAGGCGCTGATCGAGGACTGCCGCAAGGACCTGGGGGACGAGCGGCTGGGCATCATTGGCGCGGGCGTGCGCCCCATCGGGCGGGTGGACGACCCGCGGCCCCTCACCGAATACGACGAGACGCATCCCTACATCATCGCGCTGTACGACACCGCCGACAAAGGGTAAGGAGGACGAGGCCATGTTGATCGCTGAGAAAAACGCACTCATCTTCAGGTACGATGCCGAGACGCTGCGCATCGAGCCCTGGGGGAGAGACGCGCTGCGCGTGCGCGCCACCAAGTGCCAGGCGTTGCCCGATGCCCTTTGGGCGCTGATCGAGCCCGCGCCGGCGCAAGGGGCAATCGAGATTCAGGCGGACTACGCCACCATCACAAACGGCAAGATCAGGGTGATCGTGGATCACAACGGCAAGGTGCTGTTCCAGAACCAGAAGGGCGAGACGCTGCTGGAGGAGTATGTGCGCAACCGCAAGACGTTTGTGATCGCGCCGGGTGCGAAACCCACCGGGTTCGCTTCGGCGTTGGATCTTCAGGCGCGGGAATTCATGCCAATCCTGGGCGGCGACTACCGGTTGGCGGCGCGGTTCGAGTCGAACCCGGACGAGAAAATCTATGGGCTGGGCCAGTATCAGCAGCCCTATCTGAACCTGAAGGGATGCGAGCTGGAGCTGGCTCAGCGCAATTCCCAGGCGTCGGTGCCGTTCGCGGTGTCGAGCCTGGGTTATGGCTTCCTGTGGAACAACCCGGCGGTGGGCAAGGTGGGGCTGTCAAGAAACATCACCACCTGGACAGCCGAGTCCACGAAGGCGCTGGACTACTGGATCACGGCGGGCGACAGTCCGGCGGATATCCTTCGAAACTACGCCGGAGCCACCGGTTCGGCGCCCATGATGCCCGACTGGGCCATGGGGTTTTGGCAGTGCAAGCTCCGGTATCAGACCCAGGACGAGCTGCTGCACATCGCGCGCGAGTACAAAAAGCGCGGCGTGCCGCTCAGCGTGATCGTGATCGACTTCTTCCATTGGCCCATGCAGGGCGAGTGGAAGTTCGACCCCGCCTACTGGCCGGATCCGCAGGCCATGGTGGACGAGCTGAAACAGATGGGCATTCAGCTGATGGTCAGCGTTTGGCCCACGGTAGACAAGCGCAGCGAGAACTTTAGCGAGATGGAGGAGCAGGGCTTTCTGATCCGCACCGACCGGGGGCATCGGATCGCGATGACGTTCCACGGCAACACCGTTCATTTCGACGCCACCAACCCGGGCGCGCGGGACTACGTTTGGAACAAGTGCAAACAAAACTACTACGACTACGGCATCCGGCTGTTCTGGCTGGACGAAGCCGAGCCGGAGTATACCTATTACGATTTTGATCTGTACCGCTATCATCAGGGCCCGAACGTGCAGATCGGCAACCTGTACCCGATGCTGTACGCCCGCGCGTTTTACGATGGAATGCAGGCGCAGGGTCAAACCAACATCATCAATTTGCTGCGCTGCGCCTGGGCGGGCAGCCAGCGCTATGGCGCGCTGGTGTGGTCGGGGGACATCGATTCCAGCTTCCGCAGCTTTAGAAATCAGCTGGCTGCCGGCCTGAACATGGGCATGGCGGGCATCCCTTGGTGGACCACCGACATCGGTGGCTTCCATGGCGGCAATCCGGACGACCCGGCGTTCCGAGAGTGTTTCACCCGCTGGTTCGAGTGGGGCGCACTGTGCCCGGTGATGCGGCTGCACGGCGACCGCGAGCCGCACAAGGAACCGCTGGGAACGTCGGGCGGCGGGGTGTGCTCCTCGGGCGCGGACAACGAGATCTGGAGCTATGGGCCTGAGATCGAGAAGATCTGCACCGATTACATCGCGCTGCGCGGCCGGCTGAAACACTACATCGGGCGGCTGATGCGTGCCGCCCACGAGCAGGGCGCGCCGGTGATGCGCCCGCTGTTTTTCGATTTCCCGGGGGATGCAAATGCCTGGAGTGTCGAGGATCAGTATCTGTTCGGGCCGGATTTGCTGGTCGCACCGATCCTTCAGGCCGGACAGCGCCGAAGGGAAGTGTATCTGCCCGCCGGCGCGCGCTGGATCGATGTGTGGACGGGGAAGGTGTACGACGGCGGCCGCGAGGTGACCGTAGACGCGCCCATCGAGCGCATCCCGGTGCTTGCGCGTGAAGGGTCGGGGCTGGAGCAGCTGTTTGGCTGACGCGGTGATGACGGGCGCGGACGCGCATGGTGCGCTCCTTGAGGGCTGCCGCTGATCAGGCCTGAACTTGTCTGTGCGAACCGTGTTTACAAGCGGCCGGAGGACCATGCGTGAGGACGCGGTCGATGGGAGGTGGCGCGCATCAAAAGCTCGCTTCGCGTGATGCTTGTCGCGGCTTATGTGCTGCTGGCGATCGTGCCCATCCTGGTGATCAGCCTGGTCTCTTTCCGCGCCTACGAGCGCGACGCCGACATGATCGAGGACAACCTGATGGACTACGCGGTGTCCCAGGTGGCGCAGAACATCGCCGGGCGGCTGCCCACCTACAAGCAGCTGCTGGCCGAGCTGGCCACCAACCAGGTCGTGCGGACGCAGGCCGCGCTGGTCGAGCGCGAGAGTCCGTCTTCCGCCAACTACGCGCTGATCCGCCAGCGCATGACCGAACAGTTCTCACAAAAAGCGTGGATGGCTGATCACGTGGTGGGCATCACGTTCGTGTCCGAATCGATGAGGGTGATCACGTTTGACCGGGTGTGGAGCGACTTTGAGCCGCGCCGCTGGAACAGCTCGCAGTTCAAGCGCATCCTGCTGGACACCTACGGAACCCAGCGGAATCTGCGCATTTTCAGCCCATTCTCCATCAACGGCGCGCACGAGGACACCAAGAGCCTGATCGACTTCTGCTATCCGGCTACCGACTTTCTGCCCGGCCAGATCTTTGGGCTTCTCATCGTGGAGGTGGACAGCGCGTTCCTCATCGACGTTATTAACATCGATGACGACGGTTCGCTGCTCGAGAACCGTGTCAGCCCCATAAGCTGCGTCACCGACGGGGACGGGCGCATCATCGCCTCGCCCACGCGGGAGCTGATCGGCAGGACTCTTGCGGACATCCCGTCTGTGAATTCGGGCATCACTTCGTCCAAGTCGCGGCCCATTCGTGGGAGCCAGCTGCAGGTGCACCTGTTCTTCCAGCGCGGTGCGCTCAGCGCGTTTGCCGAAAACTATCGAACGCTTGTGATCTCGCTGACGCTCGGGCTGCTGCTGCTGTTTTCATTGGCCGTGTTTTACATCACAAAGAAGCTTCGGGACAAATTTGGCCGCATCGCATTCGCCATGGACGAGTTCGGAGAACACCTGGCTGAAGTGGATCTGGACATCGACAAGGACGACGAGCTGCTCAGCGTGATCAACGACCGGTTTCACAAGATGACCGGCAACGTGAACCGGCTGATGAGCGAGCTCAACGACAAGAACCGGCGGCTGCTGACCGAGTCCGACCGGCGCCGCCAGGCGGAAATCAAGGCGCTTCAGGCGCAGATCAACCCGCACTTCCTCTATAACGCGCTTGACCGCATCAACTGGCTCGCCATCGAGCACGAGGAAGAGGAAATCAGCCAGATGCTGAGCGGCCTGGGGCGGCTGCTGCGCTACAGCGTCAGCAACGTGGACATTCTGGTGCCGCTGGCGGCGGAGCTTGAGTGGATGCGCCAGTACGTGCTCATTCAGGGCAAGCGCTTTGGCGCGGAGATCGCGCTGGTAAATGACGTGGACGAGGAGACCAGCGCCTTCCCGATCTACAAAATGCTGCTGCAACCGCTGGCGGAGAACTGCGTGCTGCACGGCATGAAGGAAGAACCGGCGGGCTTCGCGATCCGGCTGAGCGCGCACAGCCTGCCGGGCAAGCGGCTCGGGATCCGCATTGCCGACAACGGGCGCGGCATGGACGAGGCGCGGCTTCAGTACCTGCGGGGCATCATCGCCCAGCGCCAATCGCTGCACGGAGACAGCATCGGCGTGAGCAATGTGGCCAACCGCATGTGGCTGTATTACGGCGATCAGTGCGAGATCTCGGTCGAGAGCCAGCTTGGGCAGGGAACCGCGTTCACGCTGGTGATTCCGTACCGGGCATGACGACGGCGGGGCGAACACAGTTCGCCCCGGGACAATCATCCATGCCGCGTTTTGGCGCGGGGGCGAGCGGCGCTTGCCCGCGAGGAGGTGTGCGGTTGCTGAAGATTCTGGTCGTCGAGGACGAGCTGGCTACCCGGCGCGGGCTGGTGTCGATTGTGGGAGGCCTGGACAAGGCGCGCTTCCAGCTGATTGGCGAGGCCGCGAACGGGCTGGACGGCATGAACATGATCTATCATCTGCAGCCGGACGTGGTCATCACTGACATCAAAATGCCGCGCGTGAATGGGCTGGACATGATCGAAAACGCCCGCTTCGGAGCGCCTGGTACCCGCTACATCATCCTCAGCGGACACTCGGATTTCGAGTATGCCAAGAAGGCGATTCACCTGGCAGTGGCCGAGTATCTGCTCAAGCCAGTCACCAGGCAGGAGCTGATCGACGCGCTGGAGGCGCTGGCGCGGGGCAGCGCTCAGCAGGCCGCCGAACGCCAGGACCCCGAGACCGCCTCCCACACGACGCCGGTGACGCGCGCTGTGGAGGCCATCCAGGGCGGTTACGCGCGCAAGCTGAGTATTGAGGAACTGGCGCGCCGGATGAAGCTGACGCCCGAATACCTGGGCGCGCTGTTTGCAAAGGAGACGGGGAAGAGCTTCTCAGCCTACTTGCGCGACGTGCGCATGGAGCACGCCAAGCGGCTGCTTCAGACCACCGACGACAAGATCTATGAGATCGCGTACAAGACCGGCTATCCCGACCCGAAGTATTTCTGCAAGGTGTTCAAGGAGTGTGTCGGGGTGTCGGCGCGGGAGTACGCCAGGAAGATGTGAGGGCTGGCAGGGGAGAGGGCGCCGGACGATTCCGGAGCCCTTTAAATTTACGAACGGCGATGATGATCATTACACTTATTCCAGATTATTGGAATTGTTTTGTGCAAAAGATGCATATATGATAGAAATGATAACGGTATGAATGGGAGTACATTTGCGGGGAGGATGAGATATGGCGCAACATGCCCCCAGGGCGCCGGGCGTCGCCTCGGCCAAAAGGCCCATGAACGAGCGCGGGCGCGAGATTCTGACCGGCTATCTGTTCATGATCCCGGCGCTCTTGCACATGCTGCTCTTGATCGGATATCCCATCATCTATAACTTCCTCATCAGCTTTCAGGACATCTCCGCGTTCAACCTGGCGGCGGGCAACGAGCGCCCGTTCATCGGGTTTGAGAATTATCTCACCATTTTCCAGAACCCGGATCTGGGCGCGTCGCTGTTCAACACGCTGTTTTATACCGTGATGTGTCTGGTCATCCAGTTCTCGTTGGGGTTGCTGTTCGCGTTGTTGTTCCACAAAAAATTCGCGCTGGCCCAGCCGCTGCGCGGCTTTCTGGTGGTCAGCTACATGATGCCCATCACCGTCACGGCGCTGCTGTTCAAGTACATGCTCAGCCCGGATGCCGGCATCATCGACCAGTTTCTGATTGCGCTGGGCATCATCCAAAAACCGGTGGGTTGGCTGCTCCACCAGAACACGGCCATCTGGGGGCCGATCATCGCCAACTCGTGGGTGGGCGTGCCATTCAATATGCTGTTGCTGTCGACCGGGCTGTCGGGCATCCCGGACGAGGTGTACGAGAGCTCGTCCATCGACGGCGCCAACGCGTTTCAAAAGCTCCTCTTCATCACGCTTCCGCTGCTGCGCCCCGCGATGATGTCGGTGCTGGTGCTCGGGTTTGTGTACACCTTCAAGGTGTTCGACCTGATCTTCGTGATGACTGGCGGCGGACCGGTGAACGCCACCGAGGTAATGGCAACGTTCGCTTACCGCCTGAGCTTCTCGCACTATTACTTCGGCCAGGGCGCGGCGGCCGCGAACATCCTGTTTGTGATCCTGTTCTGTGTGGCGCTGGCTTACCTGAAACTAATCAACAAGGAGGAAACGATGTGATGGACGAATTCTCGAGTTCACTCCAGCATTTCCTCCGCCGGAAAAAGGTCAGGAGCGCGCTGTGGAGCCTGTTCGCGCTGCTCGTGTCGTTCGTGTTCCTGTTTCCGCTCTACTGGATCCTGGTTAGCTCGTTCAAGGGCGACGCCGAGGTGTTTCGCGTGCCGCCCACGCTGTGGCCGCAGAAGTTCATCTTTGACAGCTACTCTGGCCAGCTGACCGGCAAATTCTCCATGGCGCTGTCCGCCAAGAACTCGTTTATCATCGCCACTTGCGCCATGTGCTACAGCTTTGTGCTGGCCGTGCCAGCGGCGTACGGCGTGTCCCGGTTTCGCGTGCCGGGCGGCAAGCTGATCATCATGTTCTTCCTGGTGACGCAGATGCTCCCCAGTTCGCTGCTGCTGACGCCCTTGTTTTTGAACTTCTCGCGCATCAAAATCCTGAACACGTATTTGGCGCCGATCCTGGCCATCACCACGATCACGATCCCATTCACGCTGATGGTGCTGCGCCCCATGTTCATGGCCTGCCCCAAGGAGATCGAGGAATCCGCCCGCATCGACGGCTGCTCGCGCTTTGGGGCGTTCCTGCGGGTGGTGCTGCCGGTGCTGCAGCCCGGGCTGGTCACCTGCGCGTGCTTCGGCTTCGTGCATGGCTGGAACGACCTGGTGTACTCGCTCACTTTCAACAGCAACCGCGTGCTGTTTCCGATGACCACCTCGATCTATAACCTGATGAACGAGTACGGCGTGCGCTGGAACTGGATCATGGCCTACGGCTGCATGCTGGTGCTGCCCCCCATCCTGATCTTCGTGTTCGCCCAAAAGTACATCATCAGCGGGCTTGCTGGCGGCGCTGTTAAAGGGTAATCGAATCAAACCGGGGGGCAAGTCCCGGCTTTGAGATAGTCACCGGTCATTATGATTATGAGGAGGCACTTGGTATGAAGAAAAAGTTGACCCTGGCCCTGGCGATCGCCCTGGCGCTGTGCGCCGTGCTAGGCGCGCTGACCGTGAGCGCGGGCGGCGCGCGCGTGGAGCTGCAATTCTGGCACTACTTCTCCATGTCCACCTATGAGGTGATGCTGGAGTACATCGACGCCTACAACAAAGACGAGAGCAATCCAGCCATCATCGTGGAGCAGTACATCCCCAGAAACGACCTGCTCAAGAAGTACACGCTGGGCGTGGTCTCCGGCGACCTGCCGGATCTGGCGATGATCGACAACCCCGATTCCGCCCCCTATGCGGCCATGGGCATGTTCGCAGATCTGACCGAGCGCTTCGCCGCATGGGAAGGCGAGAACAGCTACGTGGAAGGCCCGCTGAACTCGGGCATCTATGACGGCAAGAACTACACGCTGCCCATCCGCAGCAACTGCCTGTCGGTGTGGTCCAATGACGCCATGCTCAAGGCCGCGGGTGTGGACGCCGTGCCCGAAACCTGGGACGAGTTCTTCGCGGTGTGCGAGAAGATCAAAGCCGCCAATCCGAATGTGTATCCGTTCGCGTTCTGCGCCGGCAAGTCGGAGGAAGGCACGTTCCAGTACATCCCGTTCCTGTATTCCACCGGCGCCACCATCGAAACCTTTGGCTCGCCCGAAGGCGTCAAGGCGCTCGGCATCGTGACCGACCTGGTGCAGAAGGGCTACGCCTCCGCTGAGGTCATCAACTGGACGCAGAACGACGTGGAGAAGCAGTTCGCGGCCGGCAACTGCGCCATGATGCTCAACGGCTGCTGGCACATCTCCAACATGAAGAACGACGCGCCCGACCTCGCCTACACCATCTCCTACCTGCCCAAGGACACCCAGTTCGCCTCCTGCATGGGCGGCGAAAACCTGGGCATCACCGCCAACTCCGCCAATCAGGACGCCGCTTGGGACTTCATGAGCTACTTCCTGAGCAAGGAGGTCAATGTGCCTTTCAACACCCGCGTGGGCACCATCGCGCCCCACGCCGATGTGACCGCAGACGAGCAGTATCCTGACAACCCCGTGATGCGCAAGTTCATCGACCAGCTGGCCTATGCGGTGCCGCGCGGCCCGTCGCCCAAGTGGGGCGAGATCTCCACCGCCGTGCAGGACGCGCTGCAGGCCGCGCTGACCGGCACCAAGAGCCCGGCTGACGCAGCCGCCGAGGCCGCCGGCAAGATCGAGAAGATCAACGCTTCGCTGAAGTAATCCCGGGTTGTATCCACGCGGCCGGATTTACCGCTCCGGTAAATCCGGCCGTAAGACTGTGCACACAAGGAGGGCATGAGGTATGGGACGGTTCGACAGAAAGCCATTCACTGGCAACGGCTGGGTTGAGGGGAAGCGCATCTGCTGGGAGGGCGAGGGCGACCTGATGTGGGTGGAACCCTACGGCGCGGACTGCATTCGCTTTCGCTCCAGCAAGAGTTTGCACATCGATGAGCAGCTGAACTGGACGCTGCTCCCGCCCGAAGGGGACAGCGCCACCGTTGAGGTCACGGAGATGAAGGCGACCCTTAAGAATGGCAACATCTATGCGGAGGTGTTCGGCGACGGTACCGTGGACTACTACGACAAAGCGGGCAAGCCGCTGCTCAGGGAGTTTTGGATCGACCAGCGCGAGATCACCATCGAGCTGCGCAGGGCGCGCGAATACCGCGCCCATTCGAGCGAGGCGTTCGCCATCGACCTTTATTTCAAGGCCGACCCGGACGAGCACTTCCACGGCATGGGGCAGGACCCCAACGACTGCTTTGACCTGAAGGGCACCACCATCCCGCTCGAGCAAAAGAACACCAAGTGCACCGTGCCCTTCGCGGTTTCCAGCAAAGGCTATGGGTTTATGTGGAACAACCCGGCCGTGGGCCGCGCGGAGTTTGTGGACAACCACACGCTTTGGCACGCGGACATGGCCAAGCAGATTGACTACATCGTGATCGCGGACGAAACGCCCGCGGGCATCATGGAAAAATACACGGCCCTGACCGGGCGCGCCCCCGTGCTGCCCGAGTGGGCGCTTGGTTTCTGGCAGTGCAAGCTGCGTTACGAGACCCAGGAGGAGCTGCTGACCATCGCGCGCGAATACCATCGGCGGGGCATCCCGGTGTCGGTGATCGTTTGCGACTATTTCCACTGGACCGCGCAGGGCGAGTGGAAGTTCGATCCCACCCGCTGGCCAGATCCGAAGGCCATGGTGGACGAGCTGAACAAGCTCGGCATGCGGCTGATGGTCTCCATCTGGCCCACGGTAGACACCCGCAGCGAGAACTATCTTTATATGCGCGACAAGAACTACCTGACGCGCGCCGAGCGCGGCACCTCGCTGTTTAAGATCGGTCACGGCGCCTGCACGTTCTACGACGCAATGCACCCGGGCGCGCGCAAGTTCGTGTGGAGCAAGGCAAAGAAGAACTACTACGACCACGGCGTCAGGATGTTTTGGCTGGACGAGTCCGAACCCAGCCTGAACCCTTATGACTATGACAACGTGCGCTACTACCTGGGCAACGGCTCCCAGGTCTCGAACATCTATCCGTTCCATTACGCCCAGACCTTCTACGAGGGCATGCGGGAGGCGGGGGAGACCGAGATCGTGAACCTGCTGCGCTGCGCCTGGCACGGAACCCAGAGAAACAGCGCCGTGGTGTGGTCGGGCGACATCGCGTCCACCTTCGACAGCCTCAGAAAACAGATCAAGGCCGGGCTGAACTTCTCCTTCTGCGGCGTGCCCTGGTGGACCACAGACATCGGCGGCTTCTTCAACGGCGACCCAGACGACCCCGCGTTCCGGGAGCTGCTGGTGCGCTGGTTTGCGTTTGGCGTGTTCTGCCCGATCTTCCGGCTGCACGGGTTCCGCCTGCCCTACAAGGATGTGAACAAGTTCGATCCCACCAGCTACAACCGCTCGGGCGGCCCGAACGAGGTGTGGAGCTATGGGGAGGAGAACGACCAGATCCTGACCGACTTTATCAAGCTGCGCGGGCGGCTGATCCCCTACATCATGGAGCAGATGAAGAAGGCGTCGGCCGACGGCACACCGGTGATGCGCCCGCTGCTGTTCGACTTCCCCAAAGACGACGTGGCCTACCCGATCTTCGACGAATACATGTTTGGCCCGGACATCCTGGTCGCCCCGGTGATTGAGGCGGATGCGACAGCGCGGGATGTGTACCTTCCAGAGGGCGCGAGCTGGACCGATCCCTACACGGGCAGGGAGTATCCGGGTGGCGCCCGCCTGACGGT
>JAVBQA010000113.1:0-23805 GCA_031549325.1 Eubacteriales bacterium | reverse complement strand
TTCTCACAAACGATCTCCGCTCGTTCTTCCTCCGTGTACTTCTCTCGCTTTTTGCTCATCTTTTGCACCCCCACTGTTCGCTTTCCATTATATCACAGTGCGATGCTTTTATAAATAGTTAATGTTTTTGGCTAGTATGAGGGGCGTTTCTTCTTCGCGTCGTCCTGGCTAGGCCTTGGGCGCGGGTTTGCCATCCGCGCGCCTGCACAGCAGAAATGGGGTGGACGTCTTCGTCTGGCGAATGATCTCCTCGATCTTCAGCGGGATCACGCTGTTGAAAAAGTTGTTCGGATCGTTGATAAACACCAGCCCGTCCTCGGTCAGCCCGCGCAGCACGATGTAGTGCCCCTGCTTGGTAAACGTTCCGTAACCCATGTGGGCTATGACGGGCTTGCCGTCCCGCAGCGCCTGCAGCACCTGTTCCTTGTCCTTGCCCACCCACTCGCCGGCGACGCCGTAGTTGGCGCCGATGGTCAGCAGCGTTTCGTGGGACAGCCCGCTGCCCGAATACATATCGTTGTTCACCGCCCAACGGAACAGCGTGTAGGGCGACTGGCGGGTGTCGCCGGTCAGGTAAGCGATCACCATGGACATGCTGGTCGCGCCGCAGCCCGAGCTGGCCACCGACTTGGGGCGCCCGTAATAAAAGCAGACCACCTTTTGAAAATCGTATTGATACAGGCGCGGGATCCTCATGCCGCCGTAGCCGTAGTCGGCGTTGGCGCCCCAGTCCTCGCTCTGCACCAGCTCTTTGACTTCATCGAGTATGTACAGCCGTCCGTAATACGCCCGCTTGGGCACCGGCCCCTCGAACAGCGCCGGATCGTAATAGGACGCGGGCGTTGGCGTGGGCCTTGGCGCGCGCGTGGGGCGCGGCGTGGGCGTGGGCCTTGGCGTGGGCGCGGTTTGTCGGGTCCGCACCTCCATCGTGTGTCCCCTCGCCGGATTGGCCGGGAACACCTCGGCCAGCGCGCCACAACCCATCGCGCAGACCAGCGCCGCGCTCGCGATGACAAGGGGTAGTTTCCTCACCCTGCACCTCACCTCCATTCTTCACCAATTGGCATTATAATCTATATGTAGTGTTACGTCAACAAAATAGGACAAAAAACCACAAAATGCAGACAAAAAAAGGCAGAGGATCTTGTCCCTCCGCCTTTTTTGCCCATGACAGGTTGCTTACTCCAGCGTCCCGACGAATTCCTTGATCCGGCCGATCCCTTTTCTGATGTTCTCCTGAGAGGTGGCGTAGCTTAGCCGCACGTGCTGATCCGCGCCGAACGGACGGCCGGGCACCACGGCCACCTTCTGGGCCTCCAGTAGCAGGCGCGCGAAATCCATCGAGTTTTCGATCGGCTGCCCCTGATACTTTTTACCCTTCAGCCCGCTGATGTTCATCATGATGTAAAACGCGCCCTCCGGCAGGTTGGCCGACAGCCCGGGGATGTCGTTGATGAGCTGGTGAATCAGCGTCCGGCGGGCGCCAAACTCCGTCACCATATCCGCCACGATGTCGTCTCCCTGCTGCAGGGCCACCATGGCGGCATGCTGCGCGATGGAGTTGGCGTTGCTGGTGGCATGGCTCTGAAAGGCCGACATGCCCTTGATCACGTCCGCCGGCCCGGCCGCGTAGCCAATGCGCCAGCCGGTCATGGCGTAGGCCTTGGAATGGCCGTTGATGAGGATGGTTTGGTTTTTGATCTGCTCCCCCAGGGAAGCAATGGACACGTGCTCGCGCCCGTCATAGATGAGCTTCTCATAGATCTCGTCCGAAACCACGAACAGCCCTTTCTCGACCGCCAGATCCGCAATGCCCTGGAGCATCTCGCGGGTCCAGACGCAGCCGTTGGGGTTGCTGGGCGAGCAGATGATGATGGCCTTGGTGCGGGGGGTAACCCGCGCGCGCAGCTGGTCCGCATCCACCAAAAAGCCCTGCTCTTCCTTGCCCTCGACCAACACCGGCTCGCCGCCGGTCATTTTGACGATCTCGGGATAGCTGATCCAGCAGGGGCTGGGAATCAACACCTCGTCGCCCTGATCCAGAATCGCCGAGAACGCGTTGAACAGCGCCTGCTTGGCGCCGTTGGTCACGATGATCTGGGCGGGCGTATAGACAAGGCCGTTGTCCTTTTGCAGCTTTTCGCAGATCTGCTTGCGCAGCGCCAGCGTACCGGGCACCGGGGTGTAGCGCGTCATGCCCTTGTCCAGGGCCTCCTTGGCGGCGTCTACGATGTAGCCGGGCGTGCCCATGTCCGGCTCGCCCGCGCCAAAACCGACGACGTCCTCGCCTCGCTCCTTCATTTCCTTGGCCTGCGCATCGATCGCCAGCGTGACGGACGGCGCGATGTTTTGGCAACGCTGAGACAGCGTCAAAGCCATACGAAATCATCCTCTCCGACAGAATACCTTATGGTCAATTTGCAATGTCCATAAGGTATTCTATGAAATATTCCGTTCTCCTGCTCGTTGTTTCCCGGATTCCATGTTAAAAAATGAATCTTTGAATGTGAAATCCTGCAAAACCGCCGGAACGGGTCCATAGGATAGCGTTCCCGGCGTTCTGTTGGGCGGCCCGCTCGCGCGGGATCCGGGCGGCCCACCCCACACCGTCACTCCTCGAAGCCGTGCTTCAGCCTTGGGTTCCTCGCGGCGCCCACTTCATCCAGGCGGCGGACGGGGGTGGTGACGGGCGCGTCGTGCAGCGCCTGCGGGTTTTCGTGCGCCATCCGGAACAGCTCGCGCAGCACCTGGGCGGCCTCGTCCAGCGTGTCCTTGGACTCGGTCTCGGTGGGCTCCAGCATCAGCGCCTCATGCACGATCAGCGGAAAGTACATTGTGGGCGGGTGGATGCCCCGGTCGAGCAGTCCCTTGGCGATGTCCATGGCGGAGACGCCGGTGTCCTTTTTCAGCTGCTCCAGCGTCATGACGAACTCATGCATGCAGATGCCGTCATTGGCTATGGGGCAGATGTCCTTCAGCAGCCCCATCAGGTAGTTGGCGTTGAGCACCGCGTTTTTCGCGGCCTCGGGGACCCCTTCGCGGCCAAGCGTCAGGATGTAGGTCAGCGCGCGCACGACCACCAGGAAGTTGCCGTAAAACGCCTTGACCCGGCCGATGGTGTGTTCGGGGTTGGCGAAGGCGTACGAATCGCCCTGCTTATGGGGGCAATCCATGGGCAGGAATGGCGCGAGTACCCGCTTCACGCCCACCGGGCCCGCGCCCGGGCCGCCGCCGCCGTGGGGCGTGGAGAAGGTCTTGTGCAGATTCAGGTGCACCACGTCAAAGCCCATGTCGCCCGGGCGCGCCACGCCCATGATGGCGTTCAGGTTCGCGCCATCGTAGTAGTTCAGGCCGCCCGCGTCGTGCACGATTTTCGTGATCTCCAGGATGTTCTTGTCAAACACGCCCAGCGTGTTGGGGTTGGTCAGCATCAGGCCCGCGGTGTCGGGCCCGACGGCGGCGCGCAAGGCGGCGAGATCCACGCAGCCCTCGGCGTTCGACGGCACGGAGACCACCTGGTAAGACGCCATCGCGGCCGAGGCCGGGTTGGTGCCGTGGGCCGAATCGGGCACGATGATCTTGGTGCGCGCCCTATCGCCCCGGTGGGCGTGGTACGCCTTGATGAGCAGCAGACCCAGCAGCTCGCCGTGCGCGCCCGCCGCGGGCTGAAAGCTCATCGCGTCCATGCCGGTGATCTCGCACAAGTGCGTTTCCGCGTCGCTCAGCAGCCGCAGGCAGCCCTGCGCGGTGCGGATGGGCTGCAGCGGATGAATCCCCGTGAAGCCCGGGAGCGCGGCCATCTCCTCATTGATGCGCGGGTTGTATTTCATGGTGCACGAGCCCAGCGGATAGAACCCGTCGTTTACGCCGTGGGTCATTTTCGCCAAGCCCGAGTAGTGGCGGTCGATGTCGATCTCGGATAGCTGAGGCAGCTGCGCGGGCTTTTCCCTCCGCAGTTCCACGGGCAACTCGGCCAAAGGCACGTCCAGCGGCGGCAGAATGGACAGGCCGCGCCCCTCGCGGCTGATCTCATACAGCAGTCTCATTTCGCCACCTCCTTCAGCGCGCGCACCAGCGCATCCATTTGGGCCTTGCTGTTCATCTCTGTGGCGCACCACAGGACATTGCCATCCTGAAGGGGCAGCCCGCCCAGGATGCCCTTGGCCTCCAGCGCCCGCATGGTTTTTTCGGCGTCCCCCGGGCAGCGGCTCACGAATTCATGGAAGAACTCGCCTTCGTGCACCGGCGCGTAGCCGATGGCGCTTAGCTGATCCCTCAGATAGGCCGCCTTGCTGTGGCACTGGGAGGCCACCTCGACGAGGCCCTCCTTGCCCATGGCGGCGGCATACACCGAAGCCGCCATGGCGCACAGCGCCTGATTGCTGCACACATTGCTCAGCGCCTTCTCGCGCCGGATGTGCTGCTCGCGCGCCTGCAGCGTCAGCACGAACGCGCGCTTACCGTCCAGATCGGTCGTCTCCCCCACGATGCGGCCGGGCAGTTTTCGAACCATGGCGGTGCGCGTGGCCATAAACCCAAGGTACGGCCCGCCAAACGCCAGCGGCAGTCCGAGCGGCTGACCCTCGCCCACGGCGATGTCGGCGCCCGTCTCGCCCGGCGTCTTGAGCATCGCGCAGGCTATCGGGTTCACGCCCAGGATGAGCTTTGCGCCCGCCAGGTGCGCGGCCTCGCACACGGCGTCCGCATCCTCGATCAGCCCGTAGAAATTGGGCTGTTGCAGGTACACACAGGCGGAGCGCTCGTTGAGCAGCTCCCTCAGCGCGCCAAGATCCACCCTGCCGTCTTTTTCGGGGATCATGACGACCTCGGCGTCCAGCCCGTTGCCATAGGTTCTGATGGTCTGGATCACCATGGGATTCGCGGTCTTCGCCACCAGCGCCACGGTGCGGGCGCGTTCGCGGCACATGTTCGTCGCCTCGGCGGCAGCTGTCGCGCCGTCGTAGACCGAGGCGTTGCTGGCGTCCATGCCCGTCAGCTCGCAGATCATGGTCTGATACTCAAAAATCGACTGCAGGATGCCCTGGCTGATCTCCGCCTGATAGGGCGTGTAAGCGGTCAGGAAATCCTCTTTGCCGACAACCGTCTTGGCGATGGACGGGATATAGTGGTTGTATGCGCCCGCGCCGCGAAAGATGGACGGGAACACGGTGTTCTCGCCGGCATATGCCTGCATCAGCCGCGACACTTCCAGCTCCGATGCGCCCTCCGGCAGGTTCAGGGATGTGACGCGCATGGCCTCGGGTACGTCCTGGTACAGCTGGCTCGTGCTCGTCAGCCCAACCGCCGCCAGCATTTGCGCTCTCTCCTCCAGCGAGGATGGAATGTAACTGCCCATGCTATGCCCCCTCGGACTCACAGAATGCCTTGTACGCGGCGGCGTCCAGCAATTCCTCGGTGGCGCTGATGCCTTCAACCTCGCAAATCCAGGCTTCGTAAGGGGCGCTGTTCATCTTCTCGGGGGCGGCGTCCAGCGCTCCGTTGACGGCGCAGATGGAACCGGTGAGCGGGCTGAACACGTCGGCGACCGCCTTGACCGACTCGATGTCGGTGAAGGACTCGCCAGCCACCACGTCGTCGCCCTCCAGCGGCAGGTTGATGAACACGATGTCGCCCATCTGGCCCTGGGCAAAGTCGGTGATGCCCACGCGCGCCTTGGTGTCGCTCAGGTACAGCACCCACTCGTGGGACTTGGAGTACTTCAGGTTCTCGGGGATGTTCATGGCCATGTCCTCCTTTATTGTCGGCGGGCCGATGGGGTATCGGCCGCTGCAAATCTCTGTGGCGGCTCCGCTGGGGGGCGAGGGCCGCCGGCCCTCGCGGCGCAACGGGCGGGAGCCCGCGCGCTAACCCCTCTTATAAAACGGCAGCGGCACGACATCGGCCTCAACGCGGCGGCCGCGCACGTCCACCTCGACGGCATCGCCGGCGGAGGCGCTGCCGGTGTCCACCAGCGCCATGGCGTAGGCGGCGCCGAGGAAGGGCAGGTGGGTTCCGGAGGTGGTGACGCCAATCTTCTGACCGCCGCGGAACACATCCTGATGCTCGCGCACGATGCCCTTGCCGGTGACTTTCAGTCCAACGCGGGTTCTGGGCGTGCCCATGGCCTGCACGGCGTCTTTCCCGACAAACTCCGGCTTGTCCAGCTTCACCGCCCAGGCGAGCCCCGCCTCCAGCGGGCTGATGTCATCCGCCATCTCGTGACCATACAGCGGCATGCTGGCCTCCAGGCGCAGCGTGTCGCGCGCGCCCAGCCCGCAGGGGATCAGCCCCAGATCCTTGCCGGCATCCATCACGATCCCCCAGAGTTTCCCGGCGTCCCCCGCTTGGGCGTAGAGCTCGTAGCCGTGTTCGCCGGTGTACCCTGTGCGGGATACGATGCACGGAATCCCCGAAACATCGGCCTCGGGCGTGAAGTAGTAGTACTTCTTGGGAATCTGCTCGTCGGGCACCAGCCTTGCCAGGATCGCTTTGGCGGCCGGGCCCTGCAGCGCCAGCTCGCACAGTTCATCGGATTTGTCGGTGAGGGTAACATCCCCAAATCGCCGGGCGCGCATCCAGGCGACATCCTTGTCGCGGTTGGAGGCGTTCACCACCAGCATGTATTTGTTCTGATTGAAGCGATACACGATCAGGTCGTCCACGATGCCGCCCTGCTCGTTGCACATGGGCGAATAGCGGACCTGGCCATCCACCATGGACGAAAAATCGTTGGTGAGCAGCGCATTCAGGTTGGCAAGGGCGTCCGGCCCTTCATAGAACACCTCGCCCATATGGGACACATCGAAAAGCCCGGCCTGCCCTCTGACAGCCATGTGCTCGGCGATCACGCCGGACGGGTACTGAACCGGCAGCAGATAGCCCGCGAAGGGCACGATTTTGCCGCCAAGCGCCACGTGGACGTCGTACAGCGGGGTCTTTTTCTCCATTGGCTCCACCTCTCTCGCATTCATCACAATGTCGTATGGTTTTGCAGCGGCGTCAAGGCTGCTCGGATAGAGCGTTTAATCTGTTTTGGACATCGGCCAGCCCCTGCGCGATCTCGGCACGCGAGAAATTCGCTTGCTTCAGCTGCTCGTCGGTCAGCGCGGCCAGATCCCGGTAGAAATGGATCACGACGGCCAGGATCTCGGACACTGGGGCCGAATCGAGCTCTGCAAACAGCAGATCCTCGGCCTCGTTGATCTTGCCCTGGTTGATCAGCGCTTTCAGCCGATGGTACAACAGCCCCGCCCCCGACAGGCTGCCGTCCTCCTTGAACATCTCTATCTTGTTGATGTCCTTGTGCATGAACAGCTTGGCCGCCGCCTGGGTGAGCGTCTCGATCTGGCGCATGATGTAGTCGGGCTGGAACATGCTTCTCACCTCCAAAGCTGGGGAATCGATCCGGGGGGCGCCGCCCCCGGCCCTCCGGCCAGGAACAGAGCCCCTGGATCCGGTTCAGGCATCAGTCCATGAGCGCCAGCGATCCAAAGGGATCCCAGGGCTCGAGTTCGATGGGCGCTTGCTCATAAGCTGCCCGCTGCTCGGGCGTCAGATACTTCTTGTTCACGACCACCTGGTAGTTATACTGGTCAAACCAGTCGTCCGACATGATGTACCAGCCCTCGTGGCCCGACTTGTCGCCCCAGCTGTTTTCCACCTTCCAGCGGTTGGGCGCGCCGTCCACCAGGTTTACGCCCATGAACACCATGGCGTGGGTGAGCACCGACTCGCGGTAATCCAGCCGCTGCGCCTTGTCGAGCGTGAAGCTGGCGCCCAGCACCGTCTCAAAGTCAAAGCCGGACAAACTCATCGCGCCGTTGCTGGCGCACAGCCACTGGGCCACGTCGCAGCCAAACCACACCGGCTGGCCGTCCTCAAGCTGCGCGATGGCGAGGCGCTTCAGCTCGCTGCTCTCAAGGTTCAGGTACTTGATCTGGCGGCCTTCGGCCACGTTGCCCAGGCGCTTTACGGTGAAAGTTTTCATGTAGGGCTTGTCCTGCGTGGGCGCGTTGATGACGCTGACGTAGTCGGCGAGCGTCTGCCCCACATACTTCTGGCAGAACGCCTGGGGCGTCAGGTTGCGCTCGGCGGCGAAGTTCTTGTCTTTGTCGCGGTACTCAAAATCGAAGCGCTGAGGCGGTGTGCCCAGGCAGGTGCACAGCATGGCGTACACAGCCTCCAGCAGCGTCATTTTTCGGGCCTGGAGCTGCTCTTTCGTCTCGCCGGCTTTCGCGGCGCCCCGGATCTGCTGTGCGCCCTCGCGCAGCTTCAGCGTCAGGAACTTCGCCATGTGGCGGGTGTTGCCCGAATGGAACGCCTCGGGCATCTGGTCCTTGGGCACCACGCCGTACTTTTCCACCAGCGCCACGAACATGTCCCACTGGCCGCCGTCCTGCACCGGATCCAGCAGCAGATGGTCCAGCAGGCGGCTGCCGACGGGTTCATCCACCGTGCTGATGACGTTCTCCAGGAAGAAGTTGGACTTTTCCAGCTTGTCCCAGAACATCATGTAGCTCTGCGACAGCTCGAAGTTCTCAAGGTTGCACTTTTTCATGACTTCAAGCCGCATGGTGTTCAACCCGGCAAACAGCCAGCAGCGCCCGCTGTTCTTCTGGTTGGTGATTTTGGCGGCGGGCAGTTCAACGGAAAAATCATAGCGCATGCCGCGAATGCCCGAAAAGGTCTCAGCGGCATTCAGCAGCCCGTTTTTCACCACGGCGTTCATGGATACGCGCCGCAGCGGATCCCTCTCAAACCGCTGGCCAAATGCGCGAATGGCGTCAAAAGATACTGGTTGCATTGCTTGCGCCCTCCTGTAAAAACTGATATCATCAGTATATCACAACGCAACCCAAAAAGGGAGAGGCGCGTCCAACGGATATGGTAAAATGAGGAGGACATTCAAATGAAGATATTGCTTTCCTTGCTGCTTGCGCTGCTTTTGTGCCTGGGCGCGTTCTCGGGCGCGCTGGCCGCGGAGGACGAGCAGCTCAGCCGCGACATGGACGCCATGCTTCCCGCGCTGGATTCGGTGCTGCGCGCCACAGCCATCGAAGGTGCGGGCGCTTACAACCCGGACAGCGACGAATACGTATGGCTGGTGCTGTATCTGATGGGCATGAACTGGGGCTCCTCCCACGAGGGCGTGCAGACGGACGTCGAGCCCGTCGTGGTGCCCAAGACGGCGATGGCGGACTTTGCGCGTGCGGCGTTTGCTGTGTTTGACGGGCTGACCGAAATTCCGGAATCCATGGCGCAGTCGGTGCGGTATGACGAGGCCTCGGGCAACTATCTGCTGGCTGGATCGGACGCGGGCGACAGCGCCACGCGGGTGGACGCGTTCAAGCAGAACGAGAACGGCAGCGTGACGGCGGTCGCCAGCCTGTGCGACGGCGAGGGCAACCAGATCCTGGGGATGACGTTCGAGCTGACGTTCAACCTGCACCTGGACAAGGCGGGCAACCCGTTTGCGTACAGCATCGAATCGGCGAAATGAAAGCGCTTGACGCCCCTGCTATAATGGAAGCAAAGCCATTGTAGCGGGGGGTGTTTTGTTTTGGAGAAGATCAGAATTCTCGATGGACTGGCAATCACGAACATCTCGCTGGGCGCGGGCGGGCGCGGCAACCCGGCGCTGGACGAAACCCAGTTCCGGATCATGGATGCCTATCTGGCGCTGGGGGGTAACTGCTTTGACACGGCGAGAAAGTACGCGGAAGGCGCGTGCGACGCGTCGCTGGGCCAGTACTTTAAGAGCCGGGGCAACCGGAATCGAGTGGTGCTGTGCACCAAGGGCTGCCACCCGGCGGATGTGAACGCCATGCACATCGCGCGGCTGTCGGCCAAGGAAATCGAGCAGGACCTGGACGAGTCGCTCAGGGCCATCGGCACCGATCACACCGACCTGCACCTGCTGCACAGGGACGAGCCCCACATCCCGGTGGATGAGATCGTGCCGGCGCTGGACCGGCTGGTCAAGTCGGGCAAGGCGCGCGCCGTGGGCGTGTCCAACTGGACGGCGGGGCGCATCCAGCAGGCAAATGAGTTTGCGGCGGCAAACGGATTTGCGCCCATCAGCCTGTGCCAGATCCATTTCTCGCTGCTTCAAACCACGGCTGCGATGACGCAGGACGTGACGCATGTGCCGATGAGCGATGTGGAGTTCGCGTGGTATGAGCAGACGCGGCTGCCCATCATGGCTTTTGGCAACCAGGGGCGCGGGTATTTCGCGCGCAAGCTGGCGGGTGAGGCGCTGAGGCCCGGGCACAGGCAGTATTACGATTACTTCCCGGAGAACCACCGGCGCACGGAGCGGCTTAGAAAGCTGGCGAAGGAGCTGGGGCGCAGCGCGGCGTCGGTGGCGCTGGCGTATGTCAGGGACAACAAGCTGAACGCATCGGCGCTGTGCGGGTTCTCGTCTACGGAGCAGCTGATGGACTCGATGCAGGCGCTGGAGTTTAGGCTCAGCGAAGAGCAGGTGAGGTACCTGGAAACCGGCAAATAGCGCGGGGGAAAGAGAATGGGCCCGGGGAATCACTCCCCGGGCCCATTCTTTTCTTTTTTGTGTGATCAGCCCGAGTACTCCGGCGCGTCATCCGCGAAGATCTTCCGCTGCAGCGCCACCGTCGCGACGCCATCCGCGTCCTCGCCGATCTCCTTCTGGAATCTCTTCACTGCCTTGGTGGTCAGCGTCTGATAGTTCCCGCCGATCTCGCCCGTGAAATACCCCAGGGCCTTCAGCCGCCTCTGCAGCTTTTTCACGCGCTCGCCGCTGTCGCCCGGGCGCAGCGTGATGTACTCTTCCTCGCTGTACTTGGGCGCGCTCTTGCTGTACAGTTTCTTCTGCAGCGTCTCGGTCGCCACGCCCGTCTGCTTCCAATCCATCGCCTTCTGGAACCGCTTCACAGCCTTTTCCACGCCGGAGTCGAACTTGCCGTCCTCCGAGCCCGCGTAGTAGCCCAGCTTCTTCAGGCGCTTCTGCAGGTTCTTCACGTCCTCGCCCGAATCGCCCTTCGAGAGCTCCCGATACAGCGACGCCTTGGGCGCGTCCTTGGCAAACAGCTTCTTCTGCAGATCCACCGTGGCTACGCCGCTCTGCTTCCAGCCAATCCCCTTCTGGAATGCCTTCACAGCCGCCTCGGTGTTGCGCCCGAAATCGCCGTCCGCTCCGCCGCCCAGATACCCCAGCTCGATCAGCCGCTTCTGCAGCTTGCGGATCAGCTCGCCCTCGTCACCGCGCACCAGCTCGGCATAGCCGGACGGGCCGGGCGTCTTTTCGGGCTTGGGCGTGCTGGTGGGAGCGATGGTGGGCACGGGCTGCTCAAGAGCCGTCTCCTCGGCCTCCTCGGGCTCCGGCGTTGCATTGGGTTCCTTGGTCTCCTCCGGCTCAACCGTCTCTTCCGGCTGCACGGTCGCCTGGGGCTGCGCCTCCTCGCCGGGCGCGGGCCACTGGCCCAGCAGGCTGTTCACGCCGTCCTCCGACGAATACAGCATCAGCTCGTCTCCGAGCGAAATCAGCCGCGCGGGATCCCCGGCGGTCGCGAATTCGATCACCAGCTCGCTGGCGCCCGTGGTCGGGCTGATCCTGTAGATGTCGCCGCTGGCCGTGTTGGCGAACAGCTGCTGGCCGTTGCTGCACAGCTGGCCGGTGAACCCATTCGACATCGAGCACACCGGGCGGCTCAGACTGGTGGCCAGGTCATACGCCTTCAGGATTTTGGCGGTCGTCACGTAGTACAGCGTGCCGCCGATCTCGCACGCGCTCACCACGCCGCCGTCCACCTGCGCCCAGTCGTCCTGGCTGCCCAGCTTGCGCACCACCAGGTTATCGCCCTGGCGCGCGGTCATCAGCGTGTCCAGCACGGTGAAGGCCGTATACTCGGACGCGGTCAGCGCGCCCGTGGCGAGGTCGACCAGCTGATCGCCGTAGTACAGCTTTTCGCCGTCGGTGTCCAGCGGTTTTTGCGCGCTCTGGGCCGCGCCCAGCGCCCTGGGCTTTTCACCCGGGGCCACCGACATGATGACCTGCGTCTGCGCGTCCAGGTAATAGAATGCGCCCCCGAGCGCCACGGCCTGGGCCACGCCCTCGGCCAGCACGCGCGGATCTGAGCCGTCCAGGGGCAGCTGGATCAGCTCGCCGCCCGCGTTCACGCAGTAGGCCTGAGCGCTATCCACCGACACAATGGCGTTGATTTCACTGCCCAGCGAACCTTCTTTTCCCTGTTGGCGCACCTGTGCGTTCGCGTCCAGGTACGCCCGAATATCGCCCGAGCTCGCGCTGTATGGCGCCTGCGCAAAGGCATTCGCGCCCACAAACACGCTCAACGCCAACACCAGCGCGATAGAAGCCCTCAGTTTCCTCTTCATGTGTATATCCCCCTCATTGACCGCCGAGCGGCAATTGATTCCAGGCATTAGACGCGGGTTGATTGTAAAGGGTTCCAGATTATGGTGCAATCTCTTCGGGCAGCGCGCGCCCGTATACGCTGCGCCGCACCACGAATCCATCCTGCTTTTTCAGCTCGCGCTCCAGCATGGACAGATAGTCCCCCGGCAGCAGCACCCCTGCGATGTGGTGGCGCGCCCGCCCGGCGGCCGCGATGGCCTCATCCACGAACCGCACGCAATTGGTTCCGATGGCGAAATACGTGCGGAAACTGCGCATCTTGGGCTTGAAGCATGCGCAGCCCGTGTAACTGGAGATAATGGACGCCTGATCCGAGGTTTGGCGCTCGTCCTTTCCCAGATCCACCGGGGTGAACGGCGCCGAGTTTTCAACAAACCTTTCCAGATACGCGCGCAGCTTTGCCTGCTGCTCAGGCGACAGCTGCACATGGTAGCCCACCAGCACCTTTTTCTCCACGTCCAGCGCGTAGTCGATGTACTTTTGCTTGGGCGCCACCACCAGCAACCCGTCGCTGACGCAGTTGAACAGCTTGCCAGAGCTGGAGTCGTAGTTCCCAAATGACCACACCGTGTCCCCCACCGCCATGTCCACATGCCCGAACAGAATGTCAAACCGGCTGTCGGCTAGATGCACCAGCACCTCCAGCCCCAGCGCGTCCGGCTGGTCGGGGTTCAGCCGGCTGCCCTGCATCAGCCTTCGGAGCATGCGCAGCGTGGCGTTGGGCGCGAACGCCCGCGCCACCAGGAAGCGGCCGCTCACCGGGTTTTTTGAGGTTACGGGCTGAAAAAACTCGATGATCATCATCGCGCCCGCCGACGTGAACATAGCGCCCAGCGTGGCGCCCACCAGCAGGGTGCGCGTGAACACATTCACCAGCGTGAGCGCGCCCATCAGCAGAAACAGCACGCCCACCAGCATCGTCGCCCACCAAAACCGCATACCCGACTGGCGCGACTGCACGGCGATCACCAGCTTCATCACGCCCGAGCCCAGGATCCAGGCGGCGGACAGCTTGGGCAGCAGATCCGCCACGTCCCGCGGGCCGATCCAGAGCAGCAATCCCACAGCGCCAAGGTCGATCAGCGCGCGCAGCCACTCGCCCTGGGGGCGCTCGGCGCGACGCGTCTGGTGGATGGCGCTGACGAGCGAGATGAGTCCGATCACCAGCAGCGCGCCGGTGAGCAGATACAGCGACGCGCGCAGCTGGCGAGCGGGCCGAATGAAGAACAGCAACCCGACAATCAGCAGCAGCAAGCCCGCGAACGCGTTGATCAGCCGGTATCTCGTGGTACGCATGGAGGCGCCTCCTTTTGCTTTTGTGGAGAGCTACTGTGTCAACACGTAGGACTCGGTGAGCCAGTCGATCAGGGTCGCCAGATCCGCATCCTCTTTCAGTTCCACCGAGTGCAGCACGCGGTTGGTGGATGGTTGCAGGGTTCGCACCGGATGCCTGTCGGGCTGCAACCGGTCGCTGAAGCAGCACACCTCCAGCGTGTCGCGCTTGGGTTTGAACTCCGCGAACGTGCAGCGCTGCTTCCACAGCACGCCGCTGCTCGGGCAGTACTCATAAAACGGCAGCCCACGCGCCTCGAACGCGCGCTTGATCCCACCGTACAGCGGCTGCCAGCGAGCGCGGATGCCGGTGAACACCGCCTCAACCTCGCGTCCGGTGTTGCAGGCGTGGGTGGTATTGCGCTGCCTGAACTCGCGCCCGCAGCGCTCGCATTGCCAGGCCATGCGAACCCTCCTCCTATGTGATTATGAAAAGTATACCACACGCCGGCACATCCGCACAATCATCACTGCACGCACTCGAACCCACAGCCGGTGCCTTCCGCGTCCAGAATTGTGCGCCCGGCGTGATCGAGCCGCGCGCGCAGTATGCAGCTCGGATACTCGGTGATCGTGCGCTCCATCAGCCCGAGCCGGGGTGCGCGCAGCTCGCCGCCCTGCTCATAACACACGTCCACCGTCAGGCGGTAGCGCCCTTGGCGCAGCTCGGCCCGGTAGCGCTCGCCATCCATGCGCTGCCGCGCCATGCGCGCGCCCAGGTAGCTGGCCAGCCGATGCTGGACGCCATCCACCCGGCACACGCAAATGATGCCCCGGAACCGGCCGCCCAGCAGCGGCACCTCGGCCACAGCCAACATCAGCGAGGTGTCAGGCTGGCCGAACTCGTGGCACTCCATCCACACCCAGCCATTGGGAAACGAGCGCCCCCAATCCTTTTCCAGATAGCCGCTGCCGCAGATGAAATCGTGCCGCCGCCCATCCTGCTCCCAGAAGCCGTCCACCCGATGCCAAAGGCTCAGCACGCCGTGGTAGCACTCGAGAAAAGGCCAGCGCGCAAGCGGCCCCATGATGTCGCCGCCCCTCGTCAATGGCGTCAGCGGTCCATAGCGCAGCTCGGCGCGGAGCCCGGGCAGTTTGATTCGCGCGCCAGCCGCTGAGAATTCGCAGTCTCCCAGCGTGACGCGCAGCGGATCGCGCTGGCAGGAAAACGCCTCGATGGGGAACTCATGAAACGCGGCACCCTCGCCGCTGATCGTCTGCACGAAGGCGCTCCTTCGGCCCTCTCGATCACACGCCATGCCCGGTATAGCTGCGAACACCTGCGTGCCCGTCCGGTGCTTGAAATACCAGCCTTCGAAAAACCGTCTGTCCCTGCGCACGCGCCATCGCCTCCTATGGTTAGTATCGGCGCGCAAAACGCAAACTAACGGCCGGAGAGGTGGTTGTTCATGAAATCCTTGTGGGCGGATGTGTCGAGGCCCGCGTTCCCGGCGCTTGAGGGCGAACAAACGGCTGATGTTTTGGTGATCGGCGGCGGCATGGCGGGCGTTTTGTGCGCGCGCTTGCTACACGACGCGGGCGTGGATTGTATGCTTTTGGAGGGAGACAGGCTGGGATCGGGCGCCACTGGCAACACCACCGCCAAGATCACCAGCCAGCATGGGCTGATCTACAGTCAGCTGATGCGCTCCATGGGCGCAGAGCTTGCGAAGCAATATCTCGACATCAATCAGCGCGCCATCCGTGAGTTCTTCCGGCTGGCGCAGGGCATTGACTGCGGCATCTCGGAGCAATCCGCCCACGTCTATTCACTGACCGACCGGGATGCGGTCGAGCGGGAGACACTGGCCGCGCTGCTGCTGGGCGCGCCTGCGCGCTTCGTGGAGACGGTGCCGCTGCCGATGGCCATTCAGGGCGCGATCCGGTTTGAGCGCCAGGCACAGTTTGACCCGCTGAAGTTCCTTGTGGGCGTCGCGCAAGGGCTGCGCATCCACGAGCGCAGCTTCGTTCGCGAGATCCGGGGGCCCATGGCGCATACCGCGCACGGCAGCGTCCGCGCAAGATCGATCATCATCGCCACCCATTTCCCGATCCTGAACCGCATGGGCGGATATCCCCTCAAGATGTACCAGCACCGCTCTTACGCCATCGCGTTCAGCGGCGCGGCGGATGTTCATGGCATGTACCTGGACTGTGCGCCTGACGGGCTGTCGTTTCGGAACCATGGCGAGCTGCTGCTGATCGGTGGCGGCGACCACCGCACTGGCGAGCCGGGCCAGGGCTACGCGGCGCCCCGAGCCTTTGCCGGCCAGCACTACCCGGATGCCATTGAGCGCTGTCACTGGGCGGCGCAGGACTGCATCTCGCTGGATGGCGCGCCCTACATCGGGCGCTACGCGCGCGGGGCCGGTGAGTTGTTCGTGGCCACCGGCTTTAACAAGTGGGGCATGACCGGTTCGATGGTTGCGGCAATGCTTCTTACAGGCCATCTGACCGGAAAGCCCGATCCGTGCGCGGCGGTGTTCTCCCCCAGCCGCCCTCTGCGGCCGCTTCCGCTGCTTGCAAACGCGATCTCCTCGACGCTAAACCTTCTGACTCCGCGCATTCGGCGCTGCACCCATTTGGGTTGCGCGCTGCGCTGGAACGCGTTGGAACACAGCTGGGACTGCCCTTGCCACGGCTCGCGCTTCGATGCGCAGGGCGCTGTGCTGGAGAACCCGGCCATGCGGCATTTGCCGCGCAGGTGATGCTGCCTGTCAACTGTTTTTCGCCCCTCGCATAGTCTGTCTTGGGTGCTTGTCGGGTTTTGTCGAGGCGCCCAATCCTAAAGACGGGGGAGAGACAATTATGTGTAATAATTTTTGGTGGGATTCCTGGTGGGATTCTTGTTGCATTCGTGATGTGGTGCTCAGCGGCGCGGTTTCAAACGCGTCCGGTCCGGTGAGCGGCTTCCCGATTGAGTACACGGTGAACTGCAGAACCCTCACAACCACCACCGATGCCAATGGTCGCTACACCATCACCGCTTTGCGCGGCGCTTGTGTGGTTATCTCCACGGGAATGCTGGTGGGCGTCAGGGTATCGCCGGAAAACTACAGCTTCACTGCGTGCTTTGACCGCGCCAATCTGGACTTCACGCTAACCCAGGTCACGGCCCCCTTCACGATCTCTGGCGCCGTCTCCGGGCTGCCCAGCGTTCAGGGCATCACCGTGTTCTACGCGGTCGACGGCGTAAACCAAGCCACCACCACCGATGCCGGCGGCAACTACGCGTTTGCGGCCTTTTCGGGCGCGAACGTGATGATCACGCCGTCAATCCAGACCGGGTTTGTTGCGGCGCCGCCCAGCTACTCGATCCCCAGTGTGAGCATGAACGTGCCGGGCAATAATTTCACGTACACCGCCATTCCATGATAACCCTGCATTCCTCCCCGCAAGGGGAGGTCTACACAGCCCTGCGTATCCGCCGCCAATCCTCGCGGCGCGAGCCCTGTGTTGCCGCATGGCCCGCTGATACCGATGAAAAATAGTAACGCCTCCAAAGCGGCGAGAGTTTTTTTCGCCCTGCAAGGAGCTGAAGTGCAGCGTAGCAGAGCTACGCTAAGCGGAGGGCGACGCCGCAGGGCGGAAAAAATCCGGCGCGACGTGGCGTTACGATTTTGAATTGGTATGAGGGCGACACGCAAAAAGGCCATCGCGGAAGCGACGGCCTTTTTACATGATTTGATGGGGTGGTTTCTAGTTCGCGCGCCTCGATGAAGCGCGATGAATCGATGGTTCCCGCTTAGCCCGCCACATCCAATTCGGTATCCTCGAAGGACAATTCCTCATCGGCACTCGGCGGCAAAGCGAGCGGCACATCTGAGATGTACGCGTAGGGGATGGCCGAAGCCCAGCTGGAATGCACGCCGATTTCGTACCCCTGAAGGTCATCCACATACAGATCGGAGTACACATTGGAGTAGAGCGGAACCATGGGCATTACCTGCACCCAGCGCGTCTGGAACGCCATCCACTTGGTGATGTAACCAGCGGCGTCCTGCGGATCGGTGTGGCGCATATCGGATGCCAGGTTCATCAGCTGCTCGTCACGAAGCCCGGTCGCGTTGACCAGCCCCATATACTCCTCTGCCGTGTTGAACTCGTAGTACGGATCGAACAAATAGGTGAAGTTGCTCGCCAGGTAAAACATATTATACTCGGTCTTGTCGGCGGTGTAGTACTTGCGCAGCAGGTTGGAGAACGGCATCACCGTGACCTCCAAGCCAATGCCCACCTGCCCGAACGCGTACTGCAGCCTCTCTTCGAGCGCATCCGCCACTTCGTTGCCCGAGCTCTTGGCCCATTTGATCATGAGCGGCACGATCGCGCCGTTGATCTCTTTGCAGCGCACTTCATTCGCGCCTTCGGTGAACGGCTGACCTTCTTGGTTCAGCGTCCAGCCATCGTCAATCAGCAGCTGCTTGGCGGCCTCCAGATCCATGGTCACAGCGAACTGCTCCACCGCAGTGGCGGCGTTTATCTCGCCCGCGTCCGTCTGCACGACGGTGGTCATCATCCACTGGCCCAGGCCGTAGTAGCCATGCACGACCAGCCCGCGGTCTCTGCCGATGGTCTGTTCCAGCAACTCCGCCTTGTCGATGCAGCGCGCGATGGCATTGCGAACCGCCACCGATGAGGTTGGCTGCTGATCGCAGGCAAAGGACAGGAACGCGAAGCCCGCGCGGGGATAATCGGAGAGTCTTCCCACGCCCTCCAGTGTCACCAAGTCATGTGCGGCATTGAAGGCATCGATGTTGGTGATTTTGTTGACCAGGCCGACGCTGCCGCTCTGGAATTGGCTTACCATGGTTTCGTTTTGAAGCTGCTTGAACACCAGTTTCTCGATGTGAGGACGCTGGCCTTCAAAGTTGCCCAGGTAATTCGTGTTCACAGTGAAGCGCGCCTCGTGCGCATCCTTGTTAAACGACGTCAACTGGTAGGGCCCGCTGGTGATGCGGGGGTTGTAGACATAGCCATTTGTCGGATCAAGCAGCGTCTGCCTCAGCAGATCGGCCGTGAACGCGCCCGCCGGAATCGACCCGCTCGGGCCAGCGACAGACGTCGCGCTGCCCGATGCCGTCATATAGGCGCCGTCGCCATCATCGGCCACGGTGCAACCGGGCGCGATGACCTCGACCGGATAGGGGGTCACGCCCAGCACCGCGAGCCCGTAGAAGTACGGCATATAGCTCGAGCTGACCTGCATGGAGAATGAATAATCCGAGAGCAGCCTGACGCCCTGGATCTTCTCGCTCTGGCCGGAGCGGTATGCGCCATAGCCCACCAGGAAGTCCATTCCGCGCGGTGCGCCGCCGAGCTCCTCGATTTCCGGAGCACCCGACAGCAGCAGGGAGAACACGTAATCCTTCGCGGTGATCGCCTGGCCGTTGTTGTAGGTCAGATTCTTTGCGATTTCAAACGTGTAGGTGCGGCTTCCGTCGCTGTTGGCCGTGCTGATCAGGTTCACCACCGCCACGCCATTGAGGGTGGCGCCTAGGGTGCTCCACACGATGGTGGTATAGCCGTGCAGCAGAGCGCGCACGTCCAGATCCGCGGTGTTCATGCCAAACAGGTCGGTCGCGAAGGATCCGCTCATTTGTGTGGTGGCGCCCACCACCAGCTCAGTGCCCGCTTGGAGCCCAATCGAGTCTTGCACCATTTTCGGTACCGGGAGCGCCGTTTGTCTGGATTGGACAACAGCGGCATCCTCGGCCATTAGCCCCTCAATTTCCCCCGCGTACGCGGCAACCGGTGTAAGCAGCAGCGCAATGGCGAGTACCCATCCCAACAACCTCTTCACTTTATAGCCTCCTTTGATGTGTAGCACACGGCATTTCCCTCATTTTTTTGGTTCGCGCATCCGTTCCATACTCGAGTTGTGTGGGGAGTCCTGGAGCCGCCTTATGTTTTGGCGGCTCCAGGCAGTTCCTCGAGTTTACTCGAAGCAGTCGCCCACGTTTCTGGCACCGGCGCTAGCCATTGGGATGCCGTACTCATCAATGAGCTCGTCACCGTCGATATCGCCGTCGTCTCCGTTGCCGTCGTCTCCGTTGCCGTCGTCTCCACCACCTGTGGCCGTGTACACGAAGGTCAGGATCAGGTCATGGGCCGGCATGATTCCGCTCACCGACTTCGGGTTCGCAGTGTACCCGGAGATGTTGTAGGCCGAGTAGCTGTAGGGAGCATCCTTGTGCAGGTACACCCTGACCTCGGGCCTGGCAACACTGCCGTTGGCGTACAAGTGCCTCACCGTCAGCAGATACAAAGGATCGGTCGGGGTTTCCACGGTGGACGTCGCGGTAATCGTCCGGCTACCGAAGGTTGCGGTTGCGGTCGCGGTGTTCACCACCTTGCCCTCCAGGGCGTCTGCCTCGGTGACCGTGTACTCGTAAGTGAAGGTCTGCTTTCCGCCCAGAGCCAAGGTTGCAATGGTCTGGCTCCAGTCGGGCAGCTTGCTATCCGTTACCTTCACATTGGTCAGGATCTCGTTTCCGATGTTCTCCACAACCACCTGGAAGGCGATCTTCTCGCCGACCTTGTATCCAGTGCCGTTCGGCGGCGTGCTGGTTGCGGTCTTGGTGACCTTCAGCCTCGGGTTGGAGATTGGCGATTCTTCCTCATCCTCATCCGGATCGCCTTCATCCGGCGTCGCCGTGGCCCTGTTGACGACCTTCTCGGCCTCCACATCAGCCTCGGTCACGGTGTAGCTGTACAAGAACGAGCGGTTCACGCCCGGCGCCAGCACGAGGATGGTCTCCTTCCAGTCAGGCAGTTTGCTGTCGGTCACGACGATGTTGCGGAGCGTCACGTTGCCAGTGTTGCTGACGACGATGCGATAGTCGATCGTCTCGCCCAGCACGTACCGCTGGCCGTTCGCCGGTGTGCTGGTTACGGTCTTTTCAACCTTGACCTCCACGCGCAGCGGCTCGGTGGGCGCATCCTTCTCCGCAGTGGCCTGCGGGCCGTTTGACGGCTTCGCGGTCGCGACGTTGTGCACGCCGCCGGCGCGGATGTCGGCCTCGGTCACCACGTAGGTGTAGGCGTAGGCTTTCTCATCGCCTGGCGCCAGGGTCGCAATGAGATCGCTCCAGCCCGGACGCTTGCTGTCCGTCACCAGGACATTCAGCAGATCCACGTTGCCGACACTCTTCACGACGATCCTGTAGGTGATGGTCTCGCCCAGCATATAGTGCTGGCCGTTTTCCGGCGCGTTGGTGATGGTCTTGATCACTTCCGCACGCGGCTTGTAGGTCTTGGTGTCTTCCTCGTCGTCGTCTCCGCCGCCGTCATCACTGTCGGACGTCGCCACGTTCACCACATGGCCCGCCTCGATGTCGGCCGCAGTTACGCGGTGGCTGTAGAACCAGTCTTTCGATGCGCCCGGAGCCAGCGAGGGGATGCTCACTTTGCCATCCGGCTTCATCAGCGCGTCGGTCACGGTGAGGTTGTGCAGCGTGATGTTGCCAACGTTGGTCACAAGCACGCGGTACAAGATCAGCTCGTTCTCGAGGTAGGCGATGCCGTTGGACGGCGTGCTGAGCACGCTCTTCTCAACCTTGGACTGCGGGTTCTTCGCGTCGGTCTTGGAGTCGGTGGTGCCCCTGCCCTCCGGACCGTTCGACGGCTTCGCGGTCGCAACGTTGGTGACGCCGCCAGCCTTGATGTCGTCCTCGGTCACCACGTAGGTGTAATCGTACTGCCTCTCCAGACCCACAGCGAGCCTCGAAATCGTGTCACTCCAGCCGGCACGCCTGGTGTCGGTTACGAGGACGTTCAGCAGATCCACATTGCCGACGCTCCTCACGACCAGGCGGTACTTGATCTCCTCGCCCAGCGCGTAGGTCAGGCCGTTCTTCGGCGTGCTCGTCACCGTCTTGGTGACCTGCACGCGCGCCTTGTAGATCTTGGTGTCTTCCTCGTCGTCGTCACCGTCGCCGTCGTCAGGCGTTGCCGTCGCCACGTTGTGCACATTGCCTCTTTCCTCATCTTCCTGGGTGACAATGTGCGTGTAGGTGTATTCCCTCACTTGGCCGGGGGCCAGGCTGGCGATCCTGCCCAGAATCCTGCCGGTGCCCTCAAGTTCGTCGATCACTTCGATGTTGTGCAGCGTCACGTTGCCGATGTTCTCCACAACCACCTTGTAATTGATCGTCTCGCCCCTCACAAACGCGATGCCGTTGGCGGGCGCGTTGGTCACGGACTTCGTGGTCTGTGCCTGCGCGTCCACCGGATCGGTGGGTTCGTCAACCTCATCCTGGCCGGTCGTGCCATCCGAGGCCTTTGCCGTGGCGATGTTGTGCACCTTGCCGGAGCGGATGTCGCTCTCAGACACGGTGTAGGTGTACGGATACTCCCTCTTCTCGCCCGGCGTAAGGCTGGAAATCGTATCGCTCCAGCCAGTGCGCTTGCTATCCGTCACCCGGATGTTCAGCAGATCCACGTTGCCCGTGTTCTGCACCACAACCTTGAACGTCACCGTCTCGTCCAGCGCGTAGGTGCTGCCGTTCGCCGGCGGGGTCACAGTCTTGGTCACGGTCAGGCGCGGCGCCGCGATCTCGGTTTCCACCGTCTTGGTGTCCTTGGCTTCAGGCCCGTTCGACGGTTTGGCCGTCGCCACGTTGTCCACGAAGCCCTTGGCGACGTCAGCTGCGGTCACCACGTAGCTGTAGGTGTACTCCTTCTCGCCGCCCACAACCAGGCTCGAGATCACTTCATTCCAGCCCGGGCGCCTGGTGTCGCTCATGCGGATGCTGGTCAGCGTCACGTTACCGATGTTCTTCACGATCAGCTTGTAGAAGATCTCCTCACCCAGCACGTACGCGAATCCGTTGTCGGGCGTGCTGGTTACCGTCTTGATGACCTGCGCCTTCGCCTTGTAGGTCGGGGTGTCTTCGTCGTCATCGTCGTCGTCGCCGTCGCTCGGCTTCGCCGTCGCCACGTTCAGCACGTGGCCCGCCTCGACGTCCGCAGCCGTCACCACGTAGGTGTAAGACAAGGTTTGCTCAGCGTCCGGGGCCAGGCTCGTGATCATGGGCAGCGTGCCCACCAGGCTGTCTTCCACGACGATGTTGTGCAGCGTCACGTTGCCGATGTTCTTCACGACAACCTTGTACGCGATCGTCTCGCCCAGCACGTACTTCTCGCCGTTGGCGGGCGTGCTGGTCACGGACTTAGTGACCTTAGACTTTGCAACCTTCGGATCGGTCGGCGTCTCCTTCTCGTCCTTGCCTTCCGGTCCGTTGGCCGGCTTCGCCGTCGCGATGTTGTGCACCTTGCCCGCCTTGATGTCATCCTCGGTCACTGAGTACGTGTAGCTGTATTCCTTCTCCGCCCCCGGAGCCAGGCTAGAGATCGTGTCGCTCCAGCCAGCGCGCTTGCTGTCCGTCACCACGATGCCCGTCAGCACGATGTTGCCGGTGTTCTTCACAACCAGCTTGTAGCTGACCATCTCATTCAGCGCGTAGGTGCTGCCGTTCCTGGGCACGCTCGTCACGGTCTTGGTCACCGTCACGCGCGGTCCGGCCGTCTCTGTGAAGACATCCTTGCTGTCCCTGCCCTCCGGGCCATTCGCAGGACGCGCGATCGCCGTGTTGTCCACATGGCCTGCCGAGATGTCCGCCGGTGTCACCTTGTAGCTATAGGTGTACTCCTTTTCCGCACCCACAACCAGGGACCCGATCGTGTCGCTCCAGCCGCCGCGCCTGCTGTCCGTCACAACGATGCCTGTCAGCGTCACGTTGCCAACGTTCTTCACCACCAGGCGATAGGTGATCATCTCATCCAGCTTGTAAGCGATGTTGTCCGCGGGGTTGTTCGTCACGGTCTTCACGACCTGCACCCGCGCTTTGTACGTCGGCTCGTCTTCGTCGTCGTCGTCGTCGTCGCCGTCGCTCGGCTTCGACGTCGCCGCGTTGTGCACGTGACCCGCCTCGACATCCGCCGCCGTCACCTTGTAGGTGTAGTTGTAGGTGTGCTCCGCGCCCGGGGCCAGGCTCGGAATCGTGCCCAGCGTCCCCATCAGGCTATCGGTCACCACGATTTGGTTCAGCGTCACGTTGCCG
>JAVBQA010000037.1:0-88459 GCA_031549325.1 Eubacteriales bacterium | reverse complement strand
CTCAAATGCGGGCGGTGCGTGCACTCAATTTGGGGGACCTGGTGTAGCTCCCCCGGGACCCCATTTTGCGTCCGCTCGAAACCCTATGCCTCAAACAGCTGCGCGCACTTGCGCAGCGCTTCCACAATTTCAATCTTCTGCGGGCACCTGCTCTCGCACACCCCGCACTGCACGCAATCCGACGCCTTTGCCTTCGGCGTTGAAAACAACTTGTACGCGCGCTTCATCCCCACCACGTTGTTGTACTTGATCACGTTGTTATAGTTGTCCAGAATCCCCGGGATGTTGATCTCCTGGGGGCACTGCTCCACGCAATACCGGCAATTCGTGCAGGGAATGGTGGGCTTCCGCTTCAGCACCGCCAGCACCTGGGCGACCGTGGCGCGCTCAGCCTCCGTCAGCGGCACAAAGTCCCTCATGGTCTTGATGTTGTCCCGCATCTGCTCCATGTCGCTCATGCCGCTCAGAACCACGATGGCGCCCGGAATCGTCCCGCAGTACCTCATCGCCCAGCTGGCCACCGAGTCGTTCGGGCGCGCCGCCAGCAGCAGTTGCTCGGCCTCCCCTACGATGCTGGCCAGGCTGCCGCCCTTCACCGGCTCCATGATGATCACCGCCACCCCGCGCTTCATGCACGCCTCGTAGCACAGCCGCGACTGCACCTTCTCGTCGTCCCAGTCGGCGTAGTTGATCTGCAGCTGCACAAACTCCACCTCGGGATGCTTGTCGAGCAGGCCCTCCAGCATCGCGGCGCTGTCGTGGAACGAGAACCCGATGTGCTTCGCCAGCCCTTTCTGCTTCTGCTGCCTGAGGAACGACCAGATGTCGTACTGGTCGATCTTCTCGATGTTGCCCGCGCCGATGGCGTGAATCATGTAATAGTCAAAGTAGCCCGCGCCCGTGCGCTCCATCTGGGTGTCGAAGGTTTTCTGCACGTCCGCCTGTTCGTTCACCGCCCAGATGGGGAACTTCGTGGCCACGCGGAACGCCTCGCGCGGGTAGCGGTCCACCACCGCCGCCTTCAGCGTGCCCTCGCTCAGCCCGCCGTGGTAGCCCCAGGCGGTGTCGAAGTAGTTGAACCCGGCCTGAAGGTATGCGTCGACCATGGCCTTAACCTGCTCCAGGTCGATCTGTCCATCCGCCTCGGGCATGCGCATCAGCCCGAAGCCCAGCGTCGGTTTCTTGCTCGCGAGTTCAAAATGGTTCATGGAAGATCATCTCCTCACTATAGAATCGTGACAATGGGCGCGGCAAGCGCGATGCGCCGAATCAGATGCCGCTTCAATGGATGAGCAACCGCGCCTGATCCGCCAGCTGCCCAAGCTGCGTCTCAATCGCGCCGGATACGGCATGGATCAGCTCGGTTACGGCGGGCGCGGGCGGATCGATCAGCGCAATGAACTGGTCGGCGAACTGACGCTCCAGCGCCTCCCGCTGCCCCTCCAACTGCCGCTTGAACGCACCGGTGGTGAACACCTTGCGCAGCAGCATGGGCAGCTCCACGTGGTCCAGGTGTTTCTTGGCGTACCCTGTGCCCAGGCGTGACGCCACAAACCCGATCGCGAAGCTGAGCACCAACCCCACCGGCCCAGCCATCAAAAGCGCCGTGCCGCTACCGCCCATGATCATGGCCACAATCGACCCGACCATCACGTCGATCAGCGTCTGCAGCACCGAAAAATTCAGGATATCCCCCGCCGACAAGTCCAGCTGCACCGCGTCCACAGACAGCATGGGCGGAAGCCTGAGCGACGCCAGCGGCAGTTCGTATCTGGCGGTGATCGGATCGGTCAGCGCCTCGAGCTCCGGCCGGATTTCCTCCAGCCAGCCGCGCATCACCGGGCGCAAGTTTTCGTGGATCTCGCCCGCGCTCAGGCTCTGCTCCAGGCTCGTCTTGATCGCGCCGCTCATCTCAGAAAGCGTCTTGATCTCCCCCGCCTTCCACTGGCGGAACGCGTCCACCGCGCACTCGTCGATCAAGCCGCCCACGATGACCGGCGCCAGCTGAAAGAACAGATCCGGCAGCGCCGACAGGATGATCTCCTCCACCTGGTCGGATTCAATCAGCGCCTTGATCTCGCGCTCAAACGCAGCGCTCTTCCGGTCGATCCTGAGGGCGTAACACAAACCCCGCGCGATCGAATACTCGGGCTCCGCGCCGTGCAGCAGCTGCGCCGACGGGAAGGCTTCCCGCGCCATGGCCTCGATGAAGTCCATCCGGGACGCGCCGCCGGTCAGCAGGATCAGCTCGGGCGGCGTGTCCGTCAGCTGCTTTTTCGCGCCCAGCAGGCACTTCCCGTATGCGCCCAGGTACGACTCGCCCGACAGCACGCCTGTCTGTTGGTTTAAAATCCGCTCCATGTCCGCGTCGTCGCAGGATAGATCCAGCGTCAGCGGCGGGCGCTCGGCGTATAGTTTCACCGACGACTCGCACGGCACGCTGAAGACCGCGCCGCCCGACTGCGCCCGGCGGGTGAAATACATCTCCTTGACCTTGCGCGCCTCGAGCTCGGCCCGGGCCTGATACTGCGGGTAGCGCGCAAACACGGCTTCCAGCCGATCCCTGATCGGGCAGCGCGACAGGTTGGCCTGAAGCAGCAGCGCATCGATCACGCCGCCACCCAGGCGCGTCTCGCCAAAGTCAAACGCACGCACGGTTTTCAGCTGGTTGATAAACGTGAAATCGGTGGTGGACGAGCCCGCGTCGATGATCAGCGTTGGCCCGCCCAGCGCCACATCCGGCACGTTCAGCTCGCCCGACTCGCGCACGAACATGAACGCCGCGCGGGATTCGCTGACGATGCTCACGTTCTTCAGGCCCGCCTGAAGGAACAGCTTTTGATAGTCCTCCCGCGCCGCCTCATCCCAGCCGGACGGGCAGCCCACGAAGAACGCCGCAGCGTCCGGATCCGTCAGCTTGCCGGACTTCATCAGCTCGGCTTTGACGGCTTCGATAAACTTGCGCAGCAGGCGCGACGCCCCGTCCCGGTCGGTCAGGAACTTGCTCTTGAAGCGCAGGAACAGCTCGTTCGCGCCCGCCAGATACGCCTGCTCGCCGATCAGCGCGCCCATCTCCGGGTGCTCGCCATAGGCGGTCAGCACGCTCTTGCGCCCGGCGATCTCAATCAGCTGCGGCTCGCTTTTGCTGCCCTCGCGCGCCCAGGCCACGGCGCTCTCGCCGTCGCCCAAGTCAAACCCGAAAAGCTCGGTGATGCGATCATCAAACATGCTCATAATTCCTTTGTCGTGGCCTGCCCGCGCGACAGCACGCGCCCGTCCTTCAGCAGCGCGGGGCGGATGGTGTCGCCGCCCACCGGGGCGGGCAGCAGGTCGAAGTGCTGGCGCAGATCTTCACCGTACAGCTGCGCCGTCACGCCCTGGCGCGCCAGCTGATCCATCATGCCCGGCAGCGCCCTCAGCGCAAAACCGCCGTCCTCCGTGAGTTTTGCCTCCATCAGCATCTGGATGGATTCAAGAAGCCCCTGTGTGAGTTGCAGCGGCTCGGCGTCTGGCTGCCGCTCGGTTCCGAGCGCCCCGTCGATGGCCTGCACCAGCTTCTCCATGCGGCGGCTGAGCGCGACCGGATCCACCCGGGTCTCGCCCGCCACATCGGGCAGCGCGCGGGCCGGGCGCTTGAGACCGAACAAGGTGGCGTAGCTGATGCCCCCGCAAACCAGCGCCAGGATCGCCGCGGGCATCTTCCCGTCCAGGTACAGCCATGCGGCCAGCAGCAGGCACAGCGCCCCGGGCAGATATTGCAGAATGGTTCGGACCTGGCGACGGCGCTTGCCAGAGATGGCGGGCGATGCCGGGCCGCTGACCAGCTTCATGCGGATGTCCACCTGACTGACGGACACCATCGCCATCACGCCCGCCTCGGCCACGGAAAACAACTGCGCGGCCAAGCGCCGCTTGTGCGCATCGCCTTCGGCGTCGGCATAGCCCCGCCGCAGCTCCGAAAGCAGGCGCGCGCAGGCATCGGCGGCGGGGCCAGCGCCCGCATCCTGCAGCTGGCGCTCAAACCCGTCCCGCTTCGCGTCGTACAACTGGAGCACCGCCATCTACCCGCCTCCTTTGTAGCGTCATTATGGTCATCATACCGCAGTGGACGTAAAGTTGCAACCATGCCCATCCGGCCCGCTCACGGATTCCCGTTCTTGCCGAACCTGCTGAACAACAGCGGCCACAGCCCGGTGGCGAACAGCGCCAGCAGCAGATACCGCAAAAGTGCCGCAGCTCGCTCGGGCAACGGCAGAGGCATCCGCTGGGTGCCCAGCACGAGCGCCATCCCCAGCGCGTATTTCAGGATCTGAACGGCCCAGGGAGCCTTGGGGTTGAACCGCACCAGCCGCCGCTCCACCAGCCAGCCGAGCAGCATTCCCGCCGCCGCTCCGGCTGTTTTGAAGCTGTCCAGGACAAGCAAGCCGTCGTCTCCGGCTGGGTAGGTTTTCGCTTGCGCGTACACGGCCAGCAGCGCGCTCAGTAGCAACCCAACGGCCACGATGGCCCAGTCGAGCGACGGCCGGAGCAACAGCATCCGCAGCGCGCGCCAGGTCAGCAGCAACAGCGCGGCGCCCAGCGCCCAGGATGCGAGCACATCCCATGGCGTGTGCACCCCAAGATACACCCGCGACACGCCCACCAGCGCGATGAGCGCGGCGAGCAGCGCCCTGATCCAGCGCCGCTTAGCGCACAGCGCCATCGCGCCAAACACCGCCGTGGCGCTGGCCGTGTGGCCGCTGGGAAACGAATAGCCGCTGGCGCCATGCAGCGCCGCCTCCACGGGCAGCAGCCGCGCGTCCAGCAGCCAGGGGCGCGGCACGCACAGCAGAATCTTCAGAAACTGGTTCACCAACCCGCCCACGAAAAGGCTGAACATGCTCAGCTGCGCCAAGCGCTTGTCAATGCACCAATAGATGAGGCAAATCAGCGCAATCAGCGGCGTCTGCTGCCCGAACTGGGTGATCAGCAGCATCAGCCAGTCCAGCGCCGGGCTTCGCAGCCCTTGAAACCAAAGCAATATGTCCATCGCATCAGCCCTCCGGCCAAGGGGCGACCGAATCCCCCGTGACCAGGAACGCGCGCCTGGCCACCCTGGCCAGCGGCGCGTCGGACAGCGAGTCCGAGTAGAAGTCGCCGATCTGCTCCGCCAGTCCCAGCGCTTCGAGCTGCCGCAGCTTCTCCCCGCCCCAGCAATTGGGGCCGGCAAACGCGCCGGTCTTCGGATCCACCCGGGAGGCCACCACATTCGTCACCCCGAGCGATTCCAGAACGGGGCGCAGCAGGAACTCGGGCGAGGCCGAGGCGATCAGGTCGTCCGGCCGCTTCTGCGCCAGATAAAACGGCTTGATGCGATCCCGGTGGATCGTCCAGAACGCGGTCAGCGCCCAGTCCATGTCCAGGTGCCGCACAAACGACAGCAGCCGCTGCTTGAAGGAGGTCTTGTCCATGCGCCCAAGCACAAACAGCGCCCCGGCGGGCAACGCGCCCAGGATCGAGCACAGCGCCCGGGCATTGTGCCGCGCCGCCCACAGCACGAAATCCCGGGTGCTGTCCCCGCGATAGATCGTCTCGTCAAAGTCGTAGGCGTTCATGGCGCTCCTTTAAAAACAGGGCAAGGGCGCGTTTATCTGCCCTTGCCGCTGCCATTTGTGCCTTTGATGGGTCTTTAGGGGATCCGGCTGCCGTAAATAAATTCGTGCAACCTCAGCGTGTTTTCCGCGTAGTCCACGTCGTAAAAGCCCGCGCCCTGCTTACCCGTTTTTGATGAATAGGTGTCCTTGCCTGGAAGGCGCCAGTCCTTCATCTCGCCGCCCTTCTGCATGACGGAGAAGGCCAGCTGCACCGAGTTAAGCATGTTGCAATTGGTGTCGAAGTTGCCCCACATGGATGTGGCCAGTTGCATCATCTGCCCCAGATCCGCGCCCTTGACCCGTGCCATAATGCCACTGAGCACCCTCTTTTGACGGGTGGTGCGCTCATAGTCGCTGTCCAACTCGCGGATGCGGGCGTAGGTGACGGCCTGAATGCCGGACAGCCGCATGCTCTTGCCGTGGTTCTGCAGCTGCAGCTCTTCCTTGTGGGCCTTGTAGTAGTCCTGATCCATGATGTACTTGGCGACCTCGCCGATGTGCCGGTTGATGACGTCCTTCTCTTCCTTGCTGATGTCCACCAGCACGCCGTCCAGAATGTCGATTACCTTGGCCATGCTGCCGAAGTTGACCAGCACGTATTCGGTGATGTTCATGCCGAAAGAGTCGTTGACGACCTGCATCGCCAGCTCGGGCCCGCCGTAATAGGTACAGGCGTTGATCTTCTGCTGGCCGTGCTTGGGGATGTTTACGATCGTGTCTCGCATGATGGAGGTCAGCTTGATCTTACCGGTGTTGGTGTTGATCGAGGCGATGATGATCGTGTCGCAGCGGTCCATCTTCTTCAGGTTGCGCGCGTCGCTGCCCAGCAGCAGGATGTTGCGCCACTCCTGGGGCAGATCGGTGCGGGCATGCACGCTGTCCACGACGACCACGTCCTGAGGCGCCAGCACAGGCAGGTCTTCTTCGGGGAGAATGAATCCGTCGCCCTCGGGAGGCAGCGTCTGGTCGGGCTGCGCGCCGCCCTGGGGATCCGGCGTGGCCTCCGGCGGGGTGGTCTGCAGCGTCATCGTCTTCGTTTCCGGCGCGGGCGCGGCGGTGGGCTGCACAGCCGGCGTCTGCGTGGCCAGCTGGGTGTAGTCGTAAATCGGCTTCGGCTCCAGCGATGTCGGCGGCTGGCTGGCGCTGCCCCGCTCCTTCAGGAACACGCCAAAGCCCACGCACACAATCAACAGCACCGTCAGAAACGCGTAAAACCGGCCAGTCACCCGGCGCTTGGGCCGACGGCGATATCTGTAATCCACAGGTGGCATCCTCCGCACAATGATCAATATTTATCTATCATTATAGCGCCTGCGCGGGAAAAATGCAAACATCGAATGTGTAAACAATGCGAAGCGGGCGAACTGCGTTCGCCCGCCGCTCTCCTTTATTCCCCGGCCACCGACAGTTCCTTCACCAACACCGACGGGCTGCCGATGCAGCTGGCCCCCGGCATGGAGAAACGCAGGTCGTCGCCCACGGCGAGGATCCCCTTCAGCAGCTCAAAGAAGTTGCCCGACAGCGTGATCTGCGCGACGGCGCGGCCCTTCCTGCCACCCTCGATCACATATCCCTTGGCGGCCAGCGAGAAATCGCCGCTGATGGCATTGGTGCCCGCGTGCAGCCCTTGCAGCTCCGTGATGAGCAGCCCATCGCCAGCTTTCAGCAGCAGCGCGTCCAAAGCGTCCGCGCCCGGCGCAAAGAAAAAATTGCTGGGCGCCACCGTGACGGGCGCGGCGTAACCCGCCTTGCTGGCGTTGCCCGTGGAGGCGGAAAGCCCCTGCTTCTTGGCGGTCTTGAGGTTGTGCAGCAGCGTGGTCAGCGTGCCGCCGTCGATGATCTTCTTGGGATACGCGGCCACGCCCTCGGCGTCGAACGGCGCGCAGCAGGCCCCGCGCGCGTCCAGCGGGTCGTCCATCAGCGTGACCGCCGAAGAGGCGATGACCTGCCCCTCCTTGCCCTTCAGCAGCGACAGCCCCTTCTGCGCCTCGTCGGCGGAGAATACGCCGTCGAACGCGCCCAGCAGGGATGCCATGGCGGTGTTCTCGACGACGACCCTGTATTTCCCGGACGGCACGCTCTGGCCGTCCAGCTGATCCACCGCGACGGCGGCCGCAGCTTTGGCGATCCAGCCGATGTCCAGCGCCTCGGGACTGCGCACGAACTGGTACTCGAACCCGCTGTTCACCCGATCGCCATCCTTGGCCACCGGCGCGGAGTATGCCCCCAGCACGTTGTCGCCATGCGACACGTCCAGCCCCATGGAGTTCACGATGCGCACCCGCTGCGACTCGGTCAGGATCACGCAGGCCTCCACCTGAGCGATGCGCGGGTCTTGCGCCAGCGTGTGTTTCTCCAGCGCCTTGGCCCACCCGATCTTGTCCACCGCCGGGATCGCGTCGATGGCCGGGTTATACACATCACATCGGGGATAGCTTGCGCTGCCGGGGAAGATGAACTGCTCGTCGGCGCTGCCGATCAGCCGCGCATTGGTGACGACCCCCTCGATCAGCATGCCGACGGCGTCCTCGTCCAGCGCCTGGGTGGACGCATAGCCCATTTTGCCATCCACCAGCGCGCGGAAACTCAGCCCCAGCCCGCTGGACGCGCTGAAGTCCACCACCTCGCCGTTTACCACCTGGGCGGAAAAGCTGTCGCCGGTTCTGATGTAGGCCTCGCAGGCCGCGATGCCCCGGCGCTGCGCGCCCTGAAACAATCGATCCAGAAACTCTTGCAGTTGCATGATTTATCTACCTCCCACGGTCAGGTTGGTGACGCGGATCAGCGGCTGGCCCACGTTGGTCGGGACCGAGCCCGAGATCGAGCCGCACATGCCCTGCCCCATCTTCATGGCTTTGCCAACGCGGTCGATCTTCATCAGCACCTCGCTGCCCCGCCCGATCAGCGTCGCCCCGCGCACCGGGCGGACAATCCTGCCGTCCTTCACCAGATATCCCTCGCTCACGGCGAAGTTGAACTCGCCCGTGACCGGGTTTACTGAGCCGCCGCCCATGACCTTTGCGAACAACCCGTCTCCCATGGTGCGCAGGATCTCGTCGTCATCCGAATCGCCCGCCGCGATGAAGGTGTTGCGCATGCGGGATGTGGGGGCAAACGAATAGTCCTGCCGCCGGGCGCTGCCCGTCGGGGCCATGCCCATGCGCCGCCCGTTCAGCCGGTCGATCATGTAGTTTTTCAGGACGCCGTTTTCGATCAGCACCAGTCTGGTCGTGGGCGTGCCCTCGTCGTCGATGTTAGTGGAACCCCACTCGTTGGGCAGGGTGCCGTCGTCGATGGCGGTGACCACGTCGGATGCGATCTTCTGGCCCAGCTTGCCGGTGAACTCGCTGTTTCCGAACGCAACGGCGGTGGCCTCCAGCGAATGGCCGCAGGCCTCGTGGAAGATCACGCCGCCGAACGCGTCGCCGATGACCACGGGCATCTGGCCCGCCGGGCAGAAGTCGGCGTGCAGCATGGTGACGGCCATGTCAGCGGCCACTTTGGCGGATTGCTCCACGTCCACGCGCGTCTCGAACAGCTCATAGCCCATCATCGCGCCCGGACCGTGGTGGCCGCTCTGCGATTCGCCATCCTTGCTGGCCACGGCTTCGATGAAGAAGCGGGTATAGGCGCGCTCGTCGGGTACGAACAGCCCGTCGCTGTTGGCGATGAGCACGCTGGTCTGCTTATCCATCAAGTTCACGCTGACCTGGGAGATCTCGGGGCTTACGGCTTTGGCGGCCTTGTACGCCTGCTCGGCAAGCGCCTTTTTGCGCGCGCCCGGAACGCCCCTGCCCGGCTGAAGCACCGGGTGGATATTGCTTGCGCTGGACGCCCTCAGCAGCACGGGCTTATCCCCTGCGGAACCGATGGCCGCCGCGGCCTGGTCGGCCAGGCGCATCAGCCCCTCGGGAGAGGTGTCGTTCGTGTGCACATAGATGCTATTCAGCCCATTGTAGATGCGCAGACCCGCGCCGTGCTTGCGGGAGGTGTTGGCCACGTCCACCTCGCCGTCCACCAAATGCACGGTGTTTTGAAGGGTGTCCTCGAGGAAAAACTCCGCGAAATCGCCGCCCTGCTTGAGCGCGCGGCTGAGCGCCGGCTCCAGGGCATTTTGAGAGACCATGGGATAAGTCGCCTCCTGTCGATATGGATATGGACGGCCAGTGGCCGTCCGGATGAATTTGCGCGAAACCGGCGCGGACGCGCACTGCGCGTCCACACCGTTGACATCACGAAAACAGCTTTTGCAGCTCCTCAAACTTCTCGCTGGTGATCAGCGCGTCGCGCTTGGTGCCACGCAGCCGAACCACGTACGTCCAGCGCCCATAAGGCGTGATGGAATCGATCTGGTTGATGTTCACAATGTAGGACTTATGGCTGCGGAAAAAGCTCTCCGGCAGCCGCTGCTCGAGCTCCGACAGCGTTTCGGAGGTAATGAAGCGCTGCTCATTCTCGGCGTAGAGCGCCGTCTGCCGCTCCTCACGCTGGATCAGCAACAGCTTGTCCAGATCCACAAAACTCATGCCATCTTTGCCCTTGATGATCAGGCGCTCGGGCCGCGGCTCCCGCTTCTCGGTGGGCTTGACGGCGTCTGAAATCGGCTGGCGCAGCTTATCCCGCACCAGCTGAAGCGTCTTCAGCGCCCGATCCATCTTGAAAGGCTTCACCAAAAAATCGAAGGCGTATACCTCAAACGCGTCCTTCATGTACTGCTCGTGGGCGGTGGCAAAAATCATGACGGTCTTCGGATCGTGATCCTGGATCACGCGCGCGCACTCGACACCCGTCAGCTCGGGCATCTCCACATCCATGATCACCAGCTCCGGCCTGTGCTGCTTGAACAGCTCAATCAGCTGCCCGCCATGCTCGGCCTCGCCGACCAGCTCGAACCCATCGGCCAAGCCCACCATTTTCTTCATCACCAGGCGCATGCCCGGATCGTCGTCCGCGATCAGCGTGCGAATGTCGCTCATTGCCTCACACCCCCCTTGCGCATGGACACAGGCCGCCCCAGCACCTCCGCCATGACGACCGCGTTTTTCATCTGGCTGGGCGTCAGGTGGTCGCGCCGCGGCGCCGCGACCGGCGCGGGGATTTCGGTTTCGGGCGCGCGGCCCACAGCCATGGACGCGCCCGTCCGGTGCTCATGGCCGGGGAATTCCTCGCCCTCGTGGGTGTCGTGCGGCATGGAGCCGCCCTCGCAGCCGTAAGCGTCCGCAAGGCTCTCCCCTTCAGCCTCCGCACCGGGCGCGGGTCTGGCCTGCTTGGGTGCGACCCCTGAGCGGGCGGATTCCGCCTGCCGCTCCACCTGCTCCAGCAGCAGCTGAAACGCGCTGCCCAGGCTCACAGGCCCCGCCTGCCGTTTTTGGGCGCTCTGCTGCCCGACCGGGGCGCTCTGCCTCTGCCCGGCCTGCTGCTTCCTGTGCGCCCTGCTGTACAGCCCAATGCCGCCGATGACCAGCATGATGATGACGCCGATCAAATCATCCATGGGATTCCCCCCTCAGAGGAGGCGGGCGAACCAAATGGTTCGCCCGCCAAGTGGTCGTTACTTCTTGCGCGGACCTTCGCCCTCCGGCTGAGCCATCGGGGGCTGCTGCTCGCCCGCGATGGACTCGCGCATGCGGGTGTCGGAGATCACGTTCTGCATCTGGTAGTAGTCCATCACGCCGAGCTTCCCTTCGCGCAGGGCGCTGGCCATGGCGCGGGGCACCTCGGCCTCGGCCTCCACCACCTTGGCGCGCTGCTCCTGAACGGACGCTTTCATTTCCTGCTCGTGGGCGACGGCCATGGCGCGCCGCTCCTCGGCCTTTGCCTGGGCGATCCGGCGGTCGGCCTCGGCCTGATCCATCTGCAGCTGGGCGCCGATGTTCCGGCCCACGTCCACGTCGGCGATGTCGATCGACAGGATCTCAAATGCCGGTCCTGCGTCCAGCCCCTTGGCCAGCACGGTCTGGCTGATCAGGTCGGGGTTTTCCAGCACCTCCTTGTGGGTCTCCGCCGAGCCCACGGTGGTGACGATGCCCTCGCCGACGCGGGCGATGATGGTCTCCTCCCCCGCGCCGCCCACCAGCCGCGCGATGTTGGCGCGCACGGTGACGCGGGCTTTGGCGCGCAGCTCGATGCCGTCTTTCGCGATGGCGGCGATGACCGGGGTCTCAATGACCTTCGGATTGACCGACATCTGCACGGCCTGCAGCACGTCGCGCCCGGCCAGGTCGATGGCGCGACAGGCGTCAAACTCCAGCGGGATGTTGGCGCTCTGCGCGGCGATCAGCGCGTTGACCACGCGGTCCAGGTTGCCGCCGGCCAGCAAGTGCGCTTCCATTTCGTTCACATCCAGCTTCAGCCCAGCCTTGGTGGCCTTGATCAGCGGCAGCACCACGCGGTTGGGATTGATGCCGCGAAAGCGCATCCCCACCAGCGACGCCAGGCCCACATGCACGCCGGACACCAGCGCCTTGAAATACAGGCCCAGCGGCATGAACGTGAAGAAGATAATCAGCAGGATGATCGCCAGCACGATCAGGAGCAGCACGCCAAACGTCGCAAAATCCATGGTCAACGCCCCTTCCTAACGTATTGTGACAATTATGCGGCCGCTTCCATCTGCTCAGACACCTCGGTGATCATCTGGGTGGCGGCGGTCATGGCCATGGACAGCAGCTTGGCCACGCCTTCGGTCTGCATCAGCGCGCCATAGCCCATGATGCCCACGGTGGTGACGTCGGTCTGGAACTGCGCGGCGTCCTCCTGGGTCAGCTGGGCGATGTTGACGACGGGCTTGTCGGAAAGATCCAGCAACTGGCCGGCGGGCAGCTCGGCCTCGCTCTGGGCGAAGTCGAAGCCCAGGCTGAACGCGAACAGCTTCTCTTCCTTTTCAGTGGCGTCCACGGCCAGCGTGACGCGGCTGGCGTCGCCGTTCTTGGCGCTGCTCAGGCCAATGTTCACCAGCACGTCCTCGGCGTCCACAGCCATCCTGAAGTCAAATTCTTTGGCGGTCTCGTCATAGGTGCAGCGCATGTCCATGCCAACCAGCGGCGCATCCTTCTCGGCCACGGTCATCTTCATGGTCATGAGGCCCTTCTGCGCGCCCTTCGGGCCCTGAGCGTCGATGTCCATGGTAAAGTTCATCTGGTCGCCCTGGGCGTCCATGTCCATGGTCATGCGCATCTTCTGGGCGTCGTCGGTCGTAATGGCTTCGACCACGCACGGCATTTTGACGGTTTCTGTTTTGGTCTCATCGCCCTCGGTGGTGATGGCCACGACCTCGTTCAGTTCCACGCGGGTCTTGCTCTCATCCTCGGTGCTCCACACGCTCATGCCGACGGTCAGATCCACGCCCAACTCGGCGTACATGCTCTTGATGAGGTGTTCCTTGTCAATCTCGATGCCTTCGCCCGAAGCGGCCATGGCCTTTTGCATGAAGTCCACATAGGCATCCATGTAGTCCTTATAGGCGGGCACCTTCTGGCCGATGTAGGCCATCATCTTATCCATGTCGTCCAGCGTCAGATTGACATCGTAGCGGGTGGCGTCGATGGTCTCGTCGAACACCTGGGCCTGCTCGGCCTTGCTTTCGTAAGCGATGCCCGCCTCGTCCAGCATCTGCCGGAAAGAGACTTCATCCAGTTTCTCGGTCTCGCTCAAGCTCTGGATCATCTCGACGTAGGACTCCACCATCTTCTGAAGATCCTCCGGATCAAACGGCATCTCGGCCGCCGCCGCGCCGGTGGCGCTCTCCATGCCGGCCTTCATGAGCTGCTCGAGGTCAGCCATGGTAATCTGGTAGTTGCTCTTCATCCCGTCCAGCTTCAGCTTGAGGGTTTCGTCCTCTCCGGACAGCTGGAAATTGGCCACCGGATTCTTGCCGGCGTCCGCCTTGGCGGCGTAATAGAAGTTGTCGGCGTCCATGCCGAAAGTGCTCTCGAAGCTCAAGTCGACCTTGATCGGCTCTTCCTCGTTGATCTTGACCTCGAAATTGCTCAGTTTCACGGTATGCAGCTTACCCCCTTCGGCAAGCGCGGACAGGGGCAGCGCGAACAGCGCCAGCACCATCATCAGGGACAGCACCTTCTTCAGCGGCTTCTTCATGATTCTTTCTTCCTCCTTCAACAATGGCCAGTTTTATTCGATACGGCCCAAGTGGGTCGGCTATCGCTCCGGTGCGCGTACAAACGCGATTCGGGCTTTGGCGGGCGGCAGGCGGCGCGGTGCGCGCGCCCTCCTCTACAGCGTCGATGGGGCTGGCGGGGCGCCGTACTCGGTTCGGGCGTCCTCCAGCATCTCCTCGAACGCGCGCTGGGCGGCGATCGTCGCGTCGCTGATCAGCCGGGCCACGCCGGGCGTGGCCATCAGCGCGCCATAGCTCATGATGCCGCGGATAGACAACTCGCTGTCCAGCTGTCGCTGCTGCTCCTTGGTCATCTCCGCGATGCGCACTGTGGGCTTCTCCGGAACCGGCGGCACATCGGACATGGAGATCTGCTCGAGCTTCAGGTCGAACCCCAGCAGAAAACGAGTGTCTTCCCGGTGCACGGCGCCCTCTTTCTCCATCTCGCCGGTGGTGACGGTCAGCTTCACCGGGCCGCTCTGCCCGGTTTCTCCCTGGACGAGTCGCGCGTCCAGCTTGACGCGGGTCTCGCTGCTGCCCCAGGCGGTGCTGAGCGTGCCGTTGATCAGCCGCTCGTTTTGGCTGTTGACGCTGTGCACGCCGTCCAGCGCCAGCCGCATGGGCGGGGTCCAGCGGTCCTCTTTCTTGGGCGTCCAGGTCAGGACCGCGCTGACGCTATTAAGCGGCGCGCCCTCCCGGGGCAGCAGGTCAAACTTCAGCTGGCCGTCGGTGACGGCGTAGTCGTCGGCCGCCTCCAGGATCACCAATCCGTGCCGGCCGCGCTCGTCCCTGCGCATCTGGAAGCCCATCTGCGTGGAGATGGCGCCGCGCTTGTCGCCCTCGCTGAGCAGGTGGTCGATGGTCTGCAGCGCGTCCACGCGCAGGTGGTCGCCCGTCTCGTCCGTCAGCACCGCCAGGCGCATCGTCATCTCGCCGCCGTCCTGCTTGAGCATGTCGCTGAACGCGCGCTCGCGGCTGATCTCCACGTCCTGGCGCCGCATCGCGTCCACCATGAAATCCAGGTACTTGGAGAAGAACGCGCCGACTGCGGGCGCCTCCGGGAAGGGGTGGTTGAAAATCTCGTCCATCTTCGCGGCGTCGATCCGCACCTCGACACAGTACAGGCTCATCTTCTCGCCCAGCACCTCGGTCTGCACTTTCGCGGGTTCCACGGCCAGGTCGACGCCCACCAACCGAAGGATCTCCGCGCTGTGCGCCTGCTGCTGCTCGGGCGTCATCTTCTCGGATTCCTCGATCACCTCGTACAGCGCGGCGCCCAGCTCGCTGAGCATGTTCGTGCTGTAGGGCATGTAGTCGTATTCCTCTTCCTGCTCCTGCTTCAATGCCTCTTCCATGCTGATGGCGTAGTTGGCGCTGAGGCCATCCATGGTGTAAACGGCCTGTTCCTCGTTGTTCCAGACGCCGCCCGCGAACACCTGCCCCGCGCCCGCCGTCACATCGGCGAACAGCGTCATGGCGTCCTCGTCTGTGGCATAGACCATCTGGGCGCGCACATCCACCGGGATGCGGTCGCCCGTGTCCATGCGGGCTATGAAATTCTCCACTGTCGTTCGGGTGGCAGCCGCCGCGACTTCCGCGCGCGCCAAGGCGGGCGCCAGCATCATCAGAACCAATACGAGTGCGACCGCGCGGGTGGATCTGTTCATGGCGATTCCTCCCTGTGTCCCCCTTATTTGATCTCGCTGACCACGATGCGGTTGCCCTCCACGTGATCGATGCGCACTTTCGCGCCGCTCTGGATGAACTCGCCGTCCGAGACGATGTTCAGCTTCACCCCGTCAAATTCGCCCATGCCAGCAGGCCTCAGCACGGTTTTCGCCACGCCCTCATGGCCCACAAAGTAGCTCAGGTCATTCTCCCCCAGCTCCTGCGCCGCGCCCGAAACCTGGTGCAGCACCAGCTTTGATTTCGCCAGCCGCCCTTTTGAGAGCGAGTGAATGGAGATCGACAGCGCGATGCAGAGCAGCGCCACGATGATGATCGTCATCACCAGCGCCTGCAGCGGAGATTCGGCCCACATCGCGATGCCCGCGATGGTCAGAATGCTGCCGATGATGCCAGGCGCGCCAAACCCGGGTATATACATCTCCACAACGATCAGTATAAATCCAACAACCAGCATGATGATGCCGGGCAGATCCTGCATGATGATGCTGTTGATAAATTCCATAAACAGACCTCCTTGCGCCAGGTTGGTAATCACAGTATACTCGATCGCGAGGCCGCCCGTAAAGCGTATTCGCGCGTAAGCATCAATATAGGCGTTCAACTGTCAGTTTTTCCCGCGCCAACCTCCGCACCACGCTGGCGTCCGCCGGGGCGAAGGCGTATCCGCTCAGCTGGTCGGGGCTCGCCCAGGCGATTCGCTGGCCGTCCAGCGCCCGCGGTTCGCCGGACAGAATCTCCGCGGAATAGAACATCACCAGCACGTCGCGGCCCGTGTCTGCATACACGTGGCGCGCCACATCATAGACGCGCCCGGCGCGGGTTTCGATCCCAAGTTCTTCCTTCAATTCGCGCTCGAGCGCCGCCTCGGGCGATTCGCCCGCCTCCAGCTTGCCGCCCGGGAACTCCCACATCAGGCCGCCGTAAGCCGGCTTGTCGGCCTGGCAGATCAGGTATTTGCCGTCCCTGACGACCAATCCCGCCACCACTGGAATCATTCGCATCACGCCTTTCTCGCCCACCGAATTGCGCTGAAAACCGCAAACAGCGTCGCGTTCACAGCCACCACGCTGGCCCCCGCCGGGATGGACAGCGCCATGGAGCAAAAAAGCCCCAGCGCCATGCAGAACGCGGACAGCAGCGCCGCCGTCAGCACCACCTGGCGAAAGCTCTTCATCACCCGCATGGCGGTCAGCGCCGGAAAGATGACGAGGCTGCTAATCAGGAGCGTGCCCATCATGCGCATGCCCACCACGATGGTCACCGCCGTCAGCAGCGCGATCAAAACGTTCAGCAGCTCGCTCTTCGTGCCGGTGGCCTTGGCGAAACCCTCGTCAAACGTGACGGCAAACAGCCGGTTGTAGAACAGCGCAAACAGAATCAGCACGCAGCCCGACAGGATGACCGACACCCAAACGTCGCTCCGGCTCATGGCCAGAATGCTGCCGAAAAGATAGCTCTTCACGTCCACGTTCAGCCCTTTGCTCCGGTCGGCCACGATTACGCCCAGCGCCAGCGCCGTGGTGGACAGCAGCGCGATGGCCGAATCACCCTTGATCTTTCCGGATTCACTGAGCCTGAGCAGCAGGAACGCCGCCAGCACCACCACCGGAATCGCCACGGCAAGCGGCTGAAGGTTCATCGCCATGGCGACCGTCAGCGCCGCGAAACCCACGTGCGACAGGCCGTCGCCGATCAGCGAGTAGCGCTTCAGCACCAGGCTGACCCCGAGCAGCGCCGCGCACAGCGAGATCAGAATCCCTACAACCAGCGCCTGCACCATAAAATCGTACTGGAACATCAACATCAGCGCCTCAAACATGGTGGTAATCACCGCCCGTCAGCTCGTCCGAATAATGCGTGTGGTAGAACTCGTCCACCGTGCCGAAAAACGCCATGGTCTGATGCATGCACAGCACCTTGGTGGCGTCCTTCAGCGCGCCGCCCACATCGTGCGACACCATGATCACCGCCACGCCCCGCGCCCGGTTCAGCGCGCGAATCTGCTGATACAGCTCCGCCGTGGCCATGGGATCCAGGCCGGACATGGGTTCGTCCAGCAGCAGCAGCTTGCGGGTGGCGCACATGGCCCGCGCCAGCAGCACCCGCTGCTGCTGGCCGCCGGACAGCTCACCGTAGCACTTCTTCGCCAGGCGGCCGATGCCAAGCTTGTCCATCTCGTCCCGCGCCTTTTCCTTGTCGGCCTTGCTGTAAAACGGCCGCGCGCCCAGGGACGGCAGCAGCCCGGACAGCACCACCTCCCGCACCGAGGCCGGAAAGTCGCGCTGCGCCGCCGTTTGCTGGGGCAGGTAGCCGATCTGGGTCTGCAGCAGCCCGTCGCCAAAATCGATCTTGCCGCTCTTTAGAGGGCGCAACCCAAGAATCCCCTTGATGAGGGTTGACTTGCCCGAGCCGTTCTCCCCCACCACGATCACGTAGTCGCCCGGCTCGATTTGTGCCGACACGTGCAGCACGGCGGGCAGGTTTTCATAGCTCATGCACACGTCGCGCAGTTCAATCAACGCCACTTGAATCACCATCCTTATGGGTGCGGGATGATCAGTCCCGCCCGTTTCCTTTATACCAATGAAAAAACTCTCGCCGCTTTGGAGGCGTTAATATTTTGAATTGGTGTTATTCCTCGGCGCGGCAGCGGGCACAGCGCCCGTACAGCAGGGTTCTCTCCTCGTCGAGCGCAAAGCCGTGCTCGTGCAGCATATGGCTGGCCAGCCGCTTCATCACGTCGCACTCCACGTGCAGCAGGTCGCCGCAGCCCTCGCACACCAGGTGGGAATGGTGCTGGCAAGCCGAGGCATCGGCCACGTATTGGTAACAGGTGGCGCCGTCCGCGCCCGGATATTTCTTGGCCGCTCCGGACAGGGCCAGCGCTTCCAGGAGGCGGTACACCGTGGTTTTCCCCACGGCGACGCCCCGCTCAGCCAGGGATTTGACCAGCTCGTCCACGCTCAGCCTGCACTGGCGGTGGCTCTCCAGATAGTCCAGGATCTCCGCCCGCTGGCGGGTGTTGTATGCTCCGCGCGCGGCCATACGCATGCACCTCCGCAAACAAGATGCGGGCAAACACTGTTCGCCCGCGCGTCTGTCAATTCAATCCCACCTGAAGCGCCCGCAGATTCCCCTCCATCAGCGACAGATACGTGGCCGTTCCCTGCTCATCTGGGCTGACGTTGTGGCAGGAGTGCAGTTCCAGCACCTCCGCCCCGGCGGGGCTGGCAATGGCCCGGGCGATGCGCCCATCCGACTGCTCCGTCTTGTACACCACTGGCAACCTGTCCGTCCGCACCCGTTCGATCAGCTGGGCGAGCACTTGCGCGCTGGGCTCTCCCTCGTCTCCGCAGCCGGCAAAGGCTGAATATGCCTCGATTCCAAACGCCTCGGTGAAGTGCGCAAACGGAAACCGGTCGCCCACCACGATCTCCTTGCGCTTCGCGCCGTCCACCAGCGCCTGAAACCGCTCAGACAGCTCGTTCAGCCGCCCCTGATACGCGTCCGCCGCCGCCCGGTAGTCCGTTGCGTGCCGTGGGTCGGCCTCGGCGAATGCGCCGCCGATGGCCTGCGCCATTTTCGCCGCAATGCCCGGATCCAGCCAGATGTGCTCGTCGGAGTGGCCGTGCTCATCATGGTCGTCCTGGCCCTCGGCCTCACCTTCCAGCTCGATCAGCCTCAACACACGGGGTGGTTGCTGCATCGAACCGAACACCCGATTCACCCAGGCCTCGTCCACCCCTCCGATGCACAAAAACACGTCCGCCGACTGGATCTTCAAAAGATCCTGGGGCGACGGCTCGAAGGAGTGGCTGTCCACCCCGGGCTTGAGCAGCATGCTCGCGGACACCCGCTCCCCGCCCACCACCCGGGCAAAATCATAGAGCGGGAAGACCGTTCCCACCACGGCCAGCTTGCCCCCCTGTCCAGTCTCCGTGGCGGGCGCGCAGCCAGACGACAGGAACGCCAGCAAAATCGCCCACAAAAAAACCTTGCGCATGCACATTCTCCAAATCGAAACAGAATTCCAAATTCAATTTCACAGTATACCGGTTGGAGTGTACGCTGTCAAGATCTCAAATATGAAAAAAGGCCGCCCTGTCAGGCGGCCCCAGGCTGTCAAAAAAGCATATGTCATGCAGGAAAAGAGTGTGGAGCTTGCGGAACAGCCAGTCCCAAGGGGGTTTTCGGGGGCCGAAGCCCCCGGATCAAAGCCGCCGAAAGGCGACCTGCGCGTCCGCAGGCTGCTTCCGCACTGGCCGCCGACAGGCGGCCGCAAGCGCCCGCCTATCCCGTCACGGTTCGGCTGCCGCCCTCGGTTTCGGGGACGGCCTGGATGTACTTAATCTCGAACTTCAGCGCGTCATAGCCTTCGCCGTCCTCGTCGGTGTAGTGGTACTCGGCCAGCACGCCCACGGCGCGCACCCAGCTGTTCTCGGCGGGCAGCGTGCCCTCGTACGCGCAGTCGATGCCCATCTGATAGGGCTCGTCGTCCTCGCTGGTCTCGTGATCGGGCTGGCCGTCGCCGTCGTGGTCGTGGTCCGGCTCGATGTAGTCCCGCACGATGGCGAACGGGGCGGGCGGATAGTCCTTGTTATACAGCACATAACCAATCAGCGAGAACGTCTTGCCCAGGTACTCGTCGGAGTAGGTGGCCATCTCGTCGATCTGGCCCACAAACTGGGTGTCGCTGATCTTGAAATCCACCTGGGGCGCGCCCTGAATCTGGTCGGCGTCGGTGGCCGGCACGATGCTGCGCGGGACGTCGTAGTCGTACTCCTCGTCAAAATCGTCGTCCTCGGCATCCTCGCCGAGCTCGTCGTCATCCCACTGATCCACGCCCAGCTGGGCGGCCAGTTCCGGGTTGTTTGCGTAGTCCAGCTCGGGCGGAATCTGCGCATCCACCTCGGCGTCAGTGGTCTGAGCGAGGCCAGCGCAGCCCGGCAACGCAAAGGTCAAGAGCAGCGCCAAGGCCAGGCAGAGCAGCTTTTTCATGGAAGTTGTTCCTCCGTATTCTTCAGTTGATACGCCATTATAACACACACATGGGCGGATTTTCAAATGCGAGTAAAAAGAACGACGGTGTTCACCCGCCGTTCATTTTTCTGAAGCGTGTTTCCACAGGCAACCACTGATCAAGCACGCCGCCGGGCGGCAATTTCATCAGCGGCTACCCAGCGCCTCCCCGCAATTCTGCGCCGAGCCGGATGTAGTCGTTCAGCGCGCCCAGCCTGCGGTTTCGGCGGCTGCGCTGTTCAGACATGGTGAATCTCCCTTGGGAAAATGTTCCGGACTCCATGCAAGCGCATGTCGAGCATCCCTGCCCTGCGTCCATTCGGTTGCGGGGTCAATTCGCGCACAGCTGCGCCCTGACCACATCCGCCAGCTCGCCCGCAATGCGCTCGATCTGCTGGGCGTCCTCCCCCTCCACCATCACGCGGATCAGCGGCTCGGTGCCCGACACGCGCACCACGACGCGCCCATCCTTGCCCAACGCCTGCTTGGCCGCCTCGATGGCGGCCTTAACACCGTGATCGGTGTAGAAGTTCAGCTTGCCCTGGGGCGACACCTTCACATTGATCATCGACTGCGGGAAGCGGGTCATGATGCCGGCCATTTCGCACAGCTGGGCGCTCTCGCGCCGCAGCTGACTGAGCAGCTGGATGGCGGTTAGCTCACCGTCGCCCGTGGTGGCAAAGTCGCGGAAAATCACGTGACCGGACTGTTCGCCGCCAAAGTCATATTCCTCCAGCAGCATCTCCTCCAGCACGAATCGGTCGCCCACCTTGGTGGCAGTGAACCGCAAACCGTTCTCGTCGCAGAAGCGGATGAAGCCCAGATTGGTCATGATGGTGCCGACCACCGTGTCCTTGTTCAGCTTGCCGCGCTTTTTCATGTCGCGCGCGCAGATCGCCATGATGAAGTCGCCGTCGAACAAATTGCCAAACTTATCCACCATCAGGCAGCGGTCCGCGTCGCCGTCGAAGGCCACGCCCGCGTCCAGCTGGCGCTCTTTGACGTACTCGGTCAACGCCTCCATGTGGGTGGAGCCGCAGCCATTGTTGATGTTGATGCCGTCCGGCTGGTCAAACAGCACATCCACCTCGGCCCCAAGCTCGGTAAACAGCCGCCGCGCCGTGGCGCTGGCCGCGCCGTTGGCGCAGTCGACCGCGATGTGCAGCCCGGACAGCGAATGGGACACGGTGCTCTTCAAATGGTCCACATAGTCCTTGACGGCGCTGGTCTTGTAAGTCACCTGGCCGATGTCCTCGCCGGTGGCGATCGTGTTCGCTTCGCGCCGCTGCTCCAGCACGATCTCTTCGATCTTTTCCTCGAGTTCGTCGGGCAGCTTGTAGCCGTCCCCACTAAAGATCTTGATGCCATTGAACTCGGCGCTGTTGTGGGAAGCGGAGATCATCACGCCCGCGTCGGCCTTATACTTGCCAACCAGGTAAGCCACGGCGGGCGTTGGCACCACCCCCAGCGCCATCACATCCGCGCCCACCGAGCACAGCCCGCTCATCAGCGCAAAGGACAGCATATCGCTGGAAAGCCTTGGATCCATGCCCACGACAAACACCGGCCGCCGCCTGCTGCCGCCCGAAAGGGCCGTCGCCGCCGCGCGCCCAATCTGCATGGCCAGCTCGCAGGTCAGCGTGTCATTGGCGACGCCGCGCACGCCGTCCGTTCCAAAAAGTCTGCCCATTTGGTCTCCATCCTTTCCTGGTCCGCGATCAAACGCGCTTCACAATTTTGCCGCCGGTCTTGAAGATGCAGCCGTCCGGCACCACGCCGCGCACCGACGAGGTTGGGTATACCGACGCGCCCCGCCCGAGCACGCAGCCGGGATTCAGCACGCTGTTGCAGCCCACCTCCACAAAATCGCCCAGGATTGCGCCGAACTTCTTCATGCCGGTCTCGATGTCAAGACCCTCGGCTTTCACGCGCACCAGCGTCTTGTCGCTCTTGACATTGGAAGTGATGGCGCCCGCGCCCATGTGCGCCTTGTGCCCGAGGATCGAATCGCCCACGTAGTTGTAGTGCGGCACCTGCACAAAATCGAACAGCACGCAGTTCTTCAGCTCGGTGGAGTTTCCCACCACGCAGCCCTTACCCACGATCGCGCTGCCCCGGACGAACGCGCAATGCCGGATCTCGGCGCCTTCATCCACGATCAGCGGTCCGCCCAGATAGGCCGACGGGAACACCTTGGCGCTCTTGTGGATCCACACGTCCTCCGCCGGGTGATCAAACGCCACAGGATTCAGCGTCGGCCCCAGGCTCAGGATGAACGCCGTGATCCCCGGGAGCGCCTGCCATGGGTACTCGATCCCATCAAACAGCGCCGCCGCAATGGTTCTTGTAAGGTCCAGCAGTTCTCGCGTGCCCAGCAACTCCCGCATGCACCCATCCCCCATTTTCCGGTTTTCTTACGAAGCATTATATCATACGAAAGTGGCAATGTGAACATCGCCTTCACCTTTCCGTGGTCATTCGCTCAAAAAATCGCCACGCGGCTTCACCGGCCGCCGTGTCGCGCCGGATCGTGCGCATGGGATCTCCACCATTTTTCGCCCGTATTCGCTGCTCACTGTCAATATGAATGCAGATTTTATGCACAGAATGACGTTGGCGCGCACGGATGCATATATAGGACATGAAGGGCTCGTGATTCCCCGCCACGGAACACCCCTCCATCTCTTAAAGAAAGGGAGGAATTCACATGTTTTACACCAAATGCCGCCCGCACTACGGCTGCCAGATCCCTTGCAATTGCCATCCCTGCGAATGCCCGCTCTTCGGCCTGACCGGCCCCATCGGCCCTATTGGTCCCATCGGCCCTATTGGCCCCATCGGCCCCATTGGTCCCATCGGCCCCATTGGTCCCATCGGCCCGACCGGCGTGGGTGGCCTCCTCGGCCCCACAGGCCCCACTGGCCCTACTGGCCCTACGGGCCCCACCGGCTCAATCGGCCCAATCGGCCCGGCCGGTACCGTCGGTGCAACCGGCCCTGCAGGCCCAGCCGGCCCGGCCGGTTCCGTCGGTGCAACCGGCCCTGCAGGCCCAGCCGGTGCGACCGGTTCCGACGGTGCAGTCGGCCCGGTAGGCCCAGCCGGTGCAGTCGGCCCAGCAGGCCCAGCCGGTGCAGTCGGCCCAGCAGGCCCAGCCGGTGCGACCGGCTCCGTCGGTGAAGTCGGCCCGATCGGCCCGACCGGTGCGACCGGCTCCGTCGGTGAAGTCGGCCCGACCGGTGCGACCGGCACGATGACGCTCGGCTATGGCGGGCTCTCCAGTTCCTTAATCACTCCGGTCCCCTTGGCTGCGAACACAAACACGCAGTTGCCCGCACCCGACGAAATGGACGCCTCCAATGTATCGTATGCCACCGCGAACACCGTCACGCTGCTTGTGCCGGGCAGCTGGCAGGTCAGCTATAGAATCCAAGGCACTCACACGGACGGAACTGTTTACGGCGGGGTGCGCGAAAACGGTACCACCATGAGCATCCTGAGCACCACTTCGCGAGATGGCGTGTTTTCCGGCACCGGCATTTGGACATTCGCCGCCGGAGCCCAGCTGGACTTGTATATCTTCAGCGAAACCGCCAACACGTTCACACCGGATCAGAACTGCAACACCTCGCTGTCGGTGCTTCTGCTCAATTCCTGATTGTTGCCCCCCTCCCCCGGCCCGAGAGCCCGGACGGGGGGCCTCTTCATTTGCCAAACCACAGGCTATGCTCCCGCCCTCCCATCGGCGTCGGTCATCCAAACTTTTGGGCTGCTCATTCATGCGGTTCAGGGTCAGCAAATCCCTTTAGCATTTCAAGGCGCTTTTCGTTGCCTGTAAACGCAATATCCGTCATGATTCTAATGAGCTCAAGGTCTCTTTGTACTAGCAAATAGCAAAAACCCGAACCTTTCGGTTCGGGCTTTGGTGGAGCATAGGGGAGTCGAACCCCTGACCTTTTGAATGCCATTCAAACGCGCTACCAACTGCGCTAATGCCCCATGTTCTTTGCGGGAACGGATCAAAGTATACCAGATTGAACGGCATTTGTAAATAGCTTTTTATGTTATGAGGCGATTTTTTTTGCATGTACACGTCAGAAGCCGAACTGGACGGTTCCGGAGCGGGGACAAGGAAGGCATTCGATTCCCACAGCAAAGGCGCCGCATCGCAGGATTTGCGCGGAGAGTGACATTTGTAATGAAAACTCATTACGTTTGGCATCTATTGGGATGAACTGGATGTTGCTATACTCTTGATACAGATTCTGAGGAGGTGCGTGTTTCATGAAGAAGGCTCTCTCGATCCTGCTCGTGCTGATGCTGCTGTCCGCGCTTGTTGCGGGCGCCGCCATGGCCGAGGGCAAAAAGTTTGGTTCGACCTACATGACGATGAACAATCCGTTCTTCGGCGCGCTCAACGACGGCATCAAGTCGGTGGTGGAGGCCAATGGCGACACGTTGATCACGCTGGATCCGGCGCTGGACCAAGCCAAGCAGATCAGCCAGGTGGAAGACATGGTCGCGCAAAAGGTGGATGCAATCTTCCTAAACCCGGTTGACTGGCAGGGCGTGCGCCCGGCGCTCGAAGCCGCCAAGGCCGCCGGCATCCCGATCATCAATGTGGACGCCCCGGTGTATGACCTCGACCTGGTGGATTGCGTCGTCGCTTCCGATAACTACAAGGCGGGCGTCGTGGTTGCCGAGGATCTGCTGAAGAAGTTGCCCAACGGCGCGAAGATCGTCATGCTGGAGCACCCCACCGCGAAGTCCGCCCTGGACCGCACCCAGTCGCTGGTCGACACGCTGGCGGGCAAGGATCTGTATCAGATCATTGACCGTCAGTCCTCCGAGGGCCAGCTGGACCAGGCCATGACCAAGATGGAGAGCATCCTGCAGGCGCATCCGGACGTGGACGTCGTCATGGGCGTGAACGATCCCTCCGCCATGGGCGCACTGGCCGCCATCCAAGCCGCCAGCGTGAGCCACCCGATCCTGATCTACGGTGTGGACGGCGCCCCCGAAGCCAAGAAGATGATCAAGGAAGGCAAGCTGGAAGGCTCCGCCGCCCAGTCCCCCAAGACCATCGGCACCACCGCCGCGGAGCTCGCGTACAAGTTGCTCGCCGGCGAAGCCATTGAAAAGGAAGTGCTGGTGCCGGTTACCCTGATCACCAAGGACAACGTGGACGAGTTCGGCCTGGACGGCTGGCAATAGTGTCGCCGGCTCATAAGCAAGAGGAGGGGGAGGAAACTCCTCCTCCTTTTCAAAGCATGGGGAGGGAAGCATGTGCAACCGATCCTGACGATGCAGGGCGTCAATAAGTATTTTCCCGGCGTGCATGCGCTCAAGGACATGCAGTTTGATCTGCTGCCCGGTGAGGCGCATGCACTTTTGGGCGAGAACGGCGCCGGCAAGTCCACGCTGATCAAGATTCTGGGCGGCATCCATCCCATTGACGCCGGCGAGATCCGGATCGACGATGAACCGATTCGGATCACCTCGGTGCAGGATGCGCAGTCGCGCGGCATCGCAATCATCCATCAGGAGCTGTGCCTGGTGCCGCATATGACCATCAGCGAAAACATCTTTCTGGGGCGCGAACAGGGCGGCGGCTTTCTGAAGTCGCGCGAGATGGATGCGCGCGCCTCCGAGTTGCTCGGGCGCGTGGGGCTGCAGGTCCCATCCACCGCCAAGGTGCGCGCCCTGTCTGTGGCGCAGCAGCAGATGGTGGAAATCGCCAAGGCGCTCAGCCAAAACGCGCGCATCCTGGTGATGGACGAGCCCACCGCCACGCTGACGACGCGCGAAGTCGAAATGCTGTTCGAGGTGATCAACCAGCTGCGAGCGCAGGGCATCTCCATCATCTATATCTCGCACCGGCTGGATGAGTTATTCCGGGTGTGCGACCGCGTCACCGTCATGCGCGACGGCGGATACATCGGCACGCGCGTGATTCGGGAGACCACGCGCGAAGAACTCATCCGCATGATGGTGGGGCGCGCGCTGAGCGACCTGTACGCGCGCTCCGCGCGCAGCCCGGGCGAGGTGGTTCTCAGCGTGTCTCACCTGAACGTGCCGGGCGTGCTGAAGGATATCTGCTTTGAGCTGAGGCGGGGCGAGATTCTTGGACTGTCGGGCCTCGTCGGCGCGGGCAGAACCGAGCTGGCGCAGGCGCTGTTTGGCATCCGCGAGTTCGCAGGCGAGATACGGATGGAGGGCGCGCCGTTCGCAGGCGGGGATCCGCTCTCGTCCATGCGCTCCGGGCTGGCGCTGGTGCCCGAGAACCGCAAGGAGCAGGGGCTGGTGCTGATCCGGGGCGTGGACTACAACATCACGCTGCCCGTGGTCGACCGCTTCATGCGTTGGTTCGGGCCGGACCGGGCCAGCGAGGACGCTTTCGTGGACAGCTACATCACCAAGCTGGGCATACGCACGCCCGGGCGGGAGCAGCTGGTCAAAAATCTCAGCGGCGGCAACCAGCAAAAGGTGGTTATCAGCAAGTGGCTGGGCACGGAGCCCAAGGTGCTGATTCTCGACGAACCCACGCGCGGCGTGGACGTTGGCGCGAAGGCCGAGATCTATCAGATCATGGACGATCTGGCCAAATCGGGCATGGCAATCCTGATGATCAGCTCGGAATTGCCGGAAATCATCGGCATGTGCGACCGGGTGCTGGTGATGTGCCGGGGTGAACTCAAAGCGGATCTGAGCGGCGATGGGATCAACCAGGAGACCATTATGCATTTCGCCACGGGAGGGGATTCACATGACGTTGCGTAGAGCCGGGTACTCCGCTCTTGACTACATCCGGGAGAACCTGGCCATCTTGATCGGCCTGTTCGCGATGTGTATGTTTCTCGCGTTCGCCAGCCCGAACCACTCGTTCATCAGCCGGGAGAACATCCTGAACGTGCTCCGGCAGGTGTCCACCAACGCCTGCCTGGCGTTTGGCATGACGTTCGCGATCATCATCCTGGGCATCGACCTTTCGGTGGGTTCGGTGCTGGCGCTGTCGGGCACCGTGGCCGCCACGCTGATCGCCACCGGCGTGCTGCCGGTGTGGGCGGGCGTGCTGGTGGGCGTCGCGCTCGGTACCGCGCTCGGCTTTGTGAACGGCACCATCATCGCCTATACCGCGATCCCGCCGTTCATCGTGACGCTGGCCATGCAGAACATCGCGCGCGGCGTTGCGTATCTGTACACCAACGGCCAGCCGGTCAGAACCATGATAGACGAGTTCAACTTCCTGGGCGTGGGGTACCTTGGAGGTGTGCCGCTGCCGGTGTGGTACATGATCTTCTTTTTCATCGCGACCACGTATGTGCTCAGCTTCACCAAGCTCGGGCGTCACATCTATGCGGTGGGCGGCAACACCGACGCCGCGCGCTTTTCGGGCATCAATATCAAGAGGGTTCAGATCTTCGTGTACACGCTGCTGGGCCTGCTCGCGGGCTTTTCCGGCGTGATCCTGTGCGCGCGCATGTATTCCGGTCAGCCCACAGTGGGTCAGGGCTTTGAGCTGGACGCCATTGCGGCGGCCGTGGTGGGCGGCACGTCCATGCTGGGCGGAGTGGGCAAGATTCAGCGCACGATCCTGGGTGTGTTTGTGATCGGCGTGCTGAACAACGGCTTGAACCTGATGGGCATCAACCCGTTCTGGCAGCCGGTCATCAAGGGCGTGGTCATCCTGGCGGCCGTATACATGGACATGATGAAGGAAAAGCGCGCCAAGAAATCCGTGGCGCGGGAAACGAAGCCAGGCATTGCGAAGGCCGCGTAATTTGCAGTATAATGTGGTGTAACTTGTTCGACGCGCCGGACTGCGGCAAGGCGGCTGGGGGTAGCCCATGAGCACATCGAAAGGTGTATTGTTTTTTCGGCTGATGCTGTTTGCGCTGAGCGGCGCGCTGATCGCGTTTCTGGCATTGGTGACGCGCGCCTGTTGCGCCTACATAGGCGGCGGATTTCATGCGCGCGCCTTTCTCGAGAAGCTGCCCGCGCTGCCGCCCAGCCTCTTTAAATCTCTGACGCTGCCGCTGTTGCTGCTGATCGCCATGCTGGCGCTCACGCTGATTCGTGAGCGCTGGACGCATGCGGGCAAGCCGCGCACGGCGGCGCTTTTGTGGCCGCTGGATCTGCTGCTGTGCGCCGGAATTCTGGTGTGCACCGAGTTCAGCTTTTCCGGCGTCATGCTGCTTGGGGTGACCAACGCGATCGTGTATTTCTCACTGGACTCCAAAAAGGGCATGCTGCTGCTCGTGCCGATGCTGATCCTGTATCTGCTGGTGGATTACAGTCTGCTTTCGCCCCTGATGCCCCTGACTTCGCTGAACACCTACGTGGATATGTTGCCGCGCGTGGCGCGCGCGCTGGTGTATGCGGCGCGCAACATCATGACCTCCATGGTCGCGCTGCTCACGATCCTGCTGACGGTGCAGATCGCCAGGCGGCAGGCCCGGGAGAACAAGCGCATCGCGGAACTCAACCAGCAGCTGACCCGGGCCGCCGACGAGCTGCGTCTGGCGAACCTGCAGCTGCACGACTACGCCGAACGCTCCATCGAGATGGGGCGCGTGCGCGAGCGGAACCGGCTGGCGCGGGAGATTCACGACACCATCGGCCACACGCTGACTGCGATCTCCACCGGATTGCAGGCGGTGCGCGCCACGCTGTCCATTGATCCGATTCGGTCGGCCGAGCAGATCGACCGCATCGCGGAACTGGCGAGTACCGGACTGACGGACGTGCGCAGAAGCGTCCGCGAACTCCGGCCCGACGCGCTGGAGCGACACACGCTGATCGGCGCCCTGGCCAACATGGCCGACCAGCTTCAGAGCAGCACCGGCACCGAGCTGACCCTGGATGTGGATCCGGTGCGGCTCTCCGGCGACGAGGAGGAGACGATCTATCGCATCGTGCAGGAGAGCGCCACCAACGCGATCCGGCATGGCCACGCAAAACGCATACGCGTCCGGCTCAAGCAGTTCGACACGCACATCCTGATCGAGATTTGGGACGACGGAGACGGCTGCCAGGATGTGGAGGAAGGCTTTGGGCTCTCGCACATCCGAGAGCGCGTGGAGAGCCTGGGCGGGCTGATGATGCACGTGGGCAATCACGCCGGGGGCTTTCGCGTGTGCGCGCACCTGACGCTCAGAAAGGGGGTCGAGCTGTGATTCGTGTGTTGATCGCCGAAGACCAGGATCTGATCCGCCAGAGCCTGGAGATGATCCTGTCCGCCCAGCCGGACATCCAGGTCGTTGGCGCGGTGGGCAACGGGCGACTCGCTGTGGAACAGGCCAAGGCCGAGCGCCCCCATGTGGTGCTGATGGATGTGCGGATGCCGGAGATGGACGGGGTGGCCGCCACGCGCCTCATCAAGCAGCTGCATCCGGACGTCAAGGTGCTGATCCTGACCACCTTTGATGACGACAGCTACATTCATGACGGGCTGGTGTTCGGCGCGAGCGGGTACCTGCTCAAGGGCGTCTCCATGGAAGAGCTGGTGGACGCCATTCGCAGCGTGTACCGCGGCGAGTCCCTGATGGACCGCGCCGTGACCGGCAAGCTGGTGCGCATGTTCACCCAGATGGCGCAGGGCGAACAGCTCGCGCCCGAGCAGGTGAGCGCGGGCGGGCTGTCCGGCAACGAACGAAAGATCGTGCGGCTGATTGCGCAGGGCCGCTCCAACCAGGAGATCGCCAAGCAGCTTGGGTTCTCCAACGGCACCGTGCGCAATTACATCAGCTCGATTCTGGAAAAGCAGGGGCTGAGGGACCGCACGCAGCTGGCCATCTGGGCGGTGCGCGCCGGATTCGTGAAGGAGCCGTCGTGAGCGCCGCCCGTCGCGGATGGCTGACGCTATGCGCCGCGCTGCTGCTGGCCGTCGCGGCGCTTTGCATTGCGCTGCGCTCGCGCCAGATCGTGATGGAGATCGGTATCTTTTCCGGCTCGCTCTGGGATGTGCCGAGGGAGGCCACCTACCGATGGATCGACGAGGCCATCACCAGCTACGAAAACAGCCACCCTGGCGTCAAAGTGGTGTACCGGTCCGGCACGCTCAAGGACGATTATTCCGAGTGGCTGTCCGGCAAGATCCTGATGAACCAGGAACCGGACGTGTTTGTGGTGCTGCCCGGAGATTTCTCGACGCTGGCCTCATTGGGCGCGCTGATGCCGCTCCGTGAATACATCAATGGCCCGAACCCCATCGATCCGGGTGCGTTCTTTGAATCCGCCTGGCGGCTTGGGCAGCTAGACGGACAGCCTTTCGCGCTGCCCAACGAGCTAAACCCCGAGCTGATGTTCGTGAACAAGTCCATCCTCAAAGCCGAGGGCATTCCCATGCCCGACGCGGACTGGAGCTGGGACGAGTTTTACGACATCTGCCGCCGCGTCACCAGGGACACCAACGGCGACGGGCGCGTCGACCAGTTTGGCTGCGTGGGTTTTGGATGGCAGTTGGCCGCCGCCACCGACGGACTGAGCCTGTTTGACAGCCGCGGCAAGCAGGCGCGCTTCAACACACCCGAGATGATTCGCGCGGTGCGATTCGCGTCGTCATTGGCGGCGCTCGCGGGCAACACGAGGATCTCAGTGAACGATTTTGAGCTGGGCAAGGTGGCGTTTTCGCCGCTTCGCTTCTCGTCCTACATTCGCTACAAGACCTATCCCTACCGCGTGCTGCGGTTCACAGACATCGAGTGGGGCTGCATTGCGCTGCCCAAGGGCCCCAATGGTCGCAACGCCGCGCAGCTCAACGGTTCGCTGTGGGCGATGAGCGCCCGCACGGATGTGCCCGACCAGGCGTGGGATCTGCTCAAAACCCTCTGCACCGACGAGACACTGCTCAAAAACACGCTGCCTTACACACATTCCCTCTCCGCCTATCGCCCGGTGACGGACTCCGAGTCGTTTGAGCTGACGCTGCTGGACTTCATGCGCGGCGACCCGGGTCAAATCAGCGCCAAGTTGTTGGTGGACATCATTTCTGATTCCGCACCCACGCCGCGTTTTCATCGCTACGAAAGCGCCATGGATCTGGCCGACAAGGAGTTGTACAAAACCATTGCCGGTGAGCAGGACGTGGAACGCGCGCTCTCCCGCGTACAGCGCGACGTAAATCTCTTCCTGAGAGAATGACAAAGCTCAGGCTCAATCGGTTCTTCGATACGCCGACGGGGGCATGCCGGTCAAGCGGCTGAACGTGCGGCAGAAATTGCTTTCGTCGGCAAAGCCCACGGCGCGCCCGATGTCGCCGACGCGGTGGTCGGTGGTGCGCAGCATCTGCTTGGCCTTGATCACTCGGTACATGACCAGGTAATGGTAGGGGGTGACGCCCACCTGCTTGCTGAATCGCTTGATGAAATAGAACTTCGAGAGCCCAAACCGGGCCGCCAGCGCGGGCAGGTCAATGGGTTGGTCGAAATGCTGCTTCAGATGCTCCACCGCGTGGGGAATGATCTCGTCCTGCGCAGGATTGCCCGACACACCGCCCAGCGAAACCAGCTTCGTCAGCAGCGTGCCCGCGCATTGGCTCAACAGACAGGCGGAGGCCGCCGTGGCATAGTCGATCAGCCCCAGCATGCGCAGGAAGCAGTCAATCAGCTCGGTGTCCATGCCTGCCTCCAGCACGAGGTAGCTCTTTTCGTACAGCAGCTCGTAATAATGGCGCACGAACGGGCCGGCGATGTGCACCCAGTAGAACGCCCAGCTGCTTTGCTCGCCCGGCGCGGTGCGGTAGCTGTGGGGCCGGTTGCAGTCGATCAGGCATGCGCAACCCTCCCCCAACTGCCAGGTGCGCCCAAGATACGACAGCTCGCCCGTCCCCGCCGCGGTGAACACCAGCAGATAGTCGTTCTTTTCGGCGCGTTGCGTGAAATACCCCGGCTTGGCGTAGAAAATCCCGGCCTCGTTGACCGTGAAGGGGAACGGCGCGGCGCCCTGCGCCGGGTGCGCGATCTTCCAGACAGACTTCTTTTCGATGTCCAGATTGTAGTCCAGATACATGTGCTTCGCCCTTTCATTGCAGCAATATTCTCCAAGAAAAGAACAACAAACTCCAATGCAATGTGGCTTATTATGTGTTATGATAGCCACATTAACCTGAATTTTCCCTTGAGAAGATACATTTGGTCAATTCAATGATGAGCACACGCAGACCAATTATAACAACAATATCCACGGTCTGCAAGAGGGAGGCCTGTCGCACGATGAGCATCGCGCAGAGTTCGCGGCCACAAAAGCCGCGGGTTGGGTTGTATAGCGCCGGACTAAAGGCCTATTGGAACCAGTTTGAGGGGCTGCGAGAGCGGCTGACCGCTTATAACTTGTTTATCGCAGAAAAGCTCGCGCCTTATGCCGAGGTGTGCAATTTCGGTCTGGTGGACGACGAAACCTCCGCGCGCGCGGCCGGCGAGTTTTTGAACGCGCACAATGCAGACATCGTGCTTTGCCACAGCGCGACCTATTTTACCAGCGCGTCCGCGCTGCCGGTGCATCAGATCTGCAAGGCGCCGCTGCTCATCCTGAACCTCCAGCCCGCGCCACATATGAACTACGAAAAAACCGCCACCGGTGAGTGGCTGGCGCACTGCGTCGGCTGCCCGGTGCCTGAGCTGTGCAACGCGCTGGAGCGCGCGGGCATTCCGTTTCGGACCGTCAGCGGGCTGCTGGGGCTGCCATCCACGCCGGCGATTTCCGTTGCAGACGAAGCCACCGAAAACCGCCCGGAGGCAAAGCGCGCCTGGCGGGAGATCATCGGTTGGGTGCGCGCGGCGGGCGTGAAGCGCAGCTTGCAGCACGCGCGGTTCGGGTTTCTGGGCAATAACTACAGCGGCATGCTGGACATGTATTCCGACTTTGCGATGCTGCAGGCGCAATCGGGCGTCCACGTGGAGCTGCTGGAGATGTGCGACCTGGATCGCAACATGAAAAAGGTAACCGACGCCGAGGTGTCGGACAAGCTCCGGCAAATGCGCGAGTTCTTTCGCATTGAGGGCGACTCCCCCGCCGATCCCATCGCCAAAAAGCCGACGGACGAGCAGCTCAGCTGGTCGGCCCGCGTGGCCGCCGCGCAGGCGCGCATGTGCGAGGAATACAGGCTCGACGCGCTCAGTTACTATTATCACGGCGCGGACGGCAATCCCTATGAGCAGCTGCAGTCCGGGTTCATCGTGGGCCATTCGCTGCTGACGGCCGCCGGCATCCCCTGCGCGGGCGAAGGCGACATCAAGACTTGCCTGGCGATGAAGATCTGCGATCTGCTCGGGACAGGCGGCAGCTTCTGCGAGATCGTGGCCAACGATTATGATGTGGGATCGATCATTTTGGGGCACGACGGCCCGTTCCACATCAGGATTTCGGACGGCAAGCCGGTGCTTCGCGGCATGGGCGTGTACCACGGCAAACGCGGCAGCGGCGTGTCCGTCGAGGCGAACGTCATCAGCGGCGACGTGACGATGCTGGGCGTTACCCAGCTGCAAAACGGCAAGCTGCGTCTGATCATCTCCGAGGGTGAGGCCGTCAAGGCCCCGATCCTGATGATCGGCAACACCCAGACCCATGTGCGCTTCGGCAAAGACCCGGACGCCTACATGGACGAGTGGTTCCGGCACGCGCCCACCCACCACCTCGCGATGAGCGTGGGGCGCAATCTTTCGCTATTCAAGAAGGTCGCCGATCTAATGGGCATCGAAGCGGTGACTGTTTAATCCAAAGAAAGGGGGCTTCGCACTTGCCGGTTATTGTGGCCAGTAACATCTGCAAGAGCTTTCCGGGCGTCAAGGCGCTCCAGGATGTGAGCCTGTCCGTGGAGCGCGGCGAGCTGCACGCCATCGTGGGCGAAAACGGCGCGGGCAAGTCCACCCTGATGAAGATCCTCGGCGGGCTTTACCAGATGGACAGCGGCAAAATTTTCATCAACGACACCGAGTGCGAGATCAAATCCATCTCGGACTCGCTGAAGCTTGGCATCAGCGTGATCTATCAGGAGCTGAACCTGATGCCCGCGCTGAGCGTGGCGGAAAACATCTACATCTCCGGGCTGCCGGGAAAAGCCGGGGCCGTCAACTACAAACAACTCAACCAAAACGCGCAGGCGCTGGTGGACAGTCTGGGGCTGAACCTCAAGCCCACGGCGCTAGTGTCGTCGCTGTCGGTGTCCGAGCGCCAGATGGTCGAAATCTTGAAGGCGCTGTCCCACAACGCCGAAATCATCATCATGGACGAGCCCACCGCCGCGCTGAACAACCAGGAGGTCAACACGCTGTACGGCATCATCCGCAAGCTGAAAGAGAGCGGCAAGACAATTCTGTACATCTCCCACCGGCTGCGCGAAATCTTTGAGCTGTCCGACCGCATCACGGTGCTGCGCGACGGCCAGTTCGTGGGCACGCGCGACACAGCCGAGATGGACGAGCCCAGCCTGGTGGCGATGATGGTGGGGCGCGACATCTCGCAGCTGTACAAATACGCCGCCGGAGAACTGGGCGAGGTGGCGCTCGAGGTCAGGCGCTTCACGAAACAGGGCGCTTTTGAGGACGTGAGTTTCTCGCTCCGGCAGGGCGAGGTCGTTGGCATGGCGGGCCTGATGGGCTGTGGGCGCGAGGACATCGCGCGCGCGGTCTACGGGCTTTTCCCAAAAGACAGCGGCACGCTGGTGCTGAACGGCCGGGAGATTGACATCAAAGGCCCGGCGGATGCGATCAGCAACGGGCTGGGCTACGTGACCGAGGACCGCAAGGACGCGGGCATTTTCGCGCTGATGACGGTGCGCGAGAACCTGACCATGAATGTGCTGAAAGAGATTGCCCACCACGGCATCATTTCCGAACCGAAGGAGCGCGCGCTGCTCGACGAGTACACCAAGTCCATGAACATGAAGTACGCGGACGAAATGCAGCGCATCATGTTCCTTTCGGGCGGCAACCAGCAAAAGTTTATCCTGGCGCGCACGCTGGCCGGCGAGTGCAAGGTGCTGATCATGCAGGAACCCACGCGCGGCATCGACGTCGGCGCGAAAGCCGAAATCTACGCGCTGCTGTCGAGTTTGGCCGGGAAGGGCCTGGCGATCCTGGTGGTGTCCTCGGAGCTGCCCGAGATCATGTCGATCTGCCACAGGACGCTCGTGGTGTTCCAGGGGCGTATCACGGGCAACATCCTGCGCGATGAGATGGACGAAAACCTGATCATGCGCTGCGCGACCGGCTCTGAGCAATATTTTAGCGAGGGGGTGACCCCATGAGCCGCCGGGGATTCTGGTCCTGCTGGGAACAGTTTGGCATCTTCATCATCCTGGGCGTGACGCTGGCCGTGTTCGCCGTCCTGAAGCCGCAGACGCTGGCGGCCACCAACCTGCTGACGGTGCTTTCCCGCTCGGCGATCATCGGCATCGCGTCTTGCGGTATGACCTTCGCGATCTGCTCCGGTGGATTTGACCTTTCGATCGGTTCGATCCTCGGACTCTCCACCTGCGTGTTTGCGGCCAACCTGCCGCTGATCGGGCTGATTCCCGCCACGCTGCTGACGATCCTCGTCGGCGCCATTTGCGGCGTGCTGAACGGGCTGGCGATCACCAAGCTGAAAATCCAGACCTTTGTGGCGACGCTCGCGATGGGCATGATTTTCAAGGGCGTGGCGCTGCTTTATACGCAGGGCACCAAACAGATGATCAACCGGACCAGCAACCCCGAGGCGAAGATCTTCTCGCAAAACGTGGATGTGCTCGGCCAGCAAGTGCAGCTGATGCCGCTTCTGATGATGGTGCTGATCTTCCTGATCGGATACCTGATCTACCGCTACACGCGCTACGGCGTGTTTGTGCGCTCGATCGGCAGTAACGAGGGCGCCGCGCGCACGTCGGGCATTCCGGTGGACAGGACGCTGATCATCGTGTTCGTCGTCACGGGCGTGACGGCCGCGCTGTCTGCCCTGATTCGCGCGTCCCAGCTGATGCAGGGCGCGGCGGTGCTGGGCGACGGGTTCGAGCTGGACGTCATCACGGCCACCATCCTGGGCGGCACGTCGCTCGCGGGCGGCAAGGGCAACATCTGGGGATCCCTCATCGGCGCGATCCTGCTGGCGCTGATCCGAAACGGCCTCAACATGCTGGGCCTGTCCGACGAGTTCCAGCGGCTGGCGATCGGGCTGATCCTGCTCGGGGCGCTGGCGATCAGCGGCATCCAGGAACTGCGGAAGGAGGCGCTGTAATCGATGAAGGGTTTGCTGAAAAAAATCAACCTTCGAGAGCTGGGCATCCTGTACGCGCTGATCGCGCTGTGGCTTGTTCTGATCCTGACCAACAAGACGTTCCGCGGCGCGGACATCTATCTCTCGATTCTGCGTGAGGCGTCCTTCTCCGGCATCTGCGGCATCGGCATGACGCTGTGCATCGCCAGCAAGCATTTCGACCAGAGCATCGCGTCGATGATGGCGCTGCTGGCGTGCGTGTTCACGCTGCTGCTGTCCGTGCTCTCCCCCGCCCTGGGCTATCTCGGGATCGCGCTGGCCATTCTGGCGGTCATCCTGCTGAGCGTGCTGCTGGGCGCGTTTAACGGGGTGCTGATCGCGAAGCTGCGCATCCCGGCGTTCATCGCGACGCTGGGCACGATGTACGTGTACCGCGCGCTGGCGTTCATCGTCAGCGCCGGCAACCCGACGATCATCAACCAGATCGTCTCCAAGGAACAGTACGGGCTGTTCAGAACGCTGGGCATGGGTTCGCTCATCGGGCTGCCGGTGTCGTTCTGGATTCTGATCGTGTGCGCCATTCTGGGCACGGTGATCCTGCGGAAAACCAGCCTTGGGCGTCACTGCCTGGCGATCGGCAACTCGGTCTCGGCCAGCAAGATCTCCGGCATCAACGTAGACAGAACCAAGATCCTGATCTTTACGCTGGTGGGTGTGTTCGTGGGCCTGGCCACGATACTGAACGCCTCGTTCCTGGGCTCATCCAATCCCGGCATGAGCACCGGCTTCGAGTTTGTGGTCATCTCCACCGTGGTGCTGGGCGGCACGTCGCTCGCGGGCGGCAAGGGCTCGATCTTCACCACCATCGTGGCGGCGATTTTCCTGGTCACCGTCACTGCCGGCATGAATGCCTTCAAGATGGACAGCTTTGCGCAGCGCGTGGTGCAGGGGTTCATCCTGCTCGGCGCGTTCTCCATCAACGGCGTGCGCCAGCTGATCGAAACCCGCCGCGTCAAGCGCAACGCCCGGCTCGAGGCGGCGCGCGCCCGTTCCTGACGGTGTATCGGCCGGAGAATCCGGCCTTTGCATAATCCAAAAACAAGGAGAGGTTACCATCATGAAGAAGATCGTTTCCCTGATCCTGTGCGTCATCCTGACTCTGGCGTTCTCCTCCCTGGCGTTGGCTGCCGACAAGACCATCGGCTTCTCGGTGTATGACATGCAGTACGAGTTCTTTCAGAACATGGAAAAGGGCACCAAGGAAGGCGTCGAGGCGCTGGGCTATGACTACATCCTGCACGACCAGAAGAGCGATGAGACCCAGATGGTCACCGGCGCAATCAACCTGATCGACCAGGGCGTGGCCGCGCTGATCATCTCCCCCTGCAAGCCCGAAGCGCTGTCCTCCATCATCGAGGCTGCCAAGGCCAAGAACGTGCCTGTGATCGTGGATGACATCGGCGGCGGCGGCACCGACTACAACGCCATCGTGATCTCCGACTGCTACCAGGGCGGCCAGCAGGGCGCCGACTACGCCGTCGAGCTGCTGGGCGCGAACCAGGGCAGCAAGAAGGTCGCCATCATCAAGTGCGAGCCGAGCGCCGTCTACGCGATCCGTCGCGGCGAAGGCTTCAAGGCCAACATCGAAGCCGCCGGCTTCACCGTGGTGAAGGAACTGTCCGGCCACAGCAAGTCCGACGAGGGCTACACCATCATGCAGGATCTGCTGGCGTCCGACCCGGACATCGTGGCCGTGTTTGCCGAGAATGACCCGATGGCCGTGGGCGCCGCGAACGCGCTGGCCGATGCGGGCCGCAGCGACGTAATCGTCATCGGCTTCAACGGCGACGGCGAAGCCATCGACGCCATGAAAGCCGGCACCATGGCCGCCACCGTTGCCCAGGATCCGGAGGGCATGGGCAAGCTGACCGCCGAGCTGGCTGACAAACTGATCAAGGGCGAGACGCTGACCTTCGGCAACGCGGAAGCCCGCGAAATCTTCGCGCCCGTCAAGCTGATCAAAGCGTCCGACGTGAAGTAAGTTTCCCCACGCGCAAAAGAGACCTGCGCCTTAGCCGGCGCGGGTCTCTTTTGCTCCGCCGCAAACATTCCCGCATCGGCGACTTCTGCGCGGAGCACCCAGGCAAACCCCTGCGCGAGGCAATCGCCCGCCGGCATCACAAACGGGCCTGTCCGGCCACCACCGCGGCGGCCCGGCGGACACACACATCCTTTCTCTTGTGAAACAGACGCTTTTGGTGTATGATTGAGAGGCAAAGTGGGCTAATGCATGGGCAATCCCGCAGATAAGCGAGGTGTGATGACATGAAGAAACTCATTCCCCTTTTTCTGGCGATGTTCCTTTTGCTGAATCCCATGGCGGGCTTCGCGCAAGGCGGCTTTTCAGATGACATGAAGCAGGCAGGCGAGGCGCTGGGCGACTTCTTTTCGGACTTTGGGGCCAGCATGGGCGCCTTCAGCGAAGACCTGAAGAACTACCTCGAAAACAGCGAGGACGTGGCGAAGCTGAAGGACAAAGGCTGGCAGGCGCTCCTGGAGCTGGAGGCCTACCTCAAAAGCGGCAACGTGGGCGACGACATCAAGACGGCCTACGAGACGCTGCTCGAAAAGCTGTCCAGCATCGACGTGGACGCCATCAAGCAGAAGGCGCAGGCCGCCGGGCAATCGTTTGCCGACTACTGGGCCAGCCTTCGCGCAACCGTTCCCCAAGACGTCGGCGCGATTGTGGCCTCGGACATGAGCGACGCCGAGAAGCGCCGGGCGCTGGACATCTATGGCAACCTGGCGGTGCCGGTGCTGCTGTCGATGGATCTGCCCGAGGCACAGGCCGCTTTCGCCAACGCTTACGCCAAGCAAAAGCTCGGGCTTGAAACGGACGCGGAGCTTGTGCAATGGACGCGGGATCACAAGGACGAGATCGAGCAGGTAATCGCCTACCTACAGCCATGACGCCCGCACGGCAGCGCAGCAATGGAGGCAGCTCAGCAATGGGCTGCTTTTTCGTAACAATTGCGGCGCAACGCGGACTTATCCCTTTTCACGCCAGAATGTGGTTGACATTGCGCACAATCGGACTATAATGAATGGGTTCTCACAAGGCATTCACAAACAAAAACAAGATAGAACGGAGATGCGTACCTTGAACACAGGAAGCATCAAAAAGATGCTGCTTGGCAAAGAACTGAAAAACGACCAGCTGGCGGATGAACGACTGTCCCGCATCTGGGGGCTGCCGATCATGGCCAGCGACGCGGTGTCGTCGGTGGCCTACGCGGTGGAAGAGATCCTGATGGCGCTGGTGCCCGTGATGGGGTTGGCGGCGGTGGGCTTTGTGGGCTGGGTCAGCCTGCCCATCATCCTGCTGCTGACGATCCTGGTGTTTTCCTACACACAGATCATCAACCACTACCCCAACGGCGGCGGCAGCTACATCGTCTCCAAGGAGAACTTTGGGCGCAGGCCATCGCTGCTTGCGGCCACCTGCCTGATCGTGGACTACATCATGACGGTGGCGGTTTCGATCAGCTCGTCCACGGCGGCCATTGTCGCCGCCGCGCCGGCTCTGGACGGGCTGCAGGTGCCGATCTCGATCGTGTGCATCGCGCTGATCACGCTGATCAACCTGCGCGGCGTGGGCGAAAGCAGCAAGATCTTTGGCGTGCCGACGTACGCGTTCATCCTGTCCATGGCCATCCTGATCGTGACGGGCCTGTTCCGCGCGGCGCAGGGTCAGTTGGCGCCGCTGAGCTACACAGCCGAGCAGCTTCGCATCGAGGAGTTCCCTCTGCAGCCGCTGCAGGGCCTGACGCTGGTTCTGTTCCTGAGGGCGTTCTCATCGGGCTGCTCAGCGCTGACGGGCGTCGAAGCCGTGTCAAACGCCATCCCGAGCTTTCAGGAGCCCGCGCAGAGAACCGCCAAGCACGTGCTGTTCATGCTGGGCACGATCATCGTGTTCATCTTCGGCGGCACCAGCATCTTGGCGAGCATCACCCGCGTGGTGCCGCTGGAGCACGAAGGCGTGACCGTCATGTCCCAGATGGCGCAGGCGGTGTTTGGAAACAGCTTCATGTTCTATGCGCTTCAGATCACCACCTCGCTGATCCTGCTGCTGGCGGCCAACACCGCCTACAATGGGCTGCCCATCCTGCTGTCCATTCTGGCCAAGGATCGCTACATGCCCCACCAGTTCAGCCAGCGCGGCACCAAGCTCAGCTTTTCAAACGGCATCATGTTCATCTGCGTGGTGGGCGCGGTCTTGATGATCATCTTCCAGGCCGACACGCACCGGCTGATCCCGTTCTACGCGGTGGGCGTGTTTGTGTCGTTCACCATTAGCCAGGCGGGCATGTTTGTGCGCTGGTTGCGCACCAAAGAACCTGGCTGGCAGCACAAATCCATCATCAACGGCGTGGGCGCGCTGATCACGCTGGTGGGCACGGCCGTGGTGTTTTACTCCAAATTCTTCCAGGGCGCCTGGTTTCTGCTGGTGGCGGTACCGCTGGTGATGCTGTTCATGTCCACCACCCACAAATACTACACCCACTTCTTCCAGGAGATCAGCGCCGACGGCTACGACTACCACTACACGCCCAGCAAGAGCCACGACAAGCTGCCCTGCGTGGTGCTGATTCACAACATGAACAGGGCCTCACTCAAGACGCTGGACTACGCCAAAGACGTGTCGTCGGATGTGACCGCGCTGCACATCTCCACCACCCCGCGGCACACCGAGATCCTGAAACAGCAGTGGGCGGAGCGCGCCATCGGGATCCCGCTGACGGTGATCGAAGCGCCCTACCGCGAGATCCTCACCCCCCTGGAGGGCTATATCCGGGAGCGCGAGGCCCAGCTGAAAAAAGGCGAGATGATCACGGTGATCCTGACCAAGTTTGTGGGCCACGGCTGGCGCGACAGGATCTACCACAACCAGACCACCTTTTTCATCGAGCGCACGCTGGGCAAGCACCGGAACGTCGCCACCACGCTGGTGCCCTATCTGTACAACGCCCATGCGAAGGAAGCCAAATGACATGTGATCGAGGACGCCAATCGCGTTCATGCTGTCGGCGCGCGAACATGGCGTGACCGTGCGGAAGCGGTGAAGCTTTCCAAACGCGCGCCGGACGCCATGGACGCGTACGTGCAAAGCAATCGCAAATAGATACGCGCACGCGCGACGGCCGACTCAAAAACACCGGGCGAACAATCTGGTTCGCCCGGTGTTTTTGTGGGGACAGCGTCCCTGTGGCAAATTCATGCGCTATATTTAAATTTGCTCTGGATAAGCGCCTCAGGAGCGCTGCTGCAAGGCCTTCTCCAGCGCCACATACTCCATCCCCACCGCCTCGGCCACCGCCGCATGGGTAATCTTCCCGCATGCCACGTTGACGCCCTTGCCGAGCGCCTTGTCGGTCAACGCGGCCCGCTCCCACCCCAGATCCGCGATCTTTCCCGCATATGGCATGGTGGCATTTGTCAGCGCGAACGTGCTGGTTCGGGCCACCGCGCCCGGGATGTTGGGCACCGAGTAATGCAGCACGCCGTGCTTGATGAACACCGGGTCGCTATGGCTGGTCACGTGGTCCATGGTCTCCACCGAGCCGCCCTGATCGATCGCCACGTCCACGATCACCGAGCCGGGCCGCATCTGCCTGACCATCGCCTCGGTCACCAGCCTGGGCGCTTTCGCCCCCGGGATCAGCACCGCGCCGATCACCAGATCGGCCTGCTGAACCGCTGCCGCGATGTTGTATTCATTGGACATCAGCGTGGTCACCCGCCCGAAGAACAGGTCGTCCAGGAAGCTGAGCCGATCGATGTTGATGTCCAGCACCGTCACCTGCGCGCCCATGCCGATGGCCACCTTGGCCGCCCCGAGCCCCACCACGCCGCCGCCCACGATGGCCACATGTCCGCTGGCCACTCCCGGCACGCCGCCCAGCAGCACGCCCGCGCCGCCCGCGTGGCGCTCCAGATAGTGCGCGCCAATCTGGGCCGCCATGCGCCCGGCCACCTCGCTCATGGGCGTCAGCAGCGGCAGGCCGCCGCTTGGCAGCTGCACCGTCTCATACGCGACGGCCACCATGCCCGCCTCAGCCAGCCTCTTCGCCAGGTCCGGTTCCGCCGCCAAGTGCAGATAGGTATACAGGATCTTGCCAGGCCTGAAATGCCCGAATTCCGAGGGCTGCGGTTCCTTTACCTTGATGATCAGGTCGGCCGCCCACGCTGTGGCCGCATCCGCGACCACCTCCGCGCCGGCCCCTGCATATTCCTCGTCGGTGATGCCGCTCCCGAGCCCCGCGCCCGCCTGCACCAGCACGCGGTGCCCGCCCGCATGCAGCATCTTCACTCCGGCTGGCACAATGCCCACCCTGTGCTCGCTGTCTTTGATCTCCTTCGGGATGCCAATGATCATGCTGTCCCCTCCTGCCCGTTGATCCACAAAACGGCGCGCCCGAGCGCGCTTGCCGTCTTGACCTCCACCACGCCCCGGCAGCCGCACGCCTCGCCCAGCGCGAGCAGCGCAAGCAGATCCAGCTCACCCTCATCGGGCGGCAGATGGCAGGTTTGCCGCGTCGCGCCATGCAGGTGCATGTGCTTCAGCCGGTTCTCGTGAGATAGAATGAACTCAAGGTCGCCCGCGTTTGCCGAGTAATCATGCCCGACGTCCAGCGTCAGCCCAAAGCAAGGGGCTTGCAGAAACAGCTCGATGCCGCGCCTGTGATAATCCCTGTACCCACTCGTGTTTTCGATGCACAGCAGCAGCGCGCCGTCCCCCACCGCCTCGGCGCACGCATCCCGGAACCGCTGCAAGTCGCCCAGATACCGCGCCTCGTACTGCCCGAACAAGTAGCGCTTCTCGCCGGGCAGCTTGAAATGCACGCCCTCATGAAGGTGCATGTTCACCACCGGGCACGAAAGCCGCTTGGCCAGGGCGATGGTCTGGCGCATTGTCCGCACATACGCCTCCCGCACCAGCGGGTTGAAGTCGCAGGGATTCAGGTTCTCGTCCAGGTGCAGCGTCAGGAAGATGCCCGTCTCACGGGACAGTCGCTCCGCAAGGTCTGCATCGATGACGTCCGTCTGATACTCGGGCAGATTCATGTTCAACTCGATGAACTGCAAACCCAGCTTCCCCGCCAGCGCAAAACTGTCGGCAAGCCCCGGCGCTTCCACCAAAGTCGGCATCCCCAATTGCATTTTGCTTCCCCCTAAAATGGGCGCCAAGGGACCCGTGCCTCTGCAGGGGCTTGGGGCGCAGCGCCCCAATCGTTCCCTATCGCTCCCCGATCGCAACCTGCACTTCCGGCCCGCCGCCGTCCAGATACCCCATGATCAGCGCGTCGGCCAGCTCGCGCCGGCCCGCCAACTGCTCTGGATTCAAATTCAGGTGCAGCGCGCAGCCGCCGGTCATCTTTTCAAAGTCCAGCTTGACCACGGAGTTCAGCATGGCGGTGGGGCCGTTTTCGTCCGTGCCCCAGCTCGGGTTCATGCCGCTGGAGAATGATTCGTCGCATCTTCTGCCGTTGGGCATCGCGTCGGCGTTGACCCCAACGCCCTCGGGCAGCGTGGACACGAATTTGTCCCGCGCGCCCTTCTGGTTCAGCTCAAACACCGCCTCCGTGAAGCAGCTCAACACGCTCCGGGCGATGCCATCCACCGCGTCATTGTCATTGCCATAGTGCGGCGTAATGCTGAGCATCTGCCGCAGCTGTTCGCGCCCCATGTAGTTGCCCAGAAGTGCCCGGTCCAGTTGATCAATGGTCAGCCAGCGCCTGTCGAACACCCACTTTGCCACGGCCATCAGCGCATCCGCGGCGGTGGCGAGTCCATAGGCTTCGAACGACCAATGAACGCCGAGCGCGCTTCCGCCCTGGTACAGGTCGCGCCCATTCGCAAGGCATCCCTCAACAAATAGCGACGCAAACGGATCATAGCAGCGCCCGACCATGCCCCGGATCCGGGCCTGCGCCTCGGCATAGCCGCGCTGCACGGCCTGCCAGATCTCGCGCTTGTAGCCCTCGAAAAACTGATCGTAGCTTTCGATCACCAGCTCACCCTCGCGGCGCTTCTGAAACACGCTGCTGATCAGCGCCGGAAAGACCATCTGCAGGACCACGGCCCGGCCGGCCGTTTTCCCAGGCACCAGAACCTCGATGCCGCACGTGCCATAGTCGTTGGCGTCGCCCAGCCTGTATCCAAGCTGCGCCAGACTCTCTGCCCATACGTCGTCGTTCAGCAACAGGGGCTGGCCAGCGCCCGCATAAGACGCGTCCAAAACCACCTTACGGTACGCCGACGGATTCACGCGGTTCATGCGCGCGCCAATGCTCGGGTAGGGCAGGCCGAGTTCAGCCGCCACGTCCAGGCAGAGCAGGGTCAGTGAATTCACCGCGTCGTTGCCGTCCTTCGTCGCGCCGCCCAGCGTCAGGTTGCGCGTCGTACCCAGCATCGGCTCGTTCAGCTTGAGGAACAGGCAGGACAGCAGCTCGTGCGCCTCTTCCTGGGTGATGGCTCCCGAGCGCAGATCGGCCTTATAGCGCGCGCCCAGGTACTGATCCAGCCGCCCAAGGCTGAGCGAAGATCCGCCCAGCACGTTCATCATGATGTGCAGCAGCCAGGTGAGCTGTAGCCCCTCGTAAAACGATTCCGCCGGCTCGGTTGCGATGTGCCTGAGCGCCAGCGCCATGTGCTTGAGTTCCTCGCCGCGAAGCCCGGGCGTTCGGTTGGCTTCGCCCGAAACGGCGTTGGCGTAGCGCAGGATGAAGCGCTGCGCGGCCTGCACGCCGATGCGGGCGGCGGTGTAAAACGCCTCAGCCTCTTCGTCCTTGGCCGCGCGCAGTCCGGCCTTGGCCTCGGCCTCGATGCCCCGAAGCCCCAGGGTAAGCGCGCGCTCGTAGCAGAGGCTCAGGTGGCTGGCCGCCGACCAGGGCAGGTCATCCACCGCCTGGCGCACCTCATCGCCAATCCGCGCGGCTCCCCCCTCGTCGACCGGGCAAAACTGGGCCATGCTGCCCACGATCAGCTCGCCCGGCAGCACGCAAACTGGCGCGTGATCCAGCAGGTAGGCTTGCGCCTTTGCGCGTCGGATCTGCAGCGGTTCGTCCTTGAGATGCTCAAGCGCCTGGTGCGCCAGCGGGTAAAACAGCGAGCGGCGCGCGCCCGCTGCGTTCAGCTGCTCGATGTGCGCCTGAAGGCGCTGGATTCTATCCGTCATCTTTCGTACACCCTCCCGCCTAGCCCTTCGATCTCGCGCTTCCACCGCTGTATCGCTTGCTCGTCCGCCATCGGATAGCCGGGGCCAGCGTCGCGCCCGAGCCGCCGCAGCGCCCCGGCGTCCGGCGGGCAATGCGCCAGGATCTCCGCGCCCAGCACCGATTCCCCGGCACAGCTAAGCCCGGCAATGGCTTTAAAATGCTCCTCGTTGTCGTTCACGCCCGGGATGATCGTGCAGCGCAGCACGAGCTTTTTGCCCAGCCTCGCCAGCGCGCGGATGTTGCTTGCGGACATGTAAGGTTCGCCGCCGGTCTGCTCGAGGCTCCGCTTGGGATCGGTCAACTTGTAGCCGATCAGGAACAGATCCACATAGCTGGACAGCTCAGCGTACTGGCCGATGAGCGCGTTCCCGTTGGTCTCCAGGATGGTGTGGAGCCCCGCCTTCTTGGCGCCTTTCAGCAGCGCCTTGGTGAACTCCGGCTGACACATGGGTTCGCCGCCCGACAGCGTCAGCCCGCCGCCGCTGTGGTCGTAATACCGCTTGTCGCGCAGCACCACGTCCAGCACCTCGGCGTGATCCATACGCTGCCCCACCACGCTCAGCGCGCCGGGAGAGCAGCCGTCCACGCAGCGCCCGCACAGGTCGCAGTGCTGCCGGTTCAGTCCATGTCCGCCGGAGGCCAGCTGGTGCACGCCCGGACACACCCGGGCGCACGCGCCGCACAGATTGCACAGGCTTTCGTCATAGCACAGCTCGGGGCGCCGCGAGATCCCCTCGGGGCTTTCGCACCAGTCACAGTGAAGGTCGCAGCCCTTCAAAAACACGGTGGTTCGGATGCCCGATCCGTCGTGCAGGCAAAAACGCCGGATCGCAAACACCACGCCGTTCATGCCCATACCCCCAGTGTCATTTGTATTCAGTTTAGATTATCATCAAACACCGGCCTTTGTCAAGCGCGCGGACGCCACATATGGCGTCTTAGCAGACGCGCGACCCCAACAAATTGTATAAGAACAGCCCCAGACACATATGCCTAGAGCTGAGCTCCGGGACCCTCTGGCCCTGGAGCGAACAGGCGCTGCGCTTAGCCTCCCAAGGGCAACGTGGCCGCGCGGAAAAACAAGCCTAACACCCGCCGTCGTTGCCCATGTCGCGCTAATCCTCGAACGGATCGCAATCCAGTTCCGGTTCGCCCTGTACGCGCGGCAGGGTGATGAGGAACTCGGTGCCCTCGCCGAACTTGCTGTGCACCTCGATCAAACCATCCATGGTGCGCACCAGGTGCTTCACGATGGCAAGACCCAGGCCCGTGCCGCCCATGTTGCGGGAGCGGCCCTTGTCCACGCGGTAGAATCGCTCAAAGAGCCTCGGCAGGCTCTCCTCGGGGATGCCGATGCCGGTGTCCGAGATGGACAGGTTCACGGTGTCCTGCGTGTTTGAAACGGTAACGGTGACCTCGCCGCCCGGCTTGTTGTACTTGATGGCGTTTTCGATCAGGTTGATGAGCATCTGCTCCACCCGGTCGGGATTGCCCATGATGTAGCTGGGGTCGTTGTTCTCGGGCGCGTGGATGGTGACTTCCTTCTCGGCAGCCTGAATGGACAGCATGTCGGCGATGTCGCAGGCCATTTCATCGATGCGAATGCGCTTGCTTGGCACCTCGTCCTTTCCCGACTCGAGCTTGGTGATGGACAGGATGTCGTTGATGAGCCGGGTGAGCCGGTCGGCCTCTAACATGATGATCCTGAGGAACTTGTGGGCCATCTCCGGGTTGTCGATGGCGCCGTTCTCCAGCGTCTCGACAAATCCCTTGATCGAGGTGAGCGGCGTCTTCAGCTCGTGGCTGATGTTGGCGGCGAAATCGGTTCTGACTTGCTCCAAGCGCCTGAGCTCGGTGATGTCCTCCACAAGCGCCACCGCGCCCACGGCTTTGGCGTCCTTCATCATGGGCGAGATGTACAGCCGCAACGGGGTGTGGCTGCGCCCGACGGTGCTGCGGATGGCGACCTCGTTCATGTAGACGCCCTCCTGCGCCATGGCGTCCCTCAGCACCTGGTCCAGAAACACATCCCTGCTGGCCTGGCTGATGGGCTGGCCTTCGGGAGAGCCCACGATGTTCAGCAGGTGCTTGGCGGCCGGGGTGACCAGGATCACGTTCAGGTTGTCATCCACGGCCAGGATGCCGTTTTGCATGTGGTTGATGACGGTGTTCAGCGCCTGGTTGCGGGTCTTTTGGCGGAACACGCGGTCCTGGATCCTTCCCATGACCTCGTTAAAGTGCGCGGTCTGCAGCAGCGAATCCCCCTGCACGTTCTGGAGGCGGCTGTCAAACTGGCCTTCGGAGAAGTCCTCCAGCACGCGCTGCACATCGTTTACGAAGCGGTTGGTTCGGGTCACGGCCATCTGCAGCAGGATCAGGATGATGGTGGCGACCAACAGCGCCAGCATGCACAGCGGCACCAGCCTGCCGCCCAGCCCGTCGATCAGCCGGAAGCCCTCGCGATACACAGAGAGGATCCGGTCCGTGTCCTGCACGCGGCCAAGCGCAAACAAGTACGACGCATCGCTGCCCCGCATGTGGCGCTCCATCGCCGTCACCTTGCCCTCATGGATCTCTGCCAGCTCCTCCTGGGTGAGCGCGTCCTGCACGCCTGGGCGCGTGCTGTAGATGAGCGCGCCGGAGGTGTCATAAAGCGCTGCGCTGACGCCGCCTGCCGATGTGGCCTGCTGCAGCCGAAGCACGGTCCCCTGTTCATCAAAAACCGCACTGTCCGTTAACAACATGGACAGGCGGCATAGGCGCGTAAGCTCGGCGAGCGCGCTGTCGCTGATGGCTGTGCGCGCGAACGACGCGCACAGCACCAGAAACGCGATACACAGTATGAGGCTCAGGCAGGTTGCAGTGATTGCAACCTTTTGCTTCATAGGCGGTTCTCCTGGCGGTCGTTGAACTTGTAGCCCACGCCGCGGATGGTTTCGATGTAATGGGCGTCGTCGCCCAGCTTCTGGCGAATGTGGCGGATGTGCACGTCGACGGTGCGCGTCTCGCCGTAGAACTCATAGCCCCAGATGCGGTCGAGCAGGAAGTCGCGCGTGAGCACCTTGCCTCTGGAGATGACCAGCAGCTTCAGCAGCTCGAATTCCTTCAGCGTCAGGGACAGCTTCTCACCGTTCCGGAACGCCTCGTAGTTCCCCACATCGATGGTCAGCCCGCCGACGTGCAGGATACCCTCTTCCTCGTTCTGCGGGGCGGCTCTGCGGAGCAGCGCCTTCACGCGGGCGATCAGCTCGCGCACAGAAAACGGCTTGGTGATGTAGTCGTCGGCGCCCAGTTCCAAGCCCAGAATCTTGTCCACCTCATCGCCCTTGGCGGTAAGCATGATGATCGGAATATCAGCGGTGGTCGGCGCTCCCTTCAGGCGGCGGCACACCTCCATGCCGTCAATGCCGGGGAGCATGATGTCCAGCAACACCATCGCGGGGCGTTCATGCGCGCACACCACCAGCGCGTCCTCACCCGTGGCCGCCGTCACCACGCGATAACCAGACGCCTCCAGGTTGAACGACAACAACTCTAAGATATGGGCCTCGTCATCAACGGCCAGAATGAGTTCATTTGCCATGTGCGTCTCTCCTTTACAATGTGTAGTGGCATAATGCCTATATCAAACCGAGATCGCCCAAACGGGCTCGCCTCAGCAGGCGTTTCTCGTGTTCAATCGCGTTCCGTGGCGGACAGCAGCTTGTTCAGCTCGTCGCGGAAAGTCTGAATGTCGGTGAACTGGCGGTACACCGAGGCGAAGCGCACATAGGCAACCTCATCCAGCCTCTTGATGCCCTCCATCACCAGCTCGCCCAAGGCCACAGACGTGATCTCCTGGTCATAGGTGTTGTAGGCCTTCATTTCGATGTCCCTGATCATCTCGTCGATGGCCGACAGCGGCACCGGGCGCTTCTCGCATGCTTTGATTATGCCCGCGCGAAGCTTGCTTGAATCAAAGGGCTGGCGCCTTTTGTCTCTTTTGATGACCATTAGCGGAACTGTGTCGATCTTCTCATAGGTGGTGAAGCGCCGCCCGCAGCCCTCGCACTCGCGGCGGCGGCGGATGGCCGCACCATCGTCGGTCTGGCGCGAGTCAATCACGCGGCTGTCCGTGCAGTTGCAGTAAACACATTTCATCCCCGAGAGACCTCCACATTTCTACTTTTACAATTATACACAATTATTAAGCGTTCGTCTAGTCCCCCGGCCGATTATTTCTTAACATAGTTAAATTTGCGCCTATTTTAAGCGCTTTTGGTCATTGTGTGCCACAAAACCGTGGCAAAGCACGCCAAAGGATAAGAAAAACATAAGAATTGTGTGTAGGCAAGCGTAAGAAACGCCTGATAGAATGGTTCCATTAACCAAAGGAGGACATGCCCCCCGATGAAAAAACTGATTGCGATCCTTTTGCTGCTGGCCACCCTGAGCGCCTGCTCGCTGGCCGAACCGATAGAGACCTTGGCCCCTGAGGCAACCGCCCCGGCCCCGCTGCTCGTGAACGCCGACCATCCGCTGCCCAAGGACTACAAACCCGCGGATCTGGTGAACCTCTACGAGCAAAAGGACCGGTCTTTCCAGCTGGCCGAGAGCGACATCAAAGTCGAACGCCAGGTGTTCGAAGCCATGAATGAAATGTTCAAGGCGGCGAATGAGGACGGCGTGGATGGCTTCATCATCACCAGCGGCTACCGCTCGCGGAAAAAGCAGAAGCGGATCTACGACGAGTCTCCCAAGGGCATCGCTGCCAAGCCCGGCACCAGCGAGCACGAATCCGGACTGGCTTTCGACGTGGTGGCCTACGGCAGCGAGGACTTCGAGAAAACCGCCCAGTTCACATGGCTTCAGGAGCATTGCTGGGACTTCGGCTTCATCATCCGCTATCCCAAGGGCAAGCGAACCGTCACCGGCATTAAATACGAGCCCTGGCATTACCGCTACGTGGGCGCCGAGGTCGCCCAGGCGCTGAAGGCGTCGGAGCAGACGCTGGAAGAATACCTAGGTGCTTACACCGCCCCGGCGGACGCCTCCTGACGTGGCCCTGGGGCGCACGGTGACCGCGGGTTCATGAACCCGATCGCCCGCATAGAAAGAAACGAACGCTCCCGGGGCGCCCGTGCATGCGGCGCCCCGAAACACTTTTGGGCGCTTGTTTATGCCCGCGCCGCGGATTTGCCTGCCCGCGCCGGATACCAAAACAAAACGGGCGGCCGACAGCCCCCCAATCGTCACCTGTGCAGCTCACGGGCGGCAGGGGCGACTCTTCGTCGCCCGCCCTTCAGATCTTTGCGCATCGGAAGCGAAAACCCATTATGTAAAGAAATCCGGCTCCAGCTCCACCAAGATCACGTCGTCGCCGATCCGCCGGATGCGGCTCCAGGGGATCACGTAACCCTCCCGGTCGGCGCGCACGAAGTTCATGAAGCTGCCCGGCGCGGGCACCACCAGCGCCTCCACCTGCGCGCGCTCGGTGAAGATCAGGTCGATCGGCTTGCCCAGTTTTTTACCGTCGCAGATGTTGATGACATCGCGGCACTTCAGCTCCGAAAAACTCATACTTCTCCCTCCCCACCCTATTCTATGTGGAGGGGTTGCCCGGGTTGCGGGCCCGCGCGGGCTCGGCACCCAAGGGAGATGCGAGGCTCCGCCCGCGCGCCCCGCAAAAGCCTTTGCCCCTTGCTTCCGATCTGGCAACCGGACAACGGCCTTTGGGGCGGATTCGCGCGAACACAGACTAAAGGCATTCCATCGCAACGCCGCCACCAAACAGCGGACGCGCGATGCGCGTCCGCCATGTTCAGATATACCTCTTCATCTGCGTAAGCGCCGCCTTCTCCAATCTGGACACCTGCGCCTGGCTGATTCCGATCTCGTCGGCGACCTCCATCTGGGTCTTGCCATTGAAAAACCGCTGGCGCACGATGTTGCGCTCGCGCTCGCCCAGCCTCTGCATGGCCTGCCGGATTGACAGGTCCCGCACCCAATCGTTCTCGTTCACCCGGTCGTCCTTCACCTGATCCAGCACGTAGATCGCGTCGCCCCCGTCCTGATAGACAGGCTCGTGCAGCGACACCGGATCCTGAATCGCCTCCAGCGCAAACACCACATCCTCTTCCCTTGCGTCCATCTCGCGGGCGATTTCCCGAACGGACGGGTCGCGCCCCTGGGTGTAGGTCAGCTTGTCCCGCGCCTGAAGCGCCTTGTAGGCCGTGTCCCGGAGCGATCTGGACACCCGGATCGGGTTGTTGTCGCGCAGATACCTTCGTATCTCCCCGATGATCATCGGTACGCAGTACGTTGACAATCGGACGCCCATTGTGATGTCGAAGTTGTCGATGCCTTTGATCAGCCCGATGCACCCGATCTGAAACAGGTCGTCCACATTCTCGCCGCGGTTATGAAACCGCTGGATCACCGAAAGCACCAACCGGAGGTTTCCCTGGATCAGCTCGGAACGGGCTTCCTTGTCGCCGTCGCGCGCCCTCTTGAGCAGCTCGCGCATGGTCTCATGGGATAGGACGGGCAGCGTTTGCGTGTTCACGCCGCAGATTTCCACCTTGTTGATCGCCAATCGCGCCACCTCCACAGCACGAAAAGTATTGCCGTGGAGCGCCGAGCCTATGCGCGAGCGGGATGAAACCGGCTTGTTAAACAATGGGGCGCGCCGCTCCCAAAAGGAAGACTGCCGCCCCAAATTGGGCGGCAGTCGGTGCCGCACGCCTCGAACTGGCTGCTTTCTTCAAAGTGAATCAGCCTCGCCATGCGGCGCATAGGGCGGCGCGTCGCCACATACGCTACGCCATCTTCAGCAGGTCGGTTTGGAGCTGCTTGATGATGCGCTTCTCGAGCCGGGAAATGTAGCTCTGGGAGATGCCCATCATGTCGGCGACCTCCTTCTGGGTGTGCTCGGAGCCGTCCTGCAGTCCGTAGCGCAGGTTCACGATGCGCTTCTCCCGCGTGCCCAGCCGCCGAATCGCGCCGTAGAGCATCTGTCGCTCGACGTCGGCGTCCAGGTCGCGGGACACGAGGTCGGAATCGGTGCCCATGATGTCGGACAGCAGCAGTTCATTGCCGTCCCAGTCGGTGTTCAGCGGCTCGTCAAAGCTCACCTCGAGCCGCAAGCGGTTGGTTCGCCTGAGCACCATCAGGATCTCGTTCTCAATGCAGCGCGACGCGTACGTGGCCAGCTTGATCTTCTTCTCGATGTTGAAAGAGTTCACGGCCTTGATCAGGCCAATGGTGCCGATGGAGATCAGGTCTTCGATGCCAATGCCGGTGTTTTCGAACTTGCGAGCGATGTAGACCACCAGCCGCAAATTGTGCTCAATCAGCGTTGCCCGCGCGTCCGTGTTGCCTTCATTCATGCTGACCAGCATTTGGTACTCTTCATCTGACTTCAGTGGAGCGGGCAGCATGTCGCACCCGCCAATATAGCACACGTTGCCGTGCCGCATCCGAACGATCAACCCAAATACTGTCTGCCGAACCGCTTGCTGTGCGGGATTCATCATTGGCCCTTCCCCCTCATTTGCGAAATACCCACCCTCTCGATGCGCCGCTTCGTCGGCTGGATACAGCCGATCACGCCGGGCGCCAGCGCATGAACCTTGCCCGGCATCTCGCCGGGATAGACACCCACCCAAACGTCGGGCGCCAGCATCCAGCCGTCCCCATACGAGACAAGCAGTTCATCCGGCCGGAACACCGCCATCTTGCCGCCGCCGCCCAGCGCGCCGTAGCCCACCAAGCGGAAGCCCAGCGGAACTCTTTCCGCCGCCTCGATGGCATCAAATCCGGGTGGCAGCAGCTTTTTCAGCCGCTTCTCGGTGACGATCAACACCGGCAGCCCCGACAACGGTTCGTGCAGCCGGTTGCCGGTGTCGATCAGCGCCGTCAGACGAACCTGGCTGTCCCCCATGCGCAACATCAGCTGCGCATCCAGCCGGTTCAGGCGCTCGGCGCGCGCGTTCAGGATCACGAGCAGCAGCGCCCCCCCGCACCCTGCCGCCGCCAGCGTCGCGATCGCCGACGGTCCGGACAGCATACGGTTCAGCAGCAGCTGCACGCCGCCCATCAGCAGCGTTGCACCCATCATCAGCAGCCATGCGGACCCGAGATCCTTCGGGCCGTCCACCTCCAGCGCGCTCATGACCATCGCTAGTCCGAGCAGCAGCCGCAGCGGCCAAGCCCTGAGCAACTGGAATGCGGGCGTCTGCATCAGCACCGCGTACAACGCGCCATACACGCTCGCAAACGCCACAGCCCTCCAGCGCACCCGCCCTCTCGCCCTTGCGATGGCGCCGATTGTGATGAAATTCATGCACAAATTGATCAGTATATACATTTCCAGGCTGACCGGCATGCATGACCACCACCCATGCGTCGATTATAGGGCTTGACCTGCGCGAAAAAGGCAGCTTTACGCCGTGAAAAAAGGGTTTCGTTCGACAGCGTTGTCGCTTCCTGGCCTCGGTTCTTGCGCTTCATTCCTGCATTCGACCGCTTCACGCCTCCTTCCGCGCCTCCGTTCCCGGCAGAAACGGCCAGCGAAACCTTGGGTTTACATCGCGCCCCCATGATCGCTGTCGAATGAGAGTTTGGAGCATCGCCCTGCAAAACCGCCACATTTTGATCCCAACCCATCGGCAGGCTCGAGTGCGGATTCACGCGATATGACCACTTTATGTCGAATGAATTACGCTTAGTTTGCATATATGACGCGAGGATGAGGCATATAAACTGTGTTGGCGTCTGCGAACCCGCACGCTCCGTGCAGGATTTCGTGCGCAGAAAGCCCGCTTGGGGCGATGGCCCCCTGCCGAGCATGAATCTCTGGATCGCGGACCTAACCGCGCGATGATCTGGCAGACAGCGGCCGCTGCGGGTAATGTCCCCGTCAACACAAAAACAGCCCGCCGTCCGGCGGGCTGTTTATCATTCGTTAATCCTACTTGCGCTTCAAGAAATTGGGCACATCGGGCGAGAAGCTGCGATGCTGCTGGCTGCGGTTCTCCTCGAAGGAGTTGTCCTGATAGACGCGATCCTCGCGGGGCAGCGGCTGGGGCACCGGCCGATTGTAAGGATCTTCGGGGCTTGCGTCCAGGTCATCAAGGTAGGTGCGCTCGCGGCGCTCGGGGCGACGGTCGCCGAAGATGGGCATGACCTCGGGGGTCTCGGCGTAGCGCTGGGCCAGGCTGGGTTGCTGTACGTGCGCAGCCGGCTGCGCGGCGGGCTGCGCGGTGAAGCCCTCCTCGTGGCGCAGGCGAACCTGACCGGGCCCCGGGAACACTTCCTTGCCAAAGCCGGTGGCGATGACGGTGATGTGCACCTCGTTGCTGAGAGACTCATCAATGCCCGCGCCGAAGATGATGTTGGCCTCGGGATCAGCGGCCTGGGTAATCAGCTGAGCGGCCTCGTTGATCTCTACGATCGACGTGTCCGGCCCGCCGGTAATGTTGATGAGCACGGCCTTGGCGCCGTCGATCGAAGTCTCGAGCATGGGGCTTGAGATGGCCTGTTTGGCGGCGTCCACCATGCGGTTTTCACCCTTGCCAACGCCAATGCCCATGTGCGCCAGCCCGCGGGACTCCATGACGGAGCGCACGTCGGCAAAGTCCAGGTTGATGAGGCTCGGGACGGCGATCAGGTCGGAGATGCCCTGGATGCCCTGGCGCAGCGTGTCGTCAGCAATCTTGAAGGCATCGGTCATGCTGGTGCCCTTGGTGACCACCTGCAGCAGACGGTCGTTCGGGACGACCACCAGCGTGTCCACATTCAGCTTGAGCTGGTCAATGCCCGTCTCGGCGTTCTTCATGCGCTGGCGGCCCTCAAACATGAAGGGCTTGCTGACCACGCCAATGGTCAGGATGCCCTGGGTGCGGGCGATTTCAGCGATGACGGGGGCCGCGCCAGTGCCGGTGCCGCCGCCCATGCCGCAGGTGACGAACACCAGGTCAGCGCCGCGCAGCGCCGAGGAGATCTCCTCGCGGCTCTCCTCAGCGGCCTGCTGACCGAGCTGCGGCTTGGCGCCCGCGCCCAGGCCCTTGGTGGCTTTCTCGCCAATCTGGATCTTGGTGGGCGCCTTGGACAGCGCAAGCGCCTGCTTGTCGGTGTTCACCGCGATGAACTCCACGCCGCGCAGACTCGCCTCCACCATGCGGTTGACCGCGTTGGTGCCGGCACCGCCGACGCCCACGACTTTAATGGACGCAAAGCTGTTGTTTTCTACTTCGAATTCGAGCACAAGGCATGTCCTCCTCGTTCTAGAAATTGCCCAAAGGCACTGTGACTTCTATTTCTTAAACAGGCCGCGGAAACCGCCCGCGAGCCGGCCTGGCAAGCTGCCTTCCTGGGGGGTGCGCTGCTCGATGGAATCGAACACCAGATCCACCAACCCCATGGCCGATGCGTATTTCTGGCTGTTGAGCTTGGCGGCCTTGACCATGGGCCCCTTGACCGGGCGGCCCAGCTTCTGGGCCAGGAACTCGCGCCCGCCGCGCATCATGGCGATGCCGCCTCCGGTGACGAATACCTGGGAGCGCGGGCCAAGCATGCCTTCCGCGTCCTTGATGGCCAGGCCGATCATTTCGGCCAGCTCTGAAGCGTCCTTCTCGATGATGCTCTTGACCAGCGTCAGCGGAAAGGTGAGGCGCTTCCCGGCCTCATCCACCACCTCGGGATCGGACGCCGGATCGAACTCGTCGGGCAAAAAGATGTAGCTGCGCTTGATCTGCTCCGCTGCGCGCATGGGGATTTCAAGTTCGGTGGCCAGATCCGCCGTCATGTGGCCGCCCCCAACGGGCAGCACGCAGTGGTAGACCAGCGCGTCGCCCCAGACCACCGAAAACTCGGTGTTGAGGTAGCCGACGTCCGCCAGCACGGCGGCGCGGTCGCGGTCGTCCAGGGGCAGCAGCAGCAGCGCCTCGCCCATGGATGGAGAAAGGAAACCCATCACCGTGATGCCCATCGCGGAGAAGAGCTCCCGAATGCTCTCGATAAAATCTGGATCGGCCAGGATGAAGGACACCTGGGCGCTGAGGCTGCGGCCGCGCATGCCCACCGGGGACATGCCCTTCTTGCCGCCGTCGATCATGAACCAGGCAGGGCTTCTGTGGATGACCACGCCATTTTCATGGGCCAGGTCCAGCTGATCGGCAGCGACGTCCTGCACGGCGTTCACGTCCTGGTCGGTGACACGCCCGTCCGGCTCGGCCACGGAGACCTCCGCCGACGCGCACAGAACGCGCATGTACTCGCAAGGCACGCCCACATAGAGCTCTTTGATTTTCATCTTGCTCTCGAGCTCCGCGGCGCTGATCGAACTTCTGACTGCGGTTGCCAGCTTGTCCGGCGCGTTCCAACGGCCGTCAAGATAGCCATCGTAGGGTACGGTGCCCGAACCGATGATGTCGCATCGGTTGAAACCACCGCTCTCCGCCACGAGGGTGACGATCTTGGATGTGCCGAAATCAATGGCAGCGGCTATATTTTTCGTTGCTATATCGATCGCCTGCCTTGTCCTCTGTTGGGTACGCGCGAGCATGTGTACCCATAATTTAGATTATTATACATGGTTTTGGCTCAAATGAAAAGGCCTTTTCCCATTTTCCGTGTGAATTTCCCGATAATCATACTATTCAGGCGCGGTTTGACATAGAATTATAGATTCAGGCGCCCACATTCTCGTTGATCACCGGGTTCTGGGGATCCGAGGGCGGAACCAAAATCTGGTCGCCCAGCGGCTGAATCACCGCCGAGCCGCCGCCCGACACATTGATGATGACGTTCGTGGTGCCCCGATTGTTCAAGTCGGCCAGCGCGCCAGCCATCAAAAGCAGCTTGTTCTGCATCTGGCTGTGATCACCCAGCTTCACCATCATGCCGTTGTTCAACATCAGATACATGTTGTCCAGATCGGATATGTTCAATTCGGAAGCCATGCCCGTCATCTGCTGGGTGAGCAGCGCCTGCACCACGGTGCACATGAAATCCACCTGTTGAGGCACATCCGACTGAATCCTGCGCCCCACCTGGCAGCTCTTGGTGCGCAGCCCGGTGACCACCAACAGCTGCAGGTTCGGCATCTCGCGGGACTGCTCGATGGCGTATCCGTTTTCATCCAGCACGGTGGGCAGCCCCGCATAGTTGATGAGCACCCTCGGCAGCCGCTCGTGCACATTCAGCACCACCGTGCTCGGAAAGCTGGTGGTCAGCCCGTCAAACGACAGCCGCCCCACCGTCTCAAACCGCTGCCTCACCCGCTCGGCGTTCACGCGGAAGATGCTCTCTCCTTCCTTCAGCCCGGACACCGCGATGATGTCCGGAATGGGGATGCTGGAAGCGCCGCGCACGTCGATGGTCTTCACCACGCACACGCGGCTGATGATCACAAGCGCCGCGATCGCCAAAATCAACAAAAAGAGCACAACCCCAGCAAGGCTGGACTTGCCCCTGCGTCGTGTCTTGCTGCCTCTCAGTGCCATCGTAAAACTCCTTATGCGGCAAGGACGCCGGCCCTCGCTCTGCAAGTTCTCTTTTGAATGCGGCCCGATTCCCACCAGATCTGTGCGCTTCGGATCGACACAGCTCGCCCCCCGCAGGCCCTGTTGCCCGCGCGGCATCCCATCCTGCGGGGGCGAACTGTGTTCGCCTGCCTCGTTACACCCTTTCGATTTTCGCGCCCAACGCCCGCAACGTTCTCTCCAGCGCCTCATAACCCCTGTCGATGAAGTGGGTGTTTGTGACCTCTGTGGTGCCTTCGGCCGCCAGACCCGCCAGCACCAGTGCCGCGCCGCCGCGCAGATCGCGCGCGGTGACCCGTGCGCCGGTGAGCTGCGAGCGCTTCACCACGGCGGTGCTGCCCGACACCAGGATGTCCGCGCCCATGCAGCGCAGCTGGGACGCATGGGAAAACCGGTTCTCAAACATGTTCTCCACGATCACCGAGGTTCCATCACACAGGCAGGCCATGGCCAGAATCTGCGCCTGCATGTCGGTGGGAAACCCCGGGTAGGGCTGGGTGTTCACGTCGATGGGCAGCAGCCTTGCCGGCCCCGCCAGCTGGATGCGGCCCTGCTGGGCATCGATCTTGCAGCCCGCCTGCGTCAGCTTGTCGAGCACGGCGTTCAGATGGCTGGGCTCGACGCCAACGATCTCGATCTCGCCCGCGGTCATTGCGGCGGCAGTGAGCAGGGTGCCGGTCACGATCCGGTCGGGCAGCGGCCGGTATGTAGTGCCCCTAAGCCGCTGAGCCCCCGTGATCTCAATCAGTCCGCTGCCCGCGCCTCGGATGTCGCCGCCCATCCGGTTGATGAACCGCGCCAGATCGACGATTTCGGGCTCCCGCGCCGGGTTGCTGATGCTGGTCTCCCCGGGAGAAAGCACGGCGGCCATCATCACGTTTTCCGTGGCGCCCACCGACGGGAAATCCAGATGGATCTTCGCGCCGCGCATGGAGGACCCGTCGCAGTAGATCATGCCGTGGGTCTCGCGAATGCGCACGCCCAGCGTCCTGAGCGCCTTCAGGTGCAGATCGATGGGCCGAAGCCCAATCTCGCAGCCCCCCGGATAAGTAAGCGTCGCCTTGCGGAAGCGCCCCAGCAGCGCCCCCATCATGAAGATCGAGGAGCGCAGCTGCTTGCTCAGCTCGTCCGGCATCTCGCTTTTGCTTGCGCTTCCGGCGTCCAATGTAATGTCGCGCCCGGCGGACTTCGCCTTCACGCCCAGCGTCTCAAGGATCTTGACCATATTGCCCGTGTCGGTCAGCGACGGACAGTCCTGGATGGTCACTGGTTCATCCGTCAAAAGCGACGCTGCCAAGATGGGCAAAACGGCGTTTTTGGCGCAGTGCATGGCGTAGCTTCCCGAAAGCCGCGCACCCCCAAAAATACGGAAAACATCCAAATGGCACACCTCCAATAATCCGCAGCCACTGTACCAGAGTATGACCACCACGGATTATTGGTGCAAAGGAATTTTGCCGGCAACCCCGCTCATGTTCTGCCGCCCGGTTGGCACGCCACATTCAGCACGATGCCCATTGCCGCCAGAACAACCATCATGGACGTTCCGCCCGCCGAGAAGAACGGCAGCGGCAGCCCGGTCGTGGGCATCAGCCCGATCACCACCGCCACATTCATGACGGTCTGCACGCCCACCATGCAGATGATCCCGCCCGCGAGCAGGCTCCCAAACCGGTCCTCGCAGGACAGCGCGATCCGAAGCCCGAAGAAAAGAAAGCAGGCAAACAGAAACAGCACCAGCAGACAGCCGAACAGGCCCATATCCTCGCCCACCACGGCGAAGATGAAGTCGCTCTCCGGGTAGGGCAAAAACGCGAACTTCTGGCGGCCTTTGCCGATCCCCATGCCGAACAGCCCGCCTGAACCGAACGCCAGCAGCGACTGGGCCAGCTGGTACCCCTCGTCGCTGAGCTTCTGGAACGGATCCCGGAAGGACAACAGGCGCGCCCGCCGGTATGGCTCTGAGACGGCGTAGAAGGTGCCCAGCGCCGCGCCAGCGACGCCAAGCAAGCCGAGATGGCTCCATTTTGCGCCGGCGATCATGACCATCAGCACGGCCACGATGATGACCGATCCCGCCGTCGAGAGGTTGGGCTGCAACAGGATCAGCAGGAACATCAGCCCGGGCACGATGAACAGCGGCGCCAGACCCCGAAAGAACTTGCTGACGTCCGCCTGTTTCCTCGAAAGCGCGCGGGCCATGGAAATGACCATGGCGTATTTGGCGAGCTCTGACGGCTGGAAACCCAGCGCCCCGAACCGCAGCCAGCGCCGCGAGCCGTTGACCCTCACGCCGACGCCCGGAATGGCCACCAGCACCAAAAGCAATAGGCTGATCCCAAGCAGCGTACCACAAATTACCGGTTTTTTCAATAGCCGGTAATCGAAACGGCTCAGGAACAGCATCAGCGCCCCGCCGATGCCCATGCCCAGCAGCTGCTGCAGCACTTCGGCCAGCGCGAAACCGCGCTGGTCTTGGGCGTTATAATAGCTGGCGGCGTACAGAACCAGCAGTCCCACCGCCATCAGCAGCAGCAGGGAGGTCACAAACCCTTTGGTGTTGGCGCTTGCGCGGCGATCGGGCCGCGTTTTGTCTTTGGCCCCGCGAATGGGGGCGGATATCATGCGCTCATGGACCTCAGCTCAGACACGAGCTGTTTGAACACCCGCCCGCGCTCCTCGTAGTCCTTGAACATGTCAAAGCTCTTGCACGCCGGACTGAGCAGCACATTCATGCCCGGTTTGGCCATGCTCTGAGCCAGCAGCAGCGCGCCCAGAAAATCCATGCCCGCGTGCGTGTAGTTTTTGTATCCGGCTGCGTCCAGCGCTTCCTGCAGTCTCGGCGCGGCCTCGCCCAGCAGCACCACGCGCTCAATCAGCGGGCTGCGCTTCACAATCTTCCCAAGCTCGGCGAAATCGGCGTCGTTGTTCCGGCCGCCCAGCATCAGCACGGTGGGCTTTTGCATGGCCTCGATGGCCTTTTGCGTGCTGTCCACGTTGGTGCCCTTGGAGTCGTTGATATAATCCACGCCGTCCAGCGTGCGGATGAACTCAAGCCGGTGCTCGACCCCTTGGAACGTCCTCAGCGTGTGGCGGATCACCGGCAGCGGCACGCCCGCCGAAGCCGCGATGGCCGTGGCGGCCAGGGCGTTTTCCAGGTTGTGCGCGCCAGGGATTCCGATTTCCGACACGGGGCACACCTTTTGCGCGGCGTCGCCCGCACCGAACACGATGTGCTCGTCCTGAACGAACGCGCCCACGGAGGGCGTCTGCGTGCGGCTGAACCAGATCAGCTGCGATTCGATGGGCTGCGTCAGCTGGCGCAGCACCGCGTCGTCGTAGTTCAGCACCAGCGTGTCGGCGGCGTTCTGGTTTTCAAAGATGCGCGCCTTGTGCGCGATATAGTTCTGCATGGTGCCGTGGCGGTACAGGTGATCCTCCGAGATGTTCAGAATGGCGCAGATGTCCGGGTGGAACGTTGCGACCGACTCCAGCTGGAAGCTCGACACCTCGCACACGATCACGTCGCTGCCCTTGGTCTCGTCCGCGATGGCGGCCACCGGGCTGCCGATGTTGCCCACCACGTGGGTGAGCTTGCCCGCGTTTTTCATGATCTCGCCCACCAGGGTGGTGGTGGTCTTGCCGTTGGTGCCCGTGATGGCGATCAGCGTGCCCTTCGCAAAGCGCAGCGCGACCTCCAGCTCGCCCGCCACCTCAATGCCCATCTGCCTGGCTTTCAGAACAACCGGACTGTCGATGGGCACGCCGGGGCTGATGAGCAGCAGGTCGATGCCGGAAAGCAATGTTTCGGATTGTTCCCCCAGCCGGAACTCCACGCCCGGCATCCTCAATTCCTCGAGCGCACCCCCGAAATCGGCCTCGGGCCGCATGTCGCTGATGCGGACCTTCGCGCCGTGGGCGCACAGCAGCTTTGTTGCGGCGATGCCGCTTCTGGCCATGCCCACGACCAGCACGTGTTTGCCTTTCATATCGGGAAACGCCTCCTTTCCGAGAGGGGGGTAAGTTTTCCATACAACAGGCGCGCGTGACGCGTCTGCCGGGTTGATTACACTTCCAGCGCCAGCAGGCTAATCAGGCACAGCAGCGCGGTCACGATCATGTACATGGCCACGATCTTGGTCTCGGGCATGCCGGACAGCTCAAAGTGGTGGTGCAGCGGCGCCATCTTGAACACGCGCTTGCCGTGGGTCAGCTTGAAATATCCGATCTGGATGATGTCCGAGACGCTGGACATCATCATCGCCAGCGCGATGATCGGCAGCAGCAGCGACAGCCTCGTCAGCATGGTCAGCGCCACCAGCGCGCCGCCGATGGCGAAGGAGCCCACGTCGCCCATGATCACGCCCGCCGGGTGCGCGTTGAAGCGCAGAAACCCGAGCAGCGCGCCAGCGGCCGCGCCAGAGAAGATCATCAGGTTCTGCATGTTGCCGCTCTGAACGCCCTTCGCGGCCAGCACCATGGTGATGATCGCCATCGTGATGAAGTCAATCAGCGCGCAGCCGCCCAGCAGTCCATCCAGCCCGTCCAGCAGGTTGGCCGAGTTGACCACGCCCACCAGAATGAAGGTCATGACCGGGATGTACCACCAGCCGAGATCCCACTCAAACCGCGTGAATGGCACGATCAGCTTGCTGCCCACGTCCGGATTGCCGTATGCCCAAACGCTCAGCGCCAGCGAGATGATCACCTGCGGGATGATCTTCTGCAGCGGGGTCAGCCCCAGCGAGCGCTTCAGGCGGATCTTGATGAAGTCGTCCACGAACCCGACCAGCGCGAACCCGAGCATGGACAGAATCGCTACCGGCAGGAAATCCCAGCGCGCGTCCTCATACGAAAACAGCAGCGGCACCAGAATCATCGGCACCGTGAAGATGATGCCGCCCATCGTGGGGATGCCCTGCTTGACTTTGTGGGACTCGGGCCCAAGCTCATAAACTGTCTGTCCGAACTTCATGCGCTTGAGCCATGGAATCACGATGGGCCCCAGCACAAGCGCGATGGTGAAGGACAGGATCACCGCGAAGATCAGTCGTTGCATCTCGTGTAGCCTCCCGGAACAATCTGGGACGGCAGGCCATCCCGACGAGAATTAGTTTAGCATGGTTGCGTTAACGTTTATAGGTCCCGTGGACAGGCCGCCAGCCGCGGCGGCCCGCGCCGTCTTCACGCCTTGACGGGGGACAATTCCGCCAGAATCTCCATAACGACCACCTTCTCATCAAACGGGTGCTTAACCCCCTTGATCTCCTGATAGGTTTCGTGGCCCTTGCCGGCCAGCACCACCACGTCCGAGGGCTTGGCCATCATCAGCGCGTGCCGAATGGCCGAGCGGCGGTTCTCCATCACGATATATTCACCGTTGGTTCGTTTCATGCCGACTTCGATCTCGCGCAGAATCTGGAGCGGATCCTCGGAGCGCGGGTTGTCGCTGGTCAGGATGCAGAAATCCGCGAGCCTCCCCCCGATCTCGCCCATCAGCGGCCGCTTGTCATGGTCGCGGTCGCCGCCGCAGCCAAACAGCGCGATCACTTTCGCGCCCGGCCGCGCGGTCTGGCGAATGGTGGTCAGGATGTTGGAGAGCGCGTCCGGGCTATGCGCGTAATCCAGGATCACGCGGTACGGCGTCTCGGTCTCCAGCAGCTCGATGCGGCCGGGCACGCTGTGCACGGCTTCGAGGCCGCGCTTGATCTCGTTGGGGGCGATGCCCAGCGCGTCGCACATGGCGGCGGCCATCAGGCTGTTGTACACATTGAAGATGCCGGACAGCATCAGATCCACGTCGATCATGTAGCGCTTGTTCATGGTGAGCTTGAAGCTGCAACCGCGCTCGCCCACCTCGATGTCGTTGGCGTACATGTCGGCCTTGGCGCGAATGCCCACCGACGTGGCCGGCAGCTCGCAGGCGCGCACGGCCTCGGCCACGCGCTCGTCGTCCGCGTTGTAAACGGCCTTTTTGCAGCGCTCCTGGGTGAACAGCAGCAGCTTGGCCTCCAAGTACTTGTCCATGGTGCCGAAGAAGTCCAGGTGATCCTGGCTCAGGTTCGAAAAGCCGCACACGTCAAACGACATGCCCTCGAGCTTTCGCAGCGCCGTGGCGTGGGCGGACACCTCCATCACCACGTGGGTGACGCCTGCGTCCTTCATCTGCCTGAGCAGCGCCTGAAAGTCCAGCGGGTCGGGGGTGGTCAGGTTGCTCGGGATCTCCTCCTTGCCGATCATGGAGCACACGGTGCCGATCAGGCCCACCTTGTGTCCTGCCTGCTCGAGGATCGATTTGATCAAAAAGCTGGCCGTGGTCTTGCCCTTGGTGCCGGTGATCCCGACAAGGCGCATGCCATCGGCAGGGTTGCCGTAAAAAGCCGCCGCCATGTGGGACAGCGCGGCGCGCACATCGGGCACCAGCACCTGGGCGCACGGAACCTCCAGCTTCTTTTCCACCACCAGGCAGGTGGCGCCGGCTTGCACCGCCTGCGGGGCGAAATCGTGGGCGTCCATACGGGTGCCGGAAATGCAAAAGAACATCGCGCCCGGCGTTACCTTGCGGGAGTCCGTGCACAGCGACGTGATTTCCTGATTGTCTAGCCCCAGAATCTGAACCGGGCCGGGTACCGATTGGGCCAAGTGGGTGATCGTCATTGCTTTTCCTCCGAGAGTAAGGCGGATTTTTCGGCGGACGCGAGGCCCGCCCTGCGACTGTATACGAGCGACGCTACCCAGGCGTCTGGAATTTTACGGTCACGGTCGTGGTGGGCGTCACTTCTTCGCCCGGTGCGGGAGACTGGCTGACGGCGACGCCGCTGCCGTCCACCAGCAGATTCAGCCCGTAGGCGCGCAGCATCTGGTTGGCCTCGGCAATGCTCATGCCGGTCACATCGGGCACGCCCGAGCGCAGCTCCGCCGCGCTGTCCTGCTCGCCCTGCACATATAGCATGACCAGACTCTGCTCGGTCATATGCACGCCCGCGGCGGGCATTTGGTCGATGACGACATCGCCCACGCCGCTGAGCAGGTACTGCAGATTCGCGCCTTTGAGGGCCGCGGCAGCCTCGGAAACGGGCAACCCAACGAGATTCGGAATCTCGACGCTCTGAAGCTGCTTGCCGTCCTCGGCTTTGGGCGCGATGCCATAGTAAGTCAGCGTTTGCTGGATGATGTCCCTGGCGAACGGGGCCGCGGTGACCGAACCGAAATCGGGCCGCTTTTCTGCCTCGTCCACAATCACCAGCACGGCGATCCGGGGATCCTTCGCGGGCGCAAAGCCGATGAAAGAGCCGATGTGGGTGGATGAGCTGACGACGCCATCGATGTACATCTGGGCGGTGCCGGTCTTGCCGCCGATGTCGTAGCCCTGGATGTGGGCGTTGCGGCCGCCGCCGTGCTCCACCACTTCCTGCAGCAAGGACCGCAGGGTTTTGCTGGTGGCTTCCGAAATCGGGTTGGCTAGAATTTCCGGCCGTCCCTGCTCGATGAGCTCCCCGGTAGACGACTCTATTTTTTGGACGACGTAAGGCTGCATCAGGTTGCCGCCATTGATCGCGGCACAGGCCGCATTTAACAATTGGAGCGGCGTGACGGCGACCGACTGGCCGAACCCGATGCGCGCGATGTCCACGCGCTTGCAGGCGCTCTCCGGAATCAGTATGCCCGCGCCCTCGCCAGGGATGTCGACGCCGGTGGGTTTGCCCAGCCCGAATTTGGTGAGATATCCGTAAAACCGGTTCACGCCGAGGCGCAGGCCCATCTCCACAAACACCGGGTTGCATGAGTTGCACAGCGCCTTTGTAAAGGTTTCGGCTCCGTGCGGATTCCCCCAGCAGCGGATCTTGCCGCCGTCCACCTTGACCGAGCCCGAGCAGAAGAACCCTTCGTTCGGGGAAACCACCTTGCTCTCCAGGGCGGCGGCGGTGGTGAGGATTTTGAAGGTCGAGCCGGGCTCATACGCGTCGGCGATCAGCCGGTTGCGCATGCGCTCGTTCAGCGTGTCCACGTCGTTTCTCGGCGGCTCGTTCAGGTCAAAGTCCGGCTTGCTGGTCATGGCCAGGATCTCGCCAGTCTTCGGGTTCATGACGATCACGCGCACGGCCTTGGCCTTGTTGACCGCGATCGCCTCGCGGGCGGCCTGCTCCACAAAGGACTGGATGGCGTAGTCGATGGTCAAAGTGACAGTCCCGCCGTCGACCGAAGCCACGTACTCGCGCGCTCCGTAGGATAGCTCTCTGCCCTTGCCGTCGATCTCGTCCAGAAGGCGGCCCGACTTGCCGGAAAGGTATTTGTCCAGCGACTTTTCAAGCCCGCTCTGCCCCACGCCGTCGATGGTCGTCAGCCCGATCAGCTGCGTGGCGAAGGCGCCCATGGGATAGTAGCGCTTGGAGTCCTCCTCCAAGTATAACCCAGCCAAATCTTCCGATCCGGCGGCGCGGTGGTTGGCCATCAGGACGCGTAGCTCCTGCGCCAGGGACTTATCCAGCTGGCGCTTCAGGATCACGCCGCCCTTCGAGCGGTCGGAAGCGCGCTTGACGATGGTCGCTTCGTCCATGTCCAGGATCGGGGCCAGTATCTTAGCGAACACCTGTGGGTCGGCCACTTGTCTGGGGCTGACCGAGGCGATGTAAGCGGTGGCAGAGATGGCAAGCGTGTTGCCGTTTCGATCGAGGATCGAACCGCGCCGGGGCGCGATGACGCTTTCACTGGTCCACTGCGCCTGTGCGCGCTGCTGAAGCGCCAGCGATTCCAGCACTTGTAGCCGGAACAGCTGAACCCCCAGCAGCGCGAACAGGACGAGGAACGCAATCATACAAAGCGCGAGGCGGCGACGAATGACCGGTCCGGTTAAGACCAAGTGCATCCCTCCCCGCCTCGAATTTTTTACTCCTGAGCGCCGGCGCCGCTGCTCTTGTCGGCCATCTGCGTTTGTGCGCTCGCGTAGTAACCATTCAGGGAGATCACGCGGATTTGTCCTTCGTCGGGGTGGATCATGCCCAGCTTGTAGACGGCTTCATCCCGCACCCGGTTGATGTTCTGCTGCATGCTGAGCCGCACTTCCAGGTTCGCTTTTTCGTTGTTCAGCTGGCGAATGCTGGCGCTCAGCGAGGAAATCTGCTTGGTCTGGCCCGCGATCTGCGCCAGCCGCCCGATCTGGACGAACATCAGCGTCAGCAGCAGGGTCAGCGTCATATACATCAAAGCCTTGGAAAGCTTGCCCGCCTTCAGTTCGTGCTCGCCCTGCTTTTGCGGCTGGGACCGCACATAGTCGGTGGTGCTCCGATGGCTTGGCTTTCGGTGATTTTGTTTGTTTTGGCTCGGGAATGGTTCCGGCCATGGGTTTTGCATGGCGCGGAGCTCTGTCTGGCCTGACGCCCTTTTTTCTGGCACACGGCTCATAGCTATTCCCTCTCTTCGAATTTTAGAACCGATCCCCCCGCGCTGCCATTTCAGACGACATCACGAGGTCTTTGTCCTCAGTAACATCTTTCGCTTCTCTACTCGCCCGAAATGGCATCGGGACGGCTCATTTTTGTTTGAGTTTAGGGTTAGAGGAGGTTGCTTTAATTTTTTATTGTGCAGGATAGTATCTATCCTTCACATACTCAAGCAGCTCGTCCCTGGCCATCTCGGTGTCCTCGGTCTCCTGCAAGAAGACCTCCTCCGACCAGATCTCGAGATAGGGCCCCACGCCCACAAATCGGACCGCCTTGTCGATGCCAACCTTTTGGCGGAGGGTGGGCGGCAGCAGCACCCGGTTTTGGGCGTCCAGCTGGCTGTCCGGAAACGAAAAGCCCAGGATCGAGCGCTTGTACTTCATGGCGCGCGCGTCGATGGATGGGATCCGGTCCAAATCCTGCTCGATCTTCTGCCATTGCTCCAGCGGATAAAGCGCCAGCGCGTTGGTCTCGCTGTTCAGGCCCACGGTGAAGTTGTCCCCCAGCACGGACCGATAGGCAGCGGGGATGGTTGCGCGACCTTTGGGATCAATATTATGACTAACGTTGCCGTTAAATGCCTGACCCGCCACCCGCGCTCCCCCTTTCCAGCTGTGTGTCCCACATTATACCACAGTTCTACACGAAATGCTACTATTCACCACCAATTTCAATAAAAAGTAATAACTAGAGGTCCATTTTGCGGTCAAAAAGCGGTTTTGGCCTACATGTAGTGGGTGGTGGTCGGAAATGTAATCAATGCGCTGAAATTTTACGCAGTGTTTGGCGAGTTTTGGTGGGGATTTGTGGAGGGCCTCCCCTGTTTCGCCCCAAAAGACGGTGATTCGCCCCACAATCCCCCACCATGGCGGCATGGGCCTCCCTGCGGGGCTGGATAATACCAATGAAAAATCGTAACGCCTCCAAAGCAGCGAGCGTTTTTTTCGCCCTGCAAGGAGCTGGAGTGCAGCGTAGCAGAGCTACGCTAAGCGGAGGGCGACGCCGCAGGGCGGAAAAAATCCGGCGCGACGTGGCGTTACGATTTTGAATTGGCATAGGCCCGATTCGCCGGCGGGGAGGGTCTGTCTCGTTCATCCCAAAAACGAAAACAAGACAGACCTTGCTCTGCCTTGCTTTCGTTTATGTCCTTAATCCAAGGGATTCCCAAAGGAACGCTAAGCCGTCCCCCCGCAAACCTCCACCGGCCCGAATCCGATCCCGTCGGCGGAGACCTGGTGGTACACGATCCCGCCATGCTCGCCGCGCACGGCGTTTTTGAGCGCCGGGCCATGCAGGTGGCCGTATACCGCGTGGCGCACGCCGTACTGCTTCATCAGCCGGGTAAACCCGGTGTCCTCCTGCTCCTGGGTGCGGGGCGGAAAGTGGGTCATGCACACGAGGGGCGCGCTCTCGTCCTTGGCCCGGGCGGACTTCAGCGACATCTCGAGCCGGATCAGCTCGCGGTCATACACCTTCTGGTCGTCCTGCGTAAACCCGTCGCTGCCCGGCAGCAGCCACCCGCGCGAGCCCGCAATCAGCACGCCGTCCATGAGAAAGCTGTCGTTCTGCAGCGCAAACATGTCGCGCGGCAGCGCGTCGCGCACGCGGGACACCGAGTTCCACCAGTAGTCGTGGTTGCCGCGCAGAATGATCTTCCTGCCGGGCAGCCCGCCGATCAGTCGCAGGTGTTCCCTGGCGCCGTCAAGCTGCATAGCCCAGGAGATATCACCCGGCACCAGCACCAGGTCTTCCCGCGAAACGCGCTCACTCCAATTCAAAAAGATGTGCTCCTGGTGGCCCGCCCAGGCCACCCCGAACACATCCATGGGCTTGTCGCCGGTATCCAGATGCAGATCAGCGATCGCGAAAATCGTCATCGCCGTAATCATCCTCGTCCAGCAGATTCTCTTCCTCGTCGATCTCGTCCCGCTCTTCCTCGTCGTCGCCAAAGGCGTCTTCGCCCTCGAACACCTCGGCCACGATGTCGTCGTCCGGAAGCTCCAGCTCGATCTCCTCCATGTCGCTCATGGAGTCGATCCCGAGCGACGCCTCCTCGGGCAGCAACTCGTCATCCTCGGCGGCGGTGGTGGGACCGCGGCGCCCGGATTCCTTCAGACAGGCGATGCACAGCTCGCCGCCCGGCACGGCGGGGTTCTCGCCGCACTCGGAACACATTTCGGGCAAATCGTCGTGTTCTCCCTCGCCACAGACTTCCTTGCGACACACCGTGCACAACTTCCCGCCGTCCAAAATGTAATTGAGCTCGCAGCGCGGGCATTTTTCAAAAGCCATGATTTGACCTCCCGTTTGGTTTGGCGCGATGGGCCGAATAGCGTACAGCCAATAACATGATACACAAATCAGCCGAAAAAGGAATACATTCGGGCAAATTTTTCTGTTAAGTTTTTACTTCTTTTGCTCGCGCCAGCCAGATAGCCGCCGAACATCCTGCACATAAGTATCGCGAAGCGCCCGATTGTAGATAACAGACGCCGGGTGGTACATCGGATAGATCAGCTGATCCCCATGCATCAGGAAGCGGCCGTGCACCGCGCCGATGGTTTCGCTTCGGCCCAGGATCGCCCGCAGCGCCGTGTTCCCGAGCGTCACGACGCACTGGGGCTTCACCAGCGCGATTTCCCGCGTAAGCCAGGGCAAAAACAGCTCCACCTCTTCGCGGGTCGGCGTGCGGTTCACGGTGCGCCCGGCATCGGAAGTCTTCACCGGGCGGAACTTCACGGTGTTGGTAATGTAGAGCTGCTCGCGCGCGAAGCCGGACAGCTGCAGAAATTCGTCCAGGTTCTTGCCCGCCTTGCCCACAAACGGGCGGCCCTTCAGCGCTTCCTCCGCGCCGGGGGCCTCGCCGATCAGCATGATTTCCGCCTTGGGCGCGCCCTCGCCGAAAACCAGCACCTTTTGCTCGCCCTCGTACAGGTCGCGGACAAACCGGGTCAAGTCCTGCTTGAATTTTTGCATGCTCAAAGCTCCTTGAGTTTGCTCCTGACCGCCTCGAAATCCTGGTAGGCTAGGCGCTTCTGGGATGGGTCGCGCAGCAGCGCGGACGGATGGAACGTGGGCATGAACAGCACGCCCTTGCGCTCCGTCCAACGGCCATGATCCCGCCGGATGCGCACGTCATCCGACAAGACATACTTGGCCGCCGTGCCGCCCAGCAGCAGCACCAGGCGCGGCTTCACCAGCGCAAACTGGGCGCGCAGGTGGGGCATGCAGGCGGCCGCCTCCTCGGGCGTGGGCGTTCTGTTGCCCTCGGGTCGGCACTTGACGATGTTGGCAATGTAGACAGCCGTGCGCTCGATGCCCACCGAGTGCAGGAGCGCCGTCAGCAGCGCGCCGGACGCGCCCACAAACGGGCGGCCCTGCAGGTCTTCTTCCATGCCCGGCCCCTCGCCGATCAGCATCAGATCGGCGCTCGGGTTGCCTTCGCCAGGCACTACATGGGTGCGCCCATGGCACAGCGGACATCCCTCGCACGCGCCGATCCGCTCGAACAGTTCCATCCAGCCCTGCGCCACGGGAGCACCCACTTTCGTTCGCAATGATTTATTATACCACGCCGCGCCAAAAAAATAAATGACGCACGAACGTGCGCCATAATGCGGAAGCCGCTTTACGGCTGCGCGGGCATGGAGCGCCCCTGCTCGGGCTGCACGATGGCATCGACCATGGCGCCGGTCAGGGAAGACAGCGTCTGGGGTAGGTCGCCCCGGATCCAAACGAACAGCTGGGTCAGCAGCGCCACGCACAAGAGCACGACCAGGAAGCTGCCCACCGAACCGAAAAAATCCATCAGTCCGCCAAGCGCACGAAACCAGGCGCGCTTTCTGCCCGCCTCCCGCTTGGTCATATATCTGGCCATTCGCCTCGCCTCCCAGAGCGATTATTATAGCACAAACGCGATCACATTTCAATTGTTAGACGCAGCACGCAGGCAAATGGATGCAATCGGCGAGTGTCCTTTTTTCACAGAAGCCGACGGCGCAGCCGCAAGGCGGCGTGTTCCGGCGCTTCGCGCCCCGCCCATGAACGACGGCGCCGGGCGGCTCACACGTAATCCTTCCACTCGGGCGCGTCCGCGTGACGCAGCTGCCCTTCCCCGGCCAATCCCAAAAACGCCCGCTGCCGCAGCGCCTCATACAGCGCCACGGCCACGGAATTGGACAGGTTCAGCGACCGGGCTTCGGCCCGCATGGGGATCCTCAAGCAGCGCGCGTAGTTTTCCGCCAGCAAATCTTCCGGCAATCCCCGCGTCTCCCGGCCGAACACCAGAAAATCGTCCGGTTCATAAGCCGCCTGGGCGTAATCCCGGGGCGCCTTGGTGGTGAAAAACCACAGCCGCACGTCAGGATGCACAGCCATAAAATCATGCCATGACGGATACACATGTAGGCTCATCATGTGCCAGTAATCCAGGCCCGCCCGCTTCAGATAGCGGTCGGAAATCTCAAACCCCAGCGGCTCGATCAGGTGCAGCTCGGCCCCGGTGGCGGCGCAGGTGCGCGCAATGTTGCCGGTGTTCTGCGGGATCTCCGGCTCAAGCAGCACGATGTGCATGGGCGCCTACACCTCCAAAACGCGCTCGTTGATGACAGCGGCTACGCCGTCCAGATCGTGGTCCGGCGCGATGATTTGCGCCGCTGCTTTCAAATCCTCAATGGCGTTCTCCATGGCGACCGGCACCCCGGCGGCCAGCAGCATGGGCAAGTCGTTGCCATTGTCTCCAAAAGCCATGGTCTGCGAAATCGGCACGCCCAGGTGCTGCGCCAGCTCGCGCAGCGCCACGTCCTTCCCCGCGCCGGGGGCCATGATCTCCAGGTTGTCGTGCCAGGAGCTCGAGACGTTTAGCCGCAGCCCGGACTCCAGCAGCGCCGCCCTCAGCCGCTCCCGGTGCCGGTCGTCCTCGCTGAAGGCGACGAATTTGTACGGTTCCCGCAGCCCTTCGCTGACTGTCAGCGCCTCGTCGGACACCACCCGCTCCGCCCGGTGCGCCTGCATCACAAACGCGTCGTGCAGGTTCACGCCGCGCAAGCGGTCGCGGGCGTATGCCAGATTGTTCTGATACAGCGTGCCATGGCCGTAACAGGTGAAGTAGGTTTTGCTTTCCTTCAGCAGATCGAACACCTGCCGGGCCAGCGCGTCGTCAAAGGGATGCTCGCTCAGCAGCGGACCGTCCGGGGAGGCGTCCAGCCGCGCGCCGTTGCCCGAGATGATGGGCACAACAAGCCCATATTCAGCGGCCAGCCGCGCCACCGATTCGAAGCTGCGCCCGCTGGCGAAAGCGATGTGAATGCCCCGCGCCTGGCAGGCTTTCAGCGCCTTTAGGTTTGTGTCGGAAATTCTGCGCTGGCGGTTGAGCAGCGTGCCGTCCAGATCCAGCGCGATCAGTTGTATGCGCATGTCGAGTGTCCTTTCAGTGCAATGCGAATTGCGGCTGGGCGCGCAGCACCAGGCCGTTGCAGGCAAGCTCCACGCACCATAGCTGGGGCCAGAACACCCCAAGCCGCTTGTTGAGCGCCCGATCGCCATACTTGTCGTCGCCCAGCAGCGGATGGCCGATGCTCTGCAGATGCGCCCGAATCTGGTGGGTGCGCCCGGTGTATAGACGCACCTCGAGCAGCGCCAGTTCATCGGACGCCTGCAAGCGGGGCGCGATCACCGTGTATCCTGTCATGATTTCCCTGGAACCGGGCGCCGCCCTGCTCAGCACGCGCACGCTGGACGCATCGGCGTCCTTCAGCAGGTACGCGCGCAGCGTGGCTTCCCGCGGGTCTGGGCAGCCGCGCACGATGGCCTGATACTTCTTTTGGATGCGGTGTTCCCGAAACGCCAGCAGCAGCTCTCTCTCGGCGTCGTCTGTCAGCGCCAGCAGCAGCGCGCCGCCGGTGTCCGTGTCCAAGCGGTGCACGAGCCGCGCCTCGGGGCAAATGCGCCTGCAGCGAATCAGCGCCGTGTCCGCGCCGATGCCCTGCGAATCGGCATCCACCGGCAGCCCTTGCGGCTTGTCCACACACAGCAGCCGCCCGTCCCGATGGATCACCGGGATGGGGCCGGACAGCTGTGCTTCCTCCAGATACAGCGTCAGCAAATCGCCGCCGCGCACCTGTGCGTCCGCACCGCCTTTCACGCCGTTCACCCGCACATCCCGCTTCTTCAGCGCGTCCCGAAGTGCGCGCCCGGGCGCCAACGGCCACGCGCGCGACAAATAGCGTGCAAGCCCAGTGGGTTGCACGCCATCAGGAATTCGGTGCTGAAACATGGCAATTCTTCTCCGATGTGCGAACCGACCGCGACGCCAAAGGGCGTCGCGCGCGAACCCGTCCCCCACGCCTCTGCGCCAAGGATCCGATTCCCCATCGGCCGCGACGTTGATATCAGTCGAGCTTTGTGACCCAGCCGTGGTCATCCGCGAGGCGGCCATACTGAATCCCGAGCAGCGTGTCGTACATCTTCTGCGCCACCGGGCCAATCTTGCCGCCGCTGAGGGTGATCCGCTGATCCGCCCACTGAAGCTCGCCCACGGGGGACACGACGGCGGCGGTGCCGGTGCCAAACGCTTCCTGCAGCTTCCCGGCTTTGGCGGCGTCGAACACCTCCTGGATGCTGATCTGGCGCTCCTCGGTCTTCATCCCCATGTCGGACGCCAGCTTCAGGATCGAGTCGCGCGTGATGCCCGCCAGGATTGAGCCGTTGAGCGCGGGCGTGATGAGCACATCGTCGATCACAAACATCATGTTCATGGAGCCGACCTCTTCGACGTACTTCAGTTCCACGCCGTCCAGCCACAGCACCTGGTCGAAGCCCTTCTTCTTGGCCAGCTCACCCGCCTTCAGCGACGCGGCATAGTTGGCCGCCGTCTTTGCGTAACCGAGGCCGCCGCGCACGGCGCGCACATACTGATCCTCGACAAAGATCGACACCGGGGCCAGCCCTTTCGGGTAATAAGCGCCCACCGGCGACAGGATGATGAACAATGTGTAGGTGTCGGATGCCCTAACGCCCACGAACGGGTCGGTGGCGATGATGGTGGGCCGGATGTAGAGCGAGGTGCCCTCGGCCGACGGCACCCAGTCCATCTCGGTCAGGAGCAGCTTTTCAAGGCCCGCGAGCACCACGTCCTCCGGGTACTCGGGGATGGACAGCCGCTCTCCGGAAATGTTCATTCGGTGAACATTGTCCACGGCACGGAACAGCTGGATGCCACCCTCGGCGTTTCGGTAGCACTTCAGCCCGTCGAACACGGTCTGGCCGTAGTGCAGCACCAGCGTGGCCGGGTCAATCTGAAAACTGTGATAGGGCTCGACGCGCGGATCGTGCCAGCCGTGCTCTCGGTCGTAATCCATGGTAAACATGTAGTCGGTGAAGATGCGGCCGAACCCGAGCTTGCTTGTGTCCTGGGGTTTCGGCTTCAGCGCCGGGGCCGGGATGAATTTGATCTCCTGCATGTCGGATCACTCCTTGCGATGGTAGAGGGGTGTGGGCGGATCGCGGCGCCGAAGCGCTCCTCGCGCATCTGCTCTCCATGGCAGATCTGACACCTCTACGAATAAATTACCCTAAATTATACCTCTTTGCCTCGCGAAAGGCAAGCCTTAATTTGCGGGCTCGCCGGAATCCTCATGGGCGTCCGCCGGGTTCACGTGCACCATGCAGTGCTTGACGCCCGGCACACCTTGCTCGATCGCGCCGTGCACGCGCTCGGCAATGTCGTGCGCCTGCCGCAGCGTGGCGTCCGCGTCCACCGAGATTTCCACATCCACATACGCTTTGTTGCCGAACTTGCGCGTCTGCAGCAGGTCGATCCCCAGCACGCCATCCTCCGCCTGAATCCGCCGCGCAATCTCCCCCACCGTGGCCGGGTCGCAGGCGGTGTCGGTCATCTTGTGGATGGCGCCCAAGAAAATGCCGCAGGCGGTGCGCAGGATGAACGCACAGATCACAATGCTGGCCAGCGGATCCAGCGCCGGAAAGCCCATGCGCGCCCCAGCGATGCCAATCAGGCTGCCGATGGATGAAAACACGTCCGATCGGTGATCCCAGGCCCCGGCCATCAGCGCGTCAGAGTTGATCTTCTTGGCGACCGCGCGGGTGTACCAGTACATGGCCTCCTTGACCGCGATGGAGATCACCGCCGCCGCCAGCGCCGGCACGCCGGGCGTCAGAATGTCCTGCCTGGACGCGCCCTGCCCCAGCATGGCAAGCACTTTCTGAATCCCTTGCCAGCCGATGGTGGCGCCGGTGACGAACAGCATCGCCGCCAGCAGCAGCACCGCCACGCTCTCAAACCGCTCGTGGCCGTAAGGGTGTCCAGCGTCCTCCTTCTTGCCCGCCATCTTGACGCCGATCATCACCACGAAGGTGCTGACCACGTCGGTCAGCGAATTCACGGCGTCGGACAGCATGGCGTTGGAATGGGCAAAAATGCCCGCCAGAAGCTTTAGCGCCGACAAACCGGCATTGATGAGAACCGTCTGCCAGGACACGCGCACGGCAATGCCTTCGTATTCGGACGACGACAGGTTGTTCATGACAAACTCCCTTCAGATAAACAAAGCACCCGTGGGATGTCGTCCCACAGATGCATCGCGTTGATTAGAGCTGTCCCCAGTATATCAGATGGCGTCCGTTTCGTCAACCCACGCCCAATGCATCTCCTCCACGCGCAACGGTTCGATGCGCCCCTCGGAGGCGTCTACGATGGCTGCAGCCAGCGCCCCCTCGTCTCTTGTGCGCACGAGCAGCGTCAGGAGGATGCTCTCTCCGAAGCTTTTGTCCTCAACCGCCACCGGCTGATCCTTCAGCAGGCGCTCCATCCGGCCCAGCATCGGGTACGGCACGTCGATCAGATACCGCGCCGACGGGTGCATCGTGCCCACCCGGCAGGCGGAGAGCGCCGCGCCGGCCCCTTGCGCATAGGCCCTGGTCAGCCCGCCCGCGCCCAGCAGCACCCCGCCAAAGTACCTCGTCACCACCAGACACGCGTTTGTTACACCTTGCGCCTTCATGGCTGAGATGATGGGGAGTCCCGCCGTGCCGCCCGGCTCGCCGTCGTCGCTGTAGCGCATGATGCCCATGTTCGGCCCAATGACGTAGGCGTAGCAGTTGTGATTGGCGTCCTTGTGGGTCTCCCGGCGGGACTTCAGAAAGGCCAGCGCCTCGTCCTCGGTCTCGCACGGACAGCCCGCGCCGATGAAGCGCGACTTGTTGATGACAAACTCATCCTCGGCGCGCCTCATCAGCGTTTTGTAGGCGGTCAAACTCATTGCAGTTTCAGCAGGTGGTAGCTCTTCTTGCCCTTGCGGATCAAGAGGCCGTCGCCGGAGAGCTGCGCTTCGGTGACCCGCGCGTCCACGTCGCTGATCTTGTCGTCCCCGATGTAGATGCCGCCCGCCTCGATGGTCTTTCTGGCCTCGCCCTTGGACTTGCAAAGGCCCGACAGCGCGACCAAGTTCACCAGGCGGCTGTCCTCGGCCAGCTGTTCCCTGGTGATCCCTGTGGTGGGCGTCGAGCCAACCACGCCCGCCCCGCTAAACAGCGCCTCGGCGGCGGCTTTGGCGGCGTCGGCCTCGGCTCCGCCGTGGATCAGCTTGGTCACCTCGTACGCCAGCACGGTTTTCGCCTGGTTGATCTGGCTGTCCTTTAGAGCCCCCAGCCGCTTCACCTCGTCCATCGGCAGGAAGGTCAGCAGCCCCAGGCACTTCTCGACGTCCGCGTCGTCCACATTCCGGAAGTACTGATAGAACTCGTAGGGGCTGGTGCGCCTCGGATCCAGCCATAGCGCGCCCTTCTCGGTCTTGCCCATCTTGGCGCCTGTGCTGGTCAAGAGCAGCTTGAACGTCAGCGCAAACGCGGGCTTCTGCTCTTTCCTTCTGATCAGGTCCGCGCCAGACAGCATGTTGCTCCACTGGTCGTCGCCGCCGGTCTGCAGCGTGCAGCCCAAGGAGTGGAACAAGTGCAGAAAGTCGTAGCTCTGCATCAGCATGTAATTGAATTCCAGGAATGTCAGCCCGCGCTCGAGCCGCTGTTTGTAGCAGTCGGCCGTCAGCATGCGGTTCACAGAAAACAGCGCGCCGATGTCGCGGATGAAATCCACATAGTTCAGATCCAGCAGCCAGTCGGCGTTGTTCACGATCACGGCGGCGTTGTCTTTTTTCTCGTCGAAGTCCAAAAACCGCGCCATCTGCTGTTTGATGCCCCGCACGTTTTCCGCGATCTGCTCGCGCGTCAGCATCTTCCTCAGATCCGTCTTGCCGCTCGGATCCCCCACCATCGCCGTGCCGCCGCCCATCAGTGCGATCGGCTTATGACCCGCGCGCTGCAGGTGCGCCATGGCCATCACCGGGATGAAATGCCCGATGTGAAGGCTGTCCGCCGTCGGATCGAACCCATTGTAAAACGTAACCGGGCCTTCCGAAAGCGCCTTGTAAAGCTCATCCTCAAACGTCGCCTGCGCCAAAAACCCACGCTCGCGCAGGATGTCCATTGCGTTGCTCATCTCGATTGCTTCCTTTCTCTCGGAGCTCTGCCCCGCACTTCGCCAGAGTCATTGTCTCTGAACCCGTCTTAAAAATCACCAGAATATACTTGACGATGGAAATGCTCAGGGATTCTGTCCCTTGAGTTGTGTTTCTTAGGAGTCTCGCCCCTACGCCTTTTTCTCCCCGATCAGCTGCCCGAGCGCCTTCATCCCCGTTTCGATCTGCGGAAGCTCGGAATTGGAGAAGTTCAGCCGCAGCGTGTTCAGGCGCCCGCCCTCGGCGAAGAAGTGCGTGCCCGGCACATAGGCCACGCCGCGCTCGGTGGCCTCGGTCAGCAGTTCCACCGTGTTCATGCCCTCGGGCAGCTCCGCCCACACAAACAGGCCGCCCTCGGGCCTTGTGTACCGCACACCCCGGGGCCAGTGAGCAAACCCATCGATCATCCGGCCAAGCTGCGCCTTGTAGTTTTTCGTGATCCGCGCAAGATGCTCCGGCATCCGCCCCTCGGACAGGTACAGGCTGACGATGGCCTGGCTGAGCAGCGGGCTGTGCACGTCTACCGACTGCTTGGCGATGGTCATTTTGCGCAGCAACGCCGGGAAGTCCACGATGGCGTAGCCCACCCGCAGCCCAGGTGAGATCAGCTTGCTGAAGCTCCCCATGTACACCACCCAACCCTCTTCATCAAACGACTTGATGGACGGCAGCGGCGTTCCCTCGTAACGCAGGTCGCGGTAAGGGTCGTCCTCGGCGAGGATCACCCCGTATTTGCACGCCAGCGCGGCCAGCGCCGCGCGGCGCTCCAGCGGCAGCGTCTTTCCGGACGGGTTTTGGAATGTGGGGATCAGGTAGATCAGCTTGGGTTTGTGCTGAATGATCGCCTGCTCCACCGCGTCCACCATCACGCCTTGCTCGTCCATCGGCAGGCCGACCACCTTCGCGCCATAGGTGCGCATGCCCTGAATCGCGCCAAGGAACGTGGGGCTTTCGCACAGCACCACGTCGCCCGGGTTGACCAGCACCTTCAGCAGCAGATCCAGCGCCTGCTGGCTGCCCTGGGTGGGCAGCACGCGGGCGGCCTCCGTTTCGATGGATGCAGATTTGACGAACTCGACGATCTGCTCGCGCAGCGCGGGCAGCCCCTCCGTCGCGCCGTACTGCAGCAGATTCGCGCCGAAGCTGTCCAGCACCTGGTGCGCGAGTTGGGCGATCACATCCGGCTCCAGCGCCGACATGGCCGGGTTGCCACCCGCGAAGCTGATCATGCCGGGCTTGCCCAGCAGATGAAAAATCGCGCGGATGGCGCTGCCGGTCAGCGGGGTCATGGTTTGAGACAGCAGGGATTCGGAAAACTGCATGGGTTTGCCTCCTTAAATCAAAAAACGCCCTCCCCAACGCGGGGAAGGCGCCTGTAGCGCGGTACCACTTCCGTTTTGCCTCGGGGGACCATCATCCCTCGCGGCCTTGGGGCGCTGTAACGGGCGCAAACCGGACGGGGCTACTGCCAACCTTCGCCCCACCCGCTCCGGGATGTATTCGCACTGCCTGCGCGCCCGCCCCCTCCCACCAACCGGGGGCTCTCTGAAGGGCCGCGAAGCCGCTACTTGTTCCCATCATCGCTGATTAACAGCGATTATACCACAGGTTGCCCGGGCTGTCAACGCAAAAAGCGGTGGACGAACACGGAAGTCGTCCCTGCGAAAACCGCAACACAGGGCCTGCCTCCATCTCCGCCCACACACCCGACGCCTAATTCAGCGCGTACACCGGAGTTTGGTCGTTTGCCGGCCAGACCATCACGGTCTGAGGCACCAGCTTCTCGCCCATCTCCCCGCTGACCCAATCCACCATCTCGTTGACCATGGCGCTTGAATAGTCATACATCTCGCCCAGGGTCACCAGCTCATCTTTGTTTACATCCGCGCTGGCCCAAATGCCGTTTTGGCGCTGTGCGCCGTTCCACAAGGCCCAGGTGAAGAAGCTGCAGGGGATGATCTGGTTCGGACGGCTCAGGAAGTAGGATTCCTGGGTGGGCGCACAGGCGGTGAGGATCTTGTAGCTGCCCGCCGGAGTGCCCGAATCCACCAGAGACTTGCTCCTGACAATGCCCGCGGGCTTGCCCTGCTTGAACGCGTTCACCACGCTGGCGTTGAACCGAACCGCGCCGATCGAGGCGCTCTTGGCTGAGGCGGCCCCCGACTTCGCCTCGATGAACTGGCCCGAGTAGCAGCTGTCAAACATCACGATCACCGTGCCAGGCACCCGATCCAGATAGCTTTTTACGGTGTCCACCGTCACCAGCTTCGGCTTTTTCTCCCGGGTGTCCACCCCCACCAGCGAGCCGTTCTCATCGCCGTGGCCGCTGTAGTAGAAGATGGTGATGTCATTGGCGCCGATGGCGGTGTTGTTTGTGATCTCCGCCAGGAGCCCTTTGATTCCGCTGCCCGTCAGATTCTTTTTCAGGTGGCGCTCCACCTTTTTGCCGCCGAAACTCGCCGCGGCATAGGCCCGGCTCATGTGGCTCAAGTCATTGCTGTAGCTCCAGATGTCCGACGCATAGCTGTATTTGCCGTTGGCGACGCCATAGAACCGCACCTGGGTGTCCGGGTCGAAGTTCTTGGTGACCACGCTCAGCTTCACACTGTATTTCTGCGAACCTGAGCGCGTCTTGACGGAGATGGTGGCCTTGCCGTTCTTGACGGCCTTCAGCGTGCCCGCGCTGGTGACAGTGGCCACCGCGTTGTTGGAGCTAGAGAACGTAACGCCCTTGTTCAGCACGGTCGCGGGCAGCACGGTGGGCGTGAGCTTGATCTGCCCGCCGCGCTCCAGCGTGAGCTCCCGCGGCACGTCCAGAGCAACGGAGCCTGGCGCCAGCGCCTTCACCGTCACGCGGCAGCTGGCGTAGCGCTTGCTGCCGTCCAGCAGCTTCAGCCGAACGGTGGCGCTGCCCTGCTTCAGCGCGTGCAGCTGGCCGGTCGCCGGATCCACCGTGACCACCGACGGGCGGCTGCTCTCGTAAGTATAGAGCGCGCTGCCCGGCAGGTTCGCGCTGGCGGTCATGGGCAGGATGGTGTGCGTCAGCGCATAGGTCTCGCTGGGGTTCAACGGATCATTGATCTGGCTGGTGACCCGAAGCGTCAGCGAGCTCTTGGAGAGCCGGATCGAGCTGGCCTTCACCACCTCGCTTGTCTTCACGCTGACCCGCGCCACCGTGCGGCCTGAAGCCTTGATGGTCATGATGGCGCTGCCCGATGCGCGCAGCGGATTGGCCGTAACGCGCACGCCGTCCGGCGTGGGGAGCACGCTCGCAATGGCCGGATTGCTGATGGAATAGCTGATGTCCGCCGGAAATCCATACGTCTTGTGGGTCTTGTTGTTCGAGTAGCGGGCGGACTTCAGCGTCAGCTCCTGGCTGTTGTTGCCCGCCTCAAACCCCAGCGCCACACTGGACGCGGAAAAGCAGAGGCCGGTCACGCGGGGCGCTGCTTGGGCGGCGCTGGGCAGCAGCACAAGCGCCAGCATCAGCCCCAGAAGAAGCAGCCCCCGCCTAGAAAAAAAACGCTTCATGGATAATCCTCCAGGATAAGATTTGCCGCTCTTATCTTATCATGTTCAGGGGCTTTTGTGGGTAAAACCACCGGAAAGGGCAAAAATTGCCATGCTTGTGACACATCGATGAAAACGAAAAGAACCGCCGGATCGCATCCGGCGGTTCTTTGGCGATGAAGGGAATGGTCAGCCCGCGGCGGTATTGGCCATCATAGGGAAGTTGTCGCTGGATGGCCACATCTGCACGGTCTGCTTGGCCTTTTGTTTCGGATACTTCTTGTTCAGGTTCTTGATGCACTTATTCACGTATGGCTTGCAGAAGGTGTAGGCCTCCTTCAGCGTCACAATCCCGTCGGCATTCTTGTCGGCGTCCATCTTGGCCGGCGTGCCGTAAGGAATCGCGCCCTCCCAGAATGCGATCGTCAGGAAGCTGAACGGGTACGGGCCTTGGTCGCCCAACATGAAGTTGTTGAGATAAGAACTCTCCCTCGCTGCGCAGCCGGTCAGAATCTTGTACTTGCTCTTGACGGGCGAGTCGCCCAGCGCCTTGCTGTTCGGGTTATAGTTCTTTGCCCTGCTGCCGGCAAACGCATTGATCCACTCCGCGTTAAACGCATTAATATCGCTCTGGCTGGTGCCGGTGGTGTCATCGTTCAAGCCCTTGGGCTTGATGTACTGGCCAGACAGGCAGCTGTCCATGATCACGACCACTATACCCGGTACCTTATCCAAGTACTGCTGCACCTCGCTGACCGTAACGAAACCGCTGCTGGTGGCCTGCAGATCAACGCCGCACAGCGCGCCTCGGTTCGCCTTGGTTTTGCTGGCCAGACCATGGCCCGAGTAGTAGAACACCGTCACATCGTTCGCGGTGATGCCATAGTTGGTGGACATCTCGCCAAGCACCTTGCGGATGCCATTGCCGGTGAAGTCGTTGCCGTAATAGATTTCGCAGCTGCTGCCGCCAAAGCTGCCCTTGCTGAAAGTGTTCTTCATCAGGGTCAGATCATTGCCCGGCGAGGCCAGGTCTGAATCGCTGCCATAATAGTCGGCGTTGGCAATGCCAAAGAAACGATATTTCACGCCCGCAAAGTCGTACCCTACGGTGATCACGCAGGCGCCCTTTTTCTTGCCGGTCTTGGTGGTGGCGGTGATGGTGGCGGTGCCGACCTTCACGGCCGTGACCTTGCCGGTGCTGCTGACCTTGGCGACCGAGCTCTTGCTGCTCTTCCAGGTCACCTTTTGGCTGGCGTCAGCGGGCTCTACTGCGGCGGTCAGCAGCAGCGTGGTGCCGGGCAGCATGGTCTTGGTGGCGAAGCTCAGTGAAACAGACTCGGGCTTTGCAGCCTTTTCCAGCACCTCGGCTGAAGCGGGCACGGCCACCAGACTCAGCGCCAGCATCAGCGCGAGCACCCAGGCCATCGCGCGGTTGTAGGTCTTAAGCATTAAAAAACTCCCCCATTCACTTTTTCAGTGGAAACCCTTCCCAAATCCATCATAACATCTTTACGTGTTTGAAGCAATCGTTTTCGGTAGAGTTTAGTTTTTTAGTGAGTGGCCTCCCACGAAACCTATGCAAACACGCAGACAAAAAAGCACCGGTGGACATCTTGTCCACCGGTGCGCAGGCCGTTTATTCTTCGTCGTCGTATCCGTCGGTGAAGTACAGCGGCAGCGGATCGTTCGCGGGCCATAGCGTGACGGTCTGCTTGCGGTGCTTCTTGTGCTTGGCATTGTATTTTTTGATCTCGGCGGCCACCTTGGCCTTAACATACTGGTGGGCCTCTTTGAGGGTAACGGTGAAGTCCTTGTTCTTGTCGGCTTGACCGGTGGTGAGCCCGTGCTGCAGCCACTCAGAAAAGTAGCTGATGCCCGCCTCCTCATCGGCGTCCCAGGTCCCATAGCTGTTTTGCTTGGCGCCTGTTGCGCACAGAATCTTGTATTTGCTGCGGTTTGCGCCCCCGATGGCCTTGAAATTGGTGGCGGTGCTGCTCATGAGCTGCTGGGTCAGGCGCAGATTGAACAGGGCGGCCTCGTATCCCGGATCCAGAGCCTTGCCGCCTTTGCTCATGATGAACTGGCCCGCCAGATCACAGTCCAGCACCAGGATCACCGTGCCGGGACACTTGTCAAGCCGCAGCTGAATCTCATCAATGGTGACCAGATTGTTCTCGAGCTTCTTGTCCACGCCCAGCAGACCGCCGCGCTGGCTCTTCAGGTCGCTGTGCTCGGCGCGCCCGGCGAAATACACGATCATCACGTCGTTCTCGGTGATGTGCGAGTTGGCCGCCAAGCCCCGCAGAATCTCCTTGATCTGGGCGCCGGTCTGGTTGTAGTGCAGGCGCACCACCGGATACGGCCCCTCCTCGTCCTGCACGTCCTGATAGATCGAAGCGAACGCGTCGCCGCTGTCCAGATACTGAGGAACCGAACCGATTACGTCCGGATAATCGGTGTTGATGATGCCATAGAAACGGAACTTGGCGCCCGAGTAGTCATACGCGACACGAATGGTGGCCGTGGCGCGCGCTTCCCCGGATTGTGCCTCACAGATGATGTTGCACTTGCCCAAGCGCTTGGCGGTGACCACGCCGCTGCTGCTGATGGTGGCAATTTTCTTGTTGGTAGAGCGCCACTTCACATTGGTGTTGAAGGACGTGGTGGGCTTGACAGTGGCGGTCAGCGCGGCCTTCTTGCCGGGCAACATGACCAGGCTGGTCTTGCTGAGCGCGATGTCGGTAGGCACCTGCCTTTTTACCGTGATTTTGCAGGTTTTGGAGAGCTCGCTGCCGTCCAGCAGGCGCGCGCGCACCACGCAGCTGCCAATGGCCACCGGCTTGACGACGCCCTTGACCGATACGCCCGCGATGCTGTAATCGCTGCTGGTCCACTCGACCAGCGTTTCGTCCTTATTCACATCGGCAGAGCTCGGAAGCGCTGCGATCTTCAGCTGCTTGCTGGCGCCCGGGCCTCCGGTGCCGATGTACAGCGTGGCCTTGCTCAGGGTTAAGCTGAGCTCGCTTGCGCGAATCTTCACCGCTTTGGGCGCGGCATCGGCCAGCGCAAGCGTGGGAACTGCCAGCATGATGATCATCAGCCATGCGATCCAAACCGTTTTTTTCATGGATTGCGCCCCCCGTAACATGATTATATCCACATTTTACCATGGGTACAGGCTTTGTGCAATCATTTTGCGCAACAAAAGCGAGAGGTATCTCCCCCGCCGTGATGGATCCTAACCGCGCGCAAACACAACGTCCTCGCATCTGTCCGGCCAGGCCGTCACCCGCTGATGCACGACGTACCCTTGCTGCAGCAGCTGGCCGATCAGCGCCTCCATCCTTGCGTCCGTGGCCCGCTGCAGCTCACCCAGGCTGACGCGGCCGTCCAGGTTGGCGTCCGCCGGACAGTCGCCTCCCAACGCACTCTCCAGCGACAGGCTGAACAGGCTGCGCATCGTGCCATCCAACCAGATGGCGCTGGTGGCCTGCTCCGGGCCGCAAGCGGTCAGCACGCTGTATTTCCCGGGCGTAGAACTGCCGGCAAACGCCTTGCCCGAGAAGGTTTTCAGCACCGCACGGTCAAACGCAGCCTTGTCCGACGCGAAACGGCCCGCCATGCTGCTGTCCATCATCACCACCACGCGGCCGGGCACCTTATCCAGCAGCGCCTTCACGCGCGGCAGCGGCAGCACGGCGCCGTCCACGCCGACCAGCGCGCCCTGCATCCCAGCGTCCGCCATCTGTGCCCCGCAGCCGCCGAAGTAGAACACGCTCACCGCGGCCTCATTCGCCGCCGGGTTTTGCGCCATGGAAACGAGCACCCGCTCAATGCCTGCAGCGTCCAGGTTGGTGTGCACGGCGCAGCTTTTCATGCCCTGATATAGTCGCCCTACCGCCTGGGCATCCAGCGCGCCGGATGAAGTCTCTCCGGACACATAGTCACTGTTGCCCACGCCATAAAACAAATACCGGGGCTGCCCAAAATCGCCCACAGTGACGGTGCAGCTGGCTCGCCTGCCGCCCGATTTGCTGACGCAGCGAATCACCGCTGTGCCGCGCTTTATGCCCTGCACCATGCCGTCTTTGCCGACGCTGGCCACCTTAGGGTTGCTGGATGTGAAGCTGAGCCGCCGCTCGGGTGCGTCGTCGGGCGAAAGCAGCGCGGTCAGCGGCAGTTTCTCCCCCACGCCCAGGCTGAGCGGCAGAAGCCGCACCGCGTCCACAGGCACCTGCTTCACCGTGAGTTTCAGCTTGGCTTTCCTCTTGCTGCCGTCGCTGAGCCACACGCTGATCGTGGCGCTGCCCATTTGGCGGGGTGTGATTACGCCGCGCTCGTCCACACTGGCCACGCGCGCGTTGCTGCTTTTGTAGTGCACGAGCGCGCGGGCGGGATCGTTTGCGCTGGCGGTGTCCGGCAAGATCTTTGGCTGCACGCTGAGCGTGCCCTTGGGTCCCGTCAACCCCAGATACAAACTGGCCTTTGTCTTGCCCAGCTTGAGCAAGCTCGCTTTGACCGTTTGCTGTACGCTGACTTTGCATTTGGCTATGGCGTTGCCGCAGGTGATCTGCACATAGGCGCTACCCATCCTCTGTGACGGACCCGCCGACACAAGACAGCGCGACGGATCCACTGGATCGGCCGTAACCACCACCAGGTCCGGATCCAGGCTCTGCCACTGCAGGTAAGACGGCGTGCCATGGTCGATCCTGTCGGGATAGATGAACTTTTTCACGCGTATCTCTGCCTGTCGGTTGGCGTTATCCAACCCGAGCACCAAGCTTGCGCGATCCAGTTTGATCGCGGAAGGCCTCATGCTGATCTCAGCGAGCGCCACGCAGCCGCACAGCAAGCCCAGTAGAACCAGCGCCACAAGCTTCCGAATCTTCATAAGCATCCCTCCCAGGAATTTCCAATTATGCTCATCTTATCCGTGCCGGCGATCAAAACCAACTCACCGTATGTTCAAAGCACTTCTGTTGGTGTGCAAAAAAAGGGCCGCCCTGAAGTCAGGGGGCTCTGTGCCTCTCTGTCTCTACTCCACGAGGATCTGTTCGCGCACGATGATGTCCACCGTGCGCATGCGTTTGATCCGTCCTTTGCGCGGCAGGCCAGCGTTGCCCTGCCCGCGCTCTTCAGCACAAAATCCACGCCGTTGGTTAAAGCGCGGCCCCGTTATACCAATGAAAAATAGTAACGCCTCCAAAGCGGCGAGAGTTTTTTTCATTGGTATTACTCGAGCGCGCCTTCGGCGACTCACAGATGCAGCGAAGCCGCCGATTGCTCGGCGGCTTCGTTGTTATGCGTCGGGTGATCCTTTAGGGATCTAGGTGTTACGGGGTGACCGGAGCCGCGACGTTCACGGAAGCGTACACCGGCATCTTGGTCGGAGTGGTCGGCCACACGCCAACACTCATCTTCTTCTTGCTGGCGCTGTAGACCAAGCTCTTGACCTTGCTGTACAGCTCGCTCATGGTGACGTAGCTGTTGCTGTCCTTGTCGGCCAGCATCTTGCCGTCGGTCTTCTTCAGGCAGTCAACCAGCGCCTTGGAGAAGATCTTGCTCATGTCCGTCGCGGTCTCGCTGCCAGCAACGATGCGCGAGGTCTGAGACTTGGTCTTGGTCGCGGTCAGCACGTTGAACTTGGTCTTGCCGCCCGCGTAGCCGATGCTGGTCATGCCGGACTTCACGCTCGCCTTGGCAAACGCGCCAATGATGTTGGCGTTGATCGCCGCCTCGTCCTCAGCGGACTTGGTGTTGATCATGCGGTTGCCGCCGGTGCAGTCAAGCATCACGACGATGTTGCCGTTGATCTTGGCCAGCTCAGCAGCCAGGTCGGCATAGCTCAGGGTCTCGGCGCCGATGGTCAGGCCGGTCTTGGTGGCCGGGCCGCTGTAGAAGAACGTGAACACGTCATGCGCGCCGATGCCGGAAGCAGCGCCCTGGAACGGAGCCAGGCCCGCCAGCACGGTCGTCTTGCTGGTGCCATCGATCTTGGCGGCGGTGGAGGTGTTGCCGGCCTTGTAGGAGGCAGCCTCGAAGATCGCCTTCAGATCGGCCTCAGCGGCGTTCGCCTTGCCGTTCTCGTTGATCATCAGGTACGCGGCCTTGTAGTTGATCAGGGTCGGATCATTCTTAACGGTGATCGTGACCTGGATCTTCATCGAAGTCTTGGCCTTGTTGCGGATCGTGATGACGGCTTCGCCCGCGCCCTTGGCGGAGACGGCGCCGCTGGTGTTCACGGTCGCAACGGACTTCTTGTTGGAGCTGTAGGTGAAGCCACGCACACGGGCGCCCGCCGGTGCAAGCTGCGGCTTCAGGGTGATGCGCTCGCCGACCAGCATGTCGAAGGGGCTGATCTGGGTGATGCCGGTGGCCGGAGCGTACTTCACGGTGAACTTGACCGAGTAGGTCTTGTTCGCGGCGACATCCTTCGCCTTGATGGTCACGGTGCCAGTCTTCTTCACGGTGAGCTTGGAGGTGGCAACGTTGGTCTTATCCACAGCGATGATGCTGCTGTACTGAGTGGACCA
>JAVBQA010000001.1:0-12563 GCA_031549325.1 Eubacteriales bacterium | reverse complement strand
TTTTTTGCGCCACCTAGCGCTGGGGATGGATAACCTACCGGATGGTCTACCAACTGTGCTAAGGCCCCATATGTTTTCGACGCAAGAGAGATTATAACATAGGTTCCGGGAAAATGCAATGGGTTTGTGCGGGAAATTTGTTAAATGGAGGAGAAAGTGGGGGCGGCGGCCCGGGGCTGCTCGTGCGGGGGCAGAGAACGCCCCTCAGGGACGCGCCGCGCACTCAGGGGATCGGGTCATCAGGCGGCTCGGGGTCGCCGTCGGCGAACAGTTTGCGGTACACCTCGGGCGCGACGGTCATGTGACGCTTGAAGAACGCCGACAGATAGTATGCGTCGCAGAAGTGGTACTCGCTGGCCAGCTCGGACAGGCGCTTGTCGGTGAGCAACAGCTCCTGCTTGATGGCGTTGACCAGCAGCCGTTCAACGTACTGCTTGAACCCGCAACCGAACGCCCGCTTGAACGAGCGCGACAGCGTGTAGGGATTCATGCCGTGGCGCGCAGCCACTTCTTGCAGGCGCAGGTCGCTCCGGAGGTTGCCGGCGATGTCGTCCAGAATGGGGCGAAAGCGCTCGGTGTCGCGCACCTGGGCGCTGGGGGCGTCCTGGGCGAAGGAGGCGAGCGCCGACAGCAGCTCACCCTGAAAGCTGAGCCGATCCCGCAGCGATTCGCTCTCGAAACGGCTGATGAGCGAGCGGGTGCATGCGGCGGGGAAGGGGCGTTCCTGCACATCATTTAAGCCGGAAAACACATCCAATCCGGCCAGGATATTCACATGGAACTCGATGTACACCTTGTCGATATGCGTTTGACACCAGCAGCTGAACAGCGTGTTGGCGGGGATCAGATAGGCGTGATCGGGCAGCAGCGGCGTCACTCGCTTTCCGACGCGCACAAAACCGTCTCCGCCCAGCACCAGATACAGCGTGTTAAATGGATACAGATTCGTGAGGAAATTCCAGCGCGAGTCGTTCTGATAATGCGTAGCGCGCACGACGCGCAGCATGAAAGATTCTCCAGTCAAGAAATCACATCCAATCGAGCTATTCTAACATTGTTTTTTGCGGTGCGTCAAGTTATAATAGTTATGTTAATTGTGCGTTTCAAACTCAATGTTTTTTTCAGAGGGGGACCGGCCGTGACGGGTGTGAACACCAAAAAGGCGCTCAGGGCTCAGACGCTCAAGCGCATCCAGTGGAGCCTTCCTTATTACTTGCTGCTGTTGCTTCCAATCGCGTATCTGATCGTCTTCAAGTACATGCCCATGGCGGGCATCCAGATCGCATTCCGCGAGTTCAAAAGCCGCACGCCTATGCTTCAGATGGAATGGGCAGGCATGAAATACTTCCTGCAGTTTTTCAACAGCCCATCCTTCTGGAAGATCATGTCCAACACGTTTGTGTTGGCGCTGTACACGCTGCTTGCCAGCTTCCCGATCCCGATCCTGCTGGCCATCTGCCTGAACGAGTGCCGCAGCAAGCGGTTTTCAAAGGTCGTTCAGATGGTCACCTTCATGCCTTACTTCATTTCCACCGTGGTGCTGGTGTCCATGATGATCCAGTTCACCGATCTGCAAATCGGCATTGTGAACATCTGGTTGCGGGCGTTGGGGCTGAAACCCACGGCGTTTATGGGCGTGCCCGAGTACTTCCGGCACCTCTACGTGTGGACGGGCGTGTGGCAGACCATGGGCTACAGCGCGGTGGTTTATCTGGCGGCGCTCTCCGGCGTCAGCCAGGATCTCTATGACGCCGCCCTGGTCGATGGTGCGAACAAGTGGCGCCGCATCTGGAGCATCGACCTGCCCTCCATCGCGCCCACCATCATCATCCTGCTGATCCTGAACCTGGGCAGCCTGGTGAACGTGGGCTTCGAAAAGGTCTACCTGATGCAGAACAGCGTCAACGCCAAGTACTCCGAGGTGATCTCAACCTACGTCTATAAGATGGGCATCGCCTCGACCAACTACTCGTTCTCGACGGCCGTCGGGTTCTTCAACTCGCTGATCAGCTTCGCCTTGATCCTGGTGGGCAACACGCTGGCCAAGAGAATCAGTGAGACATCGCTATGGTAGACTTCGATCAACGAAACACTCTAGGAGGATGCGAATGAAACGGACCAAAGAGGCGAAGCGTCCGCGCAACCGTCTGAAGCAAACCTGGGATGACAATCTGTTCGACGGCCTGGTCTTTGTGCTGCTGTTGATCGCGTTTCTGCTGGTGGCTTACCCTCTGATTTACATCGTCAGCGCGTCGTTCTCTTCGGGCAGCGCGGTGATGTCGGGCCGGGTGGTGCTGTGGCCGGTGGAGCCGACCACGATGGCTTACACCGCCGCGTTCAAGAACCCGAACATCATGATCGGCTACCGCAATTCGCTGCTGTACACCACGGCGGGTACGCTGCTGAACCTGTTCCTGGCCATGCTGGCGGCGTTCCCGCTGGCCAGAAAGAAGCTGTGGGGCAGATCGGTCATCAACCTGTTTTTCATCTTCACCATGTTTTTCTCGGGCGGGCTGGTGCCCACCTATCTGCTGGTGATGAACCTGGGGCTCATCAACACCCCCTGGGCGATGATCCTGCCCGGCGCCATGAGCGTCTGGTATGTGATCCTGATCCGGACCTACATCCAAGGTTCCATTCCCGAGGAGCTGCTGGAGTCGGCTGAGCTGGACGGATGCGGCGCGATGCGCCTGCTGGTGCGCATGGTGATTCCGCTGTCCGGTCCGATCATGGCCGTGGTAGCGCTGTATTGCGCGGTGAGCATCTGGGGCAGCTACTTCGACGCGTTCATCTACCTTCGGAACGACAAGCTGTACCCGCTGCAGGTCATCCTGCGTTCGATTCTGGTCATGAACAACGTCAGCCCTGACATGCTGGTGGACGCCAAGGAACAGGCCATGCGCCAGGCGCTAAAGAACCTGCTGAAGTACTCGCTGATTGTGATCGCCTCCGCGCCGCTGCTGATCATGTATCCCTTTGTGCAAAGGCACTTCGTGAAGGGAATCATGATCGGATCGGTGAAAGGGTAGGGGAGAGGCATTCCCCGGACGTTCCCGCCTCAGACCGGATTCATTGCGCCGAGGCGCTTGAATACATCATAAAGGAGGAACCCAACATGCGTAAAACCCTGTCTCTGGTTCTGGCCCTGGTGCTTGCATTGGCGCTCTGCGCCCCTGCGATGGCCGAAAAAACCGACGTGACCCTGAAGATCATGGTGGTTTCGCTGCCCGCCATCGAGGACTGGAACAACAACGCCATGTCCAAGTGGATGGAGGAGAAGACCGGCATCAAGGTGGAGTACCAGACGATTCCGATCGAGGGCGCAGCCGATGCGGTCCAGCTGGTTCTGGCAGGGAACGAGTATCCCGACGCGTTCATGCTGCCCTTCACCCAGGCCATGGGCGTGAACACGCTCGTCAAGTATGGCATGGATGAGAAGCGCCTCGCGCCGCTGAACGACCTGATCCACGAGAACATGCCCAACCTGATGAAGGCATTTGAGGAGAACCCGGGCTACGAGGACATGATGAAGATGTTGGACGGCAACATCTACTCGCTGCCCCAGATCAACCAGTGCTACCACTGCACGCTGTCCACCAAGCTGTGGATTAACCAGGAGTGGCTGAACAAGCTCAATCTGCCCATGCCCACCACCACCGAAGAGTTCTACAACACCCTGATTGCCTTCCGCGACCAGGATCCCAACGGCAACGGCCTGAAGGACGAGGTGCCGCTGGCGGGCGCGTTCATGAACGGCTGGAACATCATGCCGGAATACTTCCTGATGAACAGCTTTTCCTACTATGACCTGTTACTGCAGAGCAACTACCCGCCCGAGAAGGCGGTGGGCTACTACCTGGACGGCGACACCGTCAAGACGCCGTTCGCCGAGCCGGGCTTTGTGGAAGGCCTGAAGTATATGCGCAAGCTGGTGGACGAGGGCCTGATGTATGACGGCGTGTTCACCATGGACGACCAGTCGCTGCTCAATCTGGTCGAGAATCCGGACGCCGAGCTGGTGGGCTGCGTGGCGGGCGGCTACGGCGGCTGCTTCGCGAACATGGACGGCGAGCGGTATCCGCACTATACGGCCATGATGCCGCTCGTGGGGCCCAGCGGCCTGCAGCAGATCCCGCAGAACCCCTACGACCTGGGCGTGGCGGGCATGGCCATCTCGGCCGACTCTCCCAACAAGGAAGCGATTGCCCGGTGGGCCGATGTGCTCTATAGCTTTGAAGGCACCACCAACAGCTACTACGGCCCGGAGGGCGAGTGCTGGCGCAGGGGCGAGGAGGGCGAGGTCGGCATCAACGGCAAGCCCGCGCTGTACACCCAGCTCAAGCCCTGGCAGGATGTCAACCCGCAGAACGACCACTGGGTGCAGGCCGGCATCAGCTACAGGAACAGCGACTGGCGCCTGGGCATGACCTACGACCAGAGCACCCCGCTGTATTCCGGCGACGGCCTGGAGGCGCTGCTGTATCAGGTGTCCGAGCAGATGGCTAAGTTCGCCGATCCCAGCAAGTACATGCCCCCGGTCAAGTTCACCACCGAGGACGCAGACGCCATGTCGGTCGCCAAGGTTGAGGTGGGCAACCTGATCAAGGAATACGTGCCCGGCTTCATGAGCGGCACCTTCAACATCGACACCGACTACCAGAGCTTCTTGGATGCGCTGGATGCCGCGGGCCTGCCGATGCTGACCGAGAAGTATCAGAAAGCCTACGACGATCAGTTCAAGAAATAAGCTCGTTCGATGACTGTTCAGCGCCCCCGGACGACGCGTATGCCGCCGGGGGCGTTGCATCGGGTTCCGGCGGGGGAAAAGCCCCCGGCGGCGGACAAATGCCTCAGATTCTGTTCCAACTCATTCCATCACAGGAGGACGCATCATGGACTGGCAAGCCTACAACAACCGCATCGCCTGGTATCAAAGGGATCGCTTTGGCCTGTTTATCCACTGGGGACTGTACGCCATTCCGGCGCGCGGCGAGTGGGTGCGCAGCGTGGAGAAGATTTCGATTGAGGACTATCAGCCCTATTTTGACCAGTTCGACCCCACCGGCTACGACCCCAAAGCGTGGGCGCGGCTGTGCAAGCAGGCGGGCATGAAATACGCCGTGATGACCGCCAAGCACCACGACGGCTTCTGCCTGTTCGACAGCAAGCTGACCGATTACAAGGCCACCAACACCAAGGCGGGGCGCGACCTGATCCGCGAGTATGTGGATGCGTTCCGCGCCGAGGGAATCAAGGTGGGTCTGTATTATTCCGTCATCGACTGGCATCACCCGGACTATCCGCATTACGGCGACCGCATCCACCCGATGCGCGAGAGCGAAGCCGAGAAGGCCAAGGAGGCCGGGCGTAACTTCGATCATTACGTGCAGTATCTGCACGATCAGGTCCGCGAGCTGTGCGAGAACTATGGCCAGATCGACCTGTTCTGGTTCGACTTCAGCTATGGCGAGCTGACCGGCGAGAAGTGGCGCGCCACCGATCTGGTGCGCATGATCCGCTCCTACTGGCCGGATGTGCTCATCGACAACCGGCTGGAAGTCAGCGGCGAGGGCTTTGGATCGCTGTTGTCGGGCAACCCGTCCGAGTACTCCGGCGACTTCGTGTCCCCCGAGCAGATCATTCCGCCGGAAGGCATTGTGGACGTGAACGGCAAGCCCGTGTGCTGGGAGGCGTGCATCACGCTGAACAACAACTGGGGCTACGCCGCGTTTGACCACGAATGGAAGAGCGCCCAGACGGTGATCCGCAAGCTCGTCGAGTGCGTCAGCAAGGGCGGCAACATGCTGCTGAACGTGGGGCCGGACGCGCGCGGCCTGATTCCGAAGGCGTCCGTGGAGATCCTGACGGAGGTGGGGGAATGGATGGCGCGGAACGGGGAGAGCATCTACGGGTGCGGCCAGTCCTCGATTCCGAAGCCGAGCTGGGGTTATGTGACGGAGAGCGCGGACAGCGTGTATCTGCATGTGTGTGAGCAGACGGTGGGGCCGGTGCCGCTGAAGGGGCATGTGCGAGAAGACTTTGGGCTGATCCAGCTGTTGGCGAGTGGGGCTGAGGTCGAGGTGAAGGCGGGCTGGACGACGGGGAATTATCCGGGGTATCTGTTTGTGCCGATGGGCGCGAACAATGCGTTTACGTACGGGTTGCCGGACGAGCGCGACACCGTCGTCAGGTTGCGCAAGCTCTAGCATCGCCCGTCCGAGGCACGCGAAGCAACCAGGGGGTCCAGGGGGATTTAATCCCCCTGGCGGGAGTCCAGAGGGCAGCGCCCTCTGGTCCCCGAAGGGCGTGCCCCGGTAACCCCAGCCCCCTTTCCCGTCGAGGGAAAGATCGGACCCCAACCCCCTGGCTCGCGGGCCAGGGGGTTGGGGTCCGATGCGTCCTTCGGACGCGAACGAGGTTTGGTTACGGGGGCACGGCCTCCGGCGGCCAAGGGGCGCTGCCCCTTGGATCCCCGCCAAAGGGACTAAGTCCCTCTGGACTCCCTGGTTGCTTCGCGCGCGTCTAGCGGTGCGAGGCGAGGGCGCGCTCGACCTCGCGCTCGGCGTCCCGCTTCTTCAAATCGTCCCGCTTATCAAAATTCTTCTTCCCCCGACAAACCGCGATCTCCACCTTCACCAGCCCGTCCTTCAAATATAAACTCAGCGGCACCAGCGTCAGCCCCTTCTGCCCCACTGCCTGGTCCAGCTTCCGAATCTCCGCCTTGTGCAGCAACAGCCGCTTCGCACGCAGCGGGTCCGTCGTCCAGACTCCGCCCTTCTCATAGGGGCTGATGTGCATTCCCTCAATATAGACCTGCCCCGCCCGCACTGCGGCAAAGCTCTCCTTCAAGTTGGCGCGCCCCATCCGGATCGACTTCACCTCGGTGCCCTTCAGCTCGATCCCCGCCTCGTAAACCTCGTCAATAAAATAATCGTGTCGCGCCCGCCGATTCTGCGCGACCGTCTTGACGCCCTTCTTGATCATGATAACACCCTCCTTCGGGTCCGTGGAACACTCATTGATTTCGCGCCCGCCCACAGGCGACGCCCCCAAACCCTTCCTCTCTCAGAGAGAGGTAGGGTCCTTTTGTCGCTGTTTTATGCCGCTGCCGCGCTCATCATCTTCCGATTCGCCGCGAAATACCACACGGCCATCGCCACGCCGCGCACGATGGCGCTCAGGGCGATGCCCCACCACAGGCCGTTCAGGCCCAGCCACTGCGCCAGCGCCCAGCAGAAGACTGGGCGCAGCAGGTTCGACGCGATGGAGCATAGGCTCGGCGGGATCGTCTGGCCCATGCCTCGGAACGTGCCCGAGCAAGCGCCCTCCAGGCCCATCGCGAACTGGCAGGTCGCCAGGATGCGCAGGTAGGTCACGCCCATCGACTGGATGTTCGGGTCCTGAATGAACACGCTGTAGAGCTGGCTGCCGAAAAAGACCAGCACCAGCGTCACGAACGCCTCCCACCCCATCAGCCAGGTCATCGAAATCCGAAATCCGCGCCGGATCCTGTCCATCTGCCTCGCGCCGTAGTTCTGGCCCACGAACGCCGTCACCGCGCTGGCGAATCCGCCGCCGATCAGCCAGCTCATGCTCTCGATCTGGCTCCCGATCCGCTGCACCGCGATGGCGTCCGCCGAATACTGTGCAACCATCGCCGTCACCACCATCGCCAGCAGCGTGAACGCGCCGGATTCCACGGCGATGGGCGTCGCCCATTTTCCGATCTGCGCCACGGCCTCCGCGTCATGCTTGCCCCGGAACTTGAACGCAGGCAGCGGCCGCGCCGGGTGCTTTTTCATGAACACCACGAACAGCGCGCACACCACGCCCTGGGCCAGCACCGTGGCGATGGCCGCGCCCGCGATGCCCCAGCCGAATGTGAAGATCATCACCGGGTCCAGGATCATGTTCACCACCAGGCCCACCGCGTTGCACAGAAAACTCAGCCGGCTGTTGCCCGCGCCGTTGAACGCGCCCGTGATCGCGCCGGTGACGTAGGTCATCGGGATGCCGATCGCCGCGATGCGCAGGTAGGTCACCGACGCATCGCGCACGGCGGCCTCCTGGATGCCGAAAAGACCGATCAGCGGCTCCGTGAACAGCGCCAGCACGCCCCCGAACGCGACGCCCAGGATCAGCGCCATCCAGGTCGCCATCCGCGCGTACCGCTCCGCCTCGCCCGGCTCGCCTCGGCCCAGGCTCTGGGCCACGCCGATCTCCGCGCCCATGCGCCCGAACATCATCAGCGCCATGGACAGCCACAAAAACATACCGCCCATTCCGCTGGCCGCCACGGCGACCGTGCCGTCCGCCATCCGGCCCAGCCAGAACATGTCCGTCAAGTTGTACGCCATCTGCAGCAGCTGGGTGCCCATGATCGGGATCGCCACCATCAGCAGTTTTTTCGTGATCGACCCCGTCGTCAGGTCCGTTCCGCCTTGCATCTTTTCTCTACCATCCTTTGGTTTACTTACTCTTCATCTTCCGTGTCCGCGCCGATCAGCGCCCATTTGATCCCGTTTTCCAGCGCCCATTGAGCGGCCTTGCTGGTCCCCTCGGGCACGCGCAGCGTCAGTGCTTCGCTGCAGTCCGTAAACGCGCCGTACTGGATCCCTGACACGTCGCCGGGCATGGACACCTCTTCCAGGTTCTGGCAATGATAGAAACTGTATTCCCCGATCGTGGTCAGCGACGCCGGCACCGTCAGGTGCGACAGGCCACTGCAGCCGTAAAAGGCTTCCTCGCCGATCCGCTCCAGGCCCTTGGGCAGATCGATCGCCGTCAGGCTGGCGCATTCCGCGAACGCCCGGGTGTCGATGCTCTCAAGGCCCTCCTGCAGCGCCACGTCCTCCAGGGCGATACAGCCGCTAAACGTGCGCTCGGCCAGTTCCGAGATGCCCGAAGGCACGTTGATGGACTCCAGCGCCGTGCAGTTGGCGAACGCGCCGAACCCGAGCCGGTCCAGACCGGCTGGGATCTGCACCGACGACAGCCCGCTGCAGCCCTCGAACGACCAGTTGCCGATCCAGGTCAGGGATTCGGGCAGGGACACCTCGGTGATGCCCGTGCAGAAGCGGAACGCGTTCGGGCCGATGGTGGTCACGCCCTCCGGAATGACCAGCGCGCCCTCGATGCTGCGGTCCGCGGTGACCACCGTCTCGCCGCTCTTGCTGAGCACGAGGCTGCCTTGCTTTTTGTAGTATTCGGAGTCCAACTCCACGTCCCAGTCCACGCGGCCGACGATGAAGTCCAGCAGATAGTCGGAGATGCTCGCCACCGGCAGGCCGTTGATCCTGGCCGGAATGACCAGCGTCACGCCGTCCTCGTCGTATTTATCCAGATAGCCGCGCCCGCCGGAATAGTACTTGAGTGTGATTTTCCCCTCGTCCGTGAGGTAGGCCCACGGTGTCGGCGCTTCCTCGCCCAGTGCGCAGAAGGGCAGGCACAGCGTGAGCACCATCAGCGCGGCCAAAAATCGCTTCATCATCATCTGTTTTCCTCGCTTCTGTTCGTATCGCTTCCATTCTATCACGCGAAACTTGGCAGGACAAGGGCAATGTATGTAAAAGCGCAGCGAAACGGCCCGGAACGAGATGGGCCGCGCCGTCATCCTGAGTGCAGCGAAGGACCTTCTTCAAACTCAAACTGAAAGATCAGTATGAGGAAGGTCCTTCGCTTCGCTCAGGATGACGAGGATAGCTCAGGATGACGAGGAAGGCTCAGGATGACGGCGAGGGCTCAGGATGACGGCAGGGCTCAGGATGACGGCAGGGGGCGAAGCTGACGGCGTGCACGAGGATGAGTGATGCGTCGCCGCTTTACGCAAAATTCCCTTCATGAGACCCGTCTTGTTACATCGCGCACCATTGCCCAACTTATGTCTGTACACCTTGCCCCCTGCAATAGGAAACATAACCTGTTCACCATTGAATGGTCACATATCGCATGATATAATCTTGTCAATCTCCTGATTTTGATTCGGACATACGGAGGCGCAACCAACATGAAGAACGGCAGGAAAATTGCAATACTCGGCGCTGGCAATGTCGGCGCGACTGTGGCATACACCCTCACCATGGCCGGGCTGGCCTCGGAAATCGCGCTGATCGACGTGGCCTTTGACAAGGCGCGGGGCGAGGCGATGGACATCCTCCAGGGCACGCCCCTGACGGCCCCCGTGAGCCTTTACGCGGGCGACTACTCCGCCGCTAAGGATGCCGACATCGTCATCGTCACTGCCGGCGCGGCCAGAAAACCCGGCCAGACCCGCATCGATCTGGCCCAGGGCAACATCAACATCATCAAGGCCGTGATGCCCGAAGTGGTGAAGCACGCGCCCGACGCGATCTACATCGTGGTGTCGAACCCGGTGGACGTGCTGACCTACGCCATCATCAAGTCCTGCGGCGTCCCGGAGCACCGCGTGATCGGCTCAGGCACCATGCTGGACACCGCCCGCCTGCGCAGCGGCATCGCCGAGCACGTGCACCTGAACCCCAAGAACGTGCACGGCTACGTGCTGGGCGAGCACGGCGACACGTCCGTGGTGGCCTGGAGCCTGGTCCGGATCGCGGGCATGTCCATGAACGAATACTGCACCGGCGCCTGCCCCATGAACAACAACTGCGGCAACGCGGACCTGATGAACATCGAGCAGGACATGCGCACCTCGGGCAGCAAGGTCATCCAGTTCAAGGGCGCCACGTTCTACGCGGTGAGCCTGTCCGTCAAGCGCATCGTGGAGTGCCTGGTGCAGGACGCGGGCGGCATCATCGCCGTCAGCAGCATGCTCCACGGCGAATACGGCATCGAGGACGTGTGCCTGTCGATCCCATTCGTGGTCGGCGCGGGCGGCATCGTGCGCTCGCTGACGCCGCCGCTGACGGACGACGAGGTCGTAAAACTCCGCGCCTCGGCGGACGCGCTGAAGAACGTGATCAACAGCGTGCAGATCTGACGCTGATTGTCAGTCACCTCCGATACGCAGTCATCCCCCGCAGGCCGTCATCCTGAGCGCAAGCGAAGGACCTTCCTGTATCTGAGTATTTGCGTTTGAAAAGCGCCCGCAGCGCAGCGATGGATGACCGCGCATGCAGCGGGTAAATCGATTTGTGGAACCGCGGTGCATGGCGGGGGACCTCCCCGCCACATCGTTGCTCAAGATTGTTAAGAACATCACAAGGAGGTAACCCCACCATGGCCAAGGACTATGCCCAGCTTGCGATTCAGATGCACAAGGAGTGGAAAGGGAAAATTCGCGTGACCACAGAGGTCCCGCTGACGTCGAAGGACGATCTGTCCATCGCCTACACCCCCGGCGTCGCCGCGCCGTGCCTGGAAATATCTGAGGATGTCAACAAGAGCTATGACTACACTCGCCGTGGCAACCTGGTGGCCGTGGTGACCGATGGCACCGCCGTGCTGGGCCTGGGCGACATCGGCCCGGAGGCGGGCATGCCGGTCATGGAGGGCAAGTGCCTGCTGTTCAAGCATTTTGGCGATGTGGACGCGTTCCCGCTTTGTGTGCGCACCAAGGACGTGGACGAAATCGTACACATCGTGACGATGCTGGCCGGTTCGTTCGGCGGCGTCAACCTGGAGGACATCGCCGCTCCGCGCTGCTTTGAGATCGAGCGCCGCCTGAAGGAGACCTGCGACATCCCGATTTTCCATGACGACCAGCACGGCACCGCCGTGGTGACACTGGCCGCCATGTTCAACGCGCTGAAGCTGACCGGCAAGAAGTTCGAGGACATCTCCGTGGTGACCTCCGGCGCCGGCGCGGCGGGCATCGCCATCATCAAGCTGCTGCAGGCCATGGGCCTGAAAAACGTCATCCTTTGCGACCGCCAAGGCGCCATCTACGAGGGGCGCGGCGGCCTGAACGCCGAAAAGGAAGAGATGGCGAAGATCAGCAACTACGACAAGAAGAAGGGCACGCTGGAAGAGGTGCTGGTGGGCGCGGACGTGTTCATCGGCGTGTCGGCTCCGGGCTGCGTCACCGCTGAGATGGTGAAGAGCATGGCAAAGGATCCGATCCTGTTCCCCATGGCGAACCCCACCCCCGAGATCATGCCCGACATCGCCAAGGCGGCGGGGGCGGCCATCGTGGGCACCGGCCGCAGCGATTTCGCAAACCAGATCAACAACGTGCTGGCGTTCCCGGGCATTTTCCGCGGCGCGCTGGACGTCCGCGCCAGCGACATCAATGACCAGATGAAGATCGCCGCTGCCCGCGCCATCGCGGACTGCGTCAGCGATACGGAGCTGAACCCGGAGTACATCATCCCCAGCGCGCTGGACAAGAGCGTCGCCGTGAAGGTCGCCCAGGCCGTCGCCCAGGCCGCGCGGGACAGCGGCGTGGCGAGAATCTAGGCAGCATTTCGCCCCCCCAAACCCCGTCATCCTGAGCGCAGCGAAGGACCTCCGCCGCCGCGATCTTCATCGCATAGTTGATGTCGCGGGCCCGCACATCCAGCGCGCCGAGGAAGATGCCCGGGAACGCCAGCACGTTGATGATCTGGTTAGATCGGACGCGCGTCGGGGAGGTCAAGACTGTC
>JAVBQA010000014.1:0-55827 GCA_031549325.1 Eubacteriales bacterium | reverse complement strand
GAGCGGCACATAATTGCGGAAGACAACGAAAAAATCCACGCCGGGGAGTGTCGGCAGCCAGTTCGCGTTCTGTGCGGACGGTCGTTCGGGGCAGAAGAAGAAGTCAGCGCTGCCGTCGTCGCCACAGCGAATGTCGTGATTCAGCGTATCAAGGCCGACGCAATCCACGCCGCGCAGGAATCCGGCGGTTGCGTTGTCGTAGGTGTTCAGGCTCCAGAACTGGGTCGTGGGGCAGTTCGCGGGCACGCGCAGGCGGTATGTGTGAGAACCGTGCAGAATCTCCCCGCTCGCGTCTTTGTGGGACTTCAGGTACAGATTGGGCGGCACCTTGACCGGCGCGCCAAAGAACGCGAAGAATCCGGCGGCGCGGGCATCGTAATCCAGCCTGTCGGGCAGGATGCACGTTTTCCCGGTGGTGGCGAATGTCTTGCCCGCCAGGCGCTTCCACTGGGTGTCCGGATAGAACGTCCAGTCGCTTTCGCATTCGTTTTCCATCATGAACGCTTGCGCCTCACGGATTGCGTCCTCGAGCAGTTCCTGCTGCCGCTCGGTCGGCGCGAAGGTCAGCCCATCGCCGATGCCGATGTGGTGGAGGATCTGACGGAACGCGAAGTCGCGTTCCCAAACGGGTTCTTCCTTCACCATCTGGTCGAGCATGTAGAAGTAGCGCAGATCGTACGGGGCGATGCCCTCGTACAGTTTGTCCGCCGCGTCGATCTGCGCGCCGCAGCGCCCGGGCGCGCCCGGCGGGTGGATGCGGATGCCCGCATGGAAGGCGCGCGCGTCCTCGCGCTGCTTGTCATCGTTGGCCTTGGGCGTCGCGCGGAACAGAGAATAGATGTTGTATGTCGGCGATTTGGCCGCAAAGTATCCGTCCGGGATCTCCCCGTCGTAATCCGGCGGCAGGAACAAATATTTGCCGCCTTGCGCCCCGTCGAGGCCGTCGATGCCCACGTCTGCGATGGGAATGTTCCAGCCGTCGATGACGCTGCCAAACAGCTCGATGTGCGTGGACCTTGGAATCTCCAAGATGACCGGGCCGCTCTTCAGGTTGGCGAAGAACATGGAGTAGAAATTCGCGTTGTTGGGTGTGGTCGTCTGAAACTTCCAGTTGGCGAGCTGACTGAAATAGATCAGGTCGTTGTATTGCGCGCCGATGTCTTCCAAATATGCCCGGCGCATCGCCAGAAAGTTGACGGCGGGCATGCCCCACAGGGCAGACTCAAACGCGCGCGATTGATATAGCTTCTCTTGGAACAACATGTGATTAACCTCCTGATCGCTAAACTTACTTGGTCGCAATGGTGCGGAAGATTTCGCCGCCAAGCTGCTTCATGGCGTTGTCGATGAAGATTGGGCTTGGCTCGTCGCAGTTGGCGACGACGGCGATCTTGCCGTTGTTCAGCTTGTCCTTCGATGACATCATTCATGCCCTCTGTTCGGTTGTGTTTCCCGCGCCGCCGACTGGTGTGCGGATGCCGCGCAAAAGGCATCCGGCTGTATCGTGACGAGCGCGGGCGGCGCTGCTGCGCCGGGATTAAGGGTCCCTGCTTGCGGCGTCTATCCATCTGGTCCGCAGCAGCCTGCGCTTCGTGCGCACCATGCGAACGAGGCCGACGGCCAGGATCAGCGGCGCGATGATGGCCAGCCCGAATCCCGTGCCAACGAAGGCCGGGTCGTCGGTCAGCTTGATCAGTCCGACGCCCGCGCCGAAGGCGCCGATAAACGTGCGAACATAGGCCAGAAAGGTGCGCTCGTTCGCGAGCTGCGTTCGGATCATCGCCAGTTCGTCGGTGGCGGAGCGAAGCCGCCGCAGTTCACGCAGGTTTGTGTCGTTCATCAAGGGCCTCCTCGATCGTCTTTGCGATGTGCGCGTCCACAGGCAGGCCGAGCGAGCGCATCTGGCGGTTCACTTGCTCAATTTGTCCTGCGATGCGCCAGATGATCCCCATTTCGTCCAGCTCCCGAAACAGCCGGCTGAGTTCGTCCGCCGCGGTCGCGTCTACGCTGTTGATGCCGGAGGCGTCGATCACCAGAAGACGGGGATGTTCGATCTCGATCACCTTTCTGATCCCGGCGCTGAAGGTGGCCACGTTTGCAAAGAAGAGCCGGGCGCTAAACCGATAGATTGCCGTGTCCGGGATTGGCTTGGCGCTTTTGTGCGTCGCCAAATCGAAATAGCCGTCTCGCCCGGGGATCCTGCCCAGATATGCCTCCGATGGCTTGGTCATGCGCAGGATGACGTCGACAAACGACAGGATCACGCCCACCAGCACGCCAAACAGCACGCCGACGAGCAGCACGCCTGCAGCCGAGGCGATCCAGATTGCGGCCTCGCGGCGGTTGTAGTGAAACAGGCTTCGGATCACCCGCACATCCACCACGCTCAAGAGAGCCGTGAACACGATGCCGCCCAGCATGGGTTGAGGCATGTAGTATAGCGTTCCGCTGAGCAGGGACACCACCAGGGCAATGACGAGGACCGCCACCAGCGACACGAGTTTCGTCTTACCGTGGAACTGCTCGCTGGCCGCCGTTCTGGAGACGGACGCGCTCGTGGGCGCACAGCCGCTCAGCGACGCCATCAGATTGGCGCAGCCAAACGCGAAGATTTCACGGTTGCCGATCAGTTCATAGCCGTTGCGCTGGGCAAAGCTGTTTGCGGACATCAGGGAATCGGCAAAAATCACAACCGCCATCATGAACCCCGCGCCGATGTAGGTGCTCAGGGAATGCATGTGCAGAAGGTTGGGCAACCGGATGGGCGGCAGTCCCAAGGGGATCTCGCCCACGATCGCCACGCCAAGCCGGTCCAGCCGGAACAGGAACGCCGCAAGCGTGCCAACCGCCATCACAATCAGCGCCATAGGGAGCTTTGGGAACCGTTGCCGGCCGATCAGCAGCAAGGCGATGGTTACCATGCCGATCACGAGCGACGGCCAATTGAGCGCGGGCAGCTGGCGGATGAGCGAACCCAGACTGGACAGAAAACCGCTTCCTTCCGCGCTGACACCCACGATCTTGGGCAGCTGCCCGAATAGGATGGACAGCGCCGTGCCCGACATGAACCCACTCATCACCGGCATGGAGATGTACTCGGTGAATCGGCCCATCCGAAGCGCCGCGAACAGCAGCAGGAACAGGGCGGTGAAGAAGGACAGCGCCGCCGCCGCGCCCGGCGCGTCCAGAGAACCGGCTGCGATGCCCAGCGCCGCCAGGCAGGAACCCGTGATGGCGCTGGCGGATGCGTCCATGCCAAAGATCATCTGCGGGGAACTGGAGAACAGCGCATAGCCAAGCACCGGCAAGATCGAGGCATACAGCCCGTAGATCGGGGGCAGGCCGGCAACGCCCGCATAGCCCATGGCGACGGGAATGGTCAGCGCAGCCACAATCAGCCCGGCGAGCGCGTCGTTTTTCAGATCAGCAAGCCGGTATCTCTGGAATGCGCGAAGGCCTGTCTTCATCATGGGCCGCTCCTTTCTCGCGCCTTTGCTAGAATGCCTTGCCGATCATGTTCAGGCCGATCATCATCAGCAGAAGCGCGGTGATGACGGCGTTGTTCGAGATCAGAAACGCCTCGAGGGCCTTTAGCGCGTTGCCCATCCGGTGGCCCAGGATCAGGAACAGCACGGTCGGTATGATGATCGTCAGGCTGGCGAGTCCCGTGAAGACGACCGCCAAGACGACTTCCTCGCCTCCCGGCAGCGCCAGCGCGCCGACGGAGGCGCCCGCGCCCAGGGACAGCAGCAGGTTTTTGGGGTTCAGCCCGCTGAGGAAGAAGCCAAATCCGGCGGCTCCGATGGGCGAGATGCTGGCCATCTTGTCAAACCACTTCGGCGTGTTGACCGGTTCTCCCTCTTTGGGCCGCTTGCTGAACTCTCGCCACGCGAGCCAGAGCATCAGCGCGCCCAGCGCAATGAACACCAGCCGCTTCAGCGGGCCTGGATCGCTTTGGTTCGTCACCGTGACGCTGACGGACAGCATCGCGATGGTGAATACTGTGGCGGTTCCCATAATCCATCCGAGCATGTAGGTGATGCTGTTTTTGCGCGCCTTGTCGCTGAGCAGGATCAGGATCAGGCCCACGATGGGGAACGGGCTGATCATGATGCCCACAGCGGGCGAAAGCAGCGAGGAAAATGCTTGGTTCATGGTGTGCCCCTCCGATGATTCGCGCTGGACCAATCGTCGTCGCTTGTCGAGAAGAACGCCGCGACCGCCGAGACGCCCTGCACCACGAACACGGCGGGCAGCAAATATCCGATGCTGATGAAGGCCAGCAACGGATCGAACATCAGCCAGGTGCCCGCGAGAATGCCGATGATGCCAGCCGCCAGCACCCAGCCCCAGTTCGGGGAGCCCAGATCCTTGGCCGCGAACGACGCGGTCGTGCGCGTCACGCCGGTGAACAGAACCCACATCGAGAACAGCAGCGTCATCGTGGGGATCTTTACGCCGTCGGTGAACAGCAACAGTCCGCCCAGAATCGTGGTGATGATGCCGTCCGCCAGCATCCATCCGGATGCGCCCCGGTCGTGCCGGCAGATAAAGAAAATGATCTCCGCGATGCCGTACACAAACATCAGCGCGGACATGGCATAGGCCAGCACGATGGAGTTCGCGGCTGGCGTGGCGAACAGAACGATGCCCATGACGATCAACAGGACACCAAAGATCAGTAGAACCCAGCGCATTGCATTGCTTTTCACGAGATTACCCCCTAACGAATTCTGTTGAAATGTGTCGGGCCTGCTGGCCCTGCGATGAAGTCCACCGCCGCGCGTCGGGCTTCGGCAGGCTGTCCGGCGCGAATCCCGCGCATGCGGGGTGGATGCGAGCTCCTCGCGATAGTGTCTCATGATATCCCTCCTCCTATGTAGTCCGCTTCAGAGGCCGATCGCCACATGAAAACCGTTTCGGGCGGCACGGCCCATGGAACTTGCGCGTTCGTCCACTTCCAGCGCTGGATTTGCTTCTCCAGCAGCGATGCGATCAAGGCCTTTTTCGCGGGTTCGCCGGTGGTCACTATCGCGGCATCCGGCCGAAGCGAGGCCGGGTTTTCGCCATATTCGAATAATCGTTCCCAATGGACGAACACAGTGCTTGCGATGGCGACTCGATATGTGGTATTGTGAAGCCAAGTAGACCAAGGGGTATTCGCCATTTTTTACAGAGGAGATGCCGCGATGAACCCTTCTGAAAAAGCCGGCGCTTCCCACGTGCAGTCTGTCACCAGGGCGCTCGAAATTCTTGAGCTTCTTGCGCGCGAAAACAGGGAAATGATGCTCACGGAAATCGCTGACGCGCTGAGGCGTCCCAAGAGCACGATCCACGGGCTGATCACCACGCTGCGCGACTATGACTACGTGCGCCAGTCGCCGACAAACGGATGCTATTTTCTGGGCATACGGTTGTTTGAGTTGGGCAGCTTGGTTTCGCGCAACTGGAACATCAGCGAGCTGGCCATGCCCGCCATGCAGAATCTGAACCGGCGGCTAGGCGAGATGGTGCACTTGGCGACCGAAGACAAAGGGCAGGTGCTCTACCTGTCAAAGCTGGACTCCACGCACATGATGCGCATCGTGTCGGAAATTGGAACGCGACTGCCGATGCACTGCACGGGTCTGGGCAAGGTCATGCTGGCCTACAGGACGCCAGCCGAGATCAAGCACATCCTGTCCACGCACGGCATGCCGCAGATGACCGAGCGCACAATCACCGACCGGGACGCGCTCGAGCGCGAGCTGAATCAGATCCGAGCGCAAGGATATGCCTACGACGACCGGGAGATTATGGACAGCCTGCGCTGCGTGGCGGCGCCGATCTTTGACCGGGATGGGCAGGTGCGCTATGCGCTGAGCGTATCCGGTCTGTCCAACGTGATGCAGGAGCGCCACCTGGAGGCCGCTCGTGAAGAGGTGTTGCGTGCGGCGCAAACGATATCAAACGTGCTTGGGTACCGCGAAAAGAAGAGTTTTCGACCAGACATGACATAAAAGGAGATGATCGGATTGAACAGGCCTGAAATTGCGAACAGCATCCAGACCGGCGCATTCAAGACCAACTACCACGACGTCGGCAGCGGCGAGCCGCTGTTGCTGCTGCACGGTTCGGGTCCCGGTGTGACTGCCTGGGCCAACTGGAACAAGCTGTTTCCGCTGCTGGGAGCCGACTTCCGCATCATCGCGCCGGACATGGCCGGATTTGGCTTCACCGAGCGCGTGCCGAACGCGGTCTACACGATGAACAACTGGGTGGAGCAGGCGATCCAGCTGCTGGATTCGCTGGGCATCCAAAAGACGCACTTGGTGGGCAACTCATTTGGCGGCGCGCTGGCGCTGACCATCGCGATAAAGCATCCCGAGCGCGTGAACAAACTGGTGCTGATGGGCAGCATGGGCGTGCGCTTTCCGCTCACCTATGGGCTCGACCGGGTGTGGGGCTACACACCCTCGCCGGAGAACATGGAGGAGCTGCTGGAGATTTTCACCTACGACCACAGCTTTGCCACCAAGGAGCTCGTGAAGACCCGCTACGAGTCCAGCATTCAGCCCGGGTTCCAGGAGAGCTTTTCTTCGATGTTCCCCGCGCCGCGCCAAAACAGCGTGGAGAGCATGGCCGGCAACCAGCAATACATCCGCGGCATTAAGCATCAAACGCTGATCATTCACGGGCGCGAGGATCGGGTGATCCCCATCGAGACTTCGCTCAAGCTGATCGAGCTGATCGAGGACGCGCAGCTGCACGTGTTTGGCAAGTGTGGGCACTGGACGCAGATCGAGCACACGCAGGAGTTTGCCGACCTTGTGGGCGGTTTTCTCAGGCGTTGAGGCGGAAAGGGGAGTGTACCGAATGGAACAGGCGCAGATCCTTGCGCTGGCGGACGCGCTGTTTCGCGCCGAGCGCGCCCGGATTCCCATCCGTCCGCTGACCGAATCGCACCCGGAAATGAGCCTGGATGACGCCTACGCCATTCAGATGGAGAACGTCCGGCGCGTCACCGGGCTGGGCCATGTGATCTCGGGCAAAAAAATCGGGCTGACGTCCGAGGGCATCCAGCGCCAGCTGGGCGTGAGCGAGCCCGACTACGGCCACCTGTTTCAGGCAATGGATTGCGCGGACGGATTGGTGCGCATGGACGCGCTGATCCAGCCGAAGATCGAGGCCGAGCTGGCGTTCGTGCTGGCTGAGGACCTGACGGGCGGAAACGTGACGCGCGAAGAGGTGCGCGCGAAGACGGCGTATGTGGTGGGCGCGTTCGAGATCGTGGACAGCCGCGTTGCCGACTGGCGGATCAAGCTGCCCGATACCGTGGCCGACAACGCGTCCTCTGGGCGCTACGTGCTGGGCAAGGAAAAGCTAAGCGTTTCCGGGGTCGACCTCGCCGGGGTGCGCATGAAGCTGTTTAAGAATGACGAGCTGGTAGGCGAGGGGGAGGGCGCCGCGGTGCTGGGCGACCCGTGCCTGTCCGTTGCCTGGCTCGCGAATCGGCTGTGGGGCTATGGCGTTGCGCTGCGCAGCGGGGAAGTTGTGCTGTCTGGCGCGTTTTCGGCGGCGCCGATGGCCGCGCGCGGCGACAGGTTCCGCGCGGAGTTTACTCGACTGGGCGAGGTGACGGCGGCGTTTGTGTGATCTCGATTCAAACCGTCATTTCCGATGAAAGGGGGCGTGGAGGCTTAATGGCCAAGGTCAAGGTAGCGGTCATCGGCCCGGGCAACATTGGCAGTGATCTGATGTACAAAATTCGCCGCAGCGAGCACCTGGAAATGGGACTTATGGCTGGCATTGTGGAGTCTGAGGGCATCCGGCGCGCGGCCAGCCTGGGTGTGCCCACATCGACCGAAGGCGTGAAAGCGGTCGCAGCGCGCGACGACATTAAAATCGCGTTTGACGCCACCAGCGCCACGGCGCATGTGAAATTCAACGGCCCGGCGCTGCGGCAGGCGGGCATCATCTCCATCGACCTGACGCCGGCGGCGCTCGGCCCGTACTGCGTGCCCAGCGTCAACTTGGCATCGCTGCACGATGAGCCCGACATCAACATGGTCACCTGCGGCGGCCAGGCGACCATCCCGATCGTGCACGCCATCTCGCGCGTGGCGGGCGCCGCCTACGCGGAGATCGTGGCCTGCATCTCCTCCAGGAGCGCCGGGCCGGGAACGCGGGCAAACATGGACGAGTTCACGGAGACCACATCCAAGGCGATCGAGACCGTCGGCGGCGCGGACAAGGGGAAGGCGATCATCGTGCTCAATCCCGCCGATCCGCCGCTGATGATGACCAACACCATCATGGTCAAAGTCAAGCGGCCAGAGGTTGGCAAGACCAAGATTGACGACTCGATCCACGAGATTCTGGCCGAGTTGAAAAGGTATGTGCCCGGCTATCACGTGCGCGTGCCGCCCACGCTTGATGGCGACAAGGTGACCGTGATCGTGCAGGTCGAGGGGCAGGGGGATTTTCTGCCCACCTATTCGGGCAATCTGGACATCATCAACGCCGCCGCGATCGCGACCGCCGAACGGATTGCGCAGCGCATCGTTGCGAAAGGAGGTGACGCGCCATGACCAAGAAGCTCACGCTGGTGGACACCACATTGCGGGACGGCAGCCACGCGGTCAAGCACAGTTTCACCGACCAGCAGGTCTCCGCCATCGCAGGCGGACTGGAGCGGTGCGGCGTGCCCTTCATCGAGCTCTCGCATGGAGATGGGCTGGGCGGTTCCAGCTACACCTATGGGTTTTCGAAGGTCAGCGAGTACGACTTGCTGCGGGCCGCCGCAGAGCGCATCGGGCGCGCCAAGCTCACCGTGCTGCTGCTGCCCGGCATCGGCACGATCGAAGACCTCCGGCGCGCGTATGACTGCGGCGCGCGCGCGGTGCGAGTGGCCACGCACGTCACCGAGGCGGACGTCAGCGCGCAGCACATCGCAGCGGCCAAGCAAATGGGCATGTTCGCCGTGGGGTTTTTGATGATGACGCACATGGCGCCGCCCGAGCGGGTCGCCGAGGAAGCGCAAAAGATGGAAAGCTACGGCGCGGACTATGTGAACCTGGCGGACTCTGCGGGCTACCTGCTTCCGGAGGACGTGACGGCGCGCGTAGAAGCCGTGCGCGGCGCGGTGAAGATTCCCGTCGGCTTTCATGCGCACAACAACCTGGGATTGGCCATTGCGAATTCGCTGGCTGCGGCGCGCGCGGGTGCGGCTTACCTGGACGGCACGCTGCGCGGGCTGGGCGCGGGCGCGGGCAACGCGCAGATCGAGGTGCTGGCTGGCGTGTTGCAGCGCGACGGATGGGACACGGGGCTCGATTTCTACGGATTGATGGATCTGGCGCAGGACGCGGTTGAGCCTGTCATGCGCCGCCCGCAAGTGGTGGACAATGGCTCGCTGATGCTCGGGTATGCTGGCGTTTATTCCTCCTTCCTGCTGCATGTATACGATGCCGCGAACAAGTACGGGCTTGAGCCTCGCGACATCCTGGTGGAACTTGGCCGCCGCAGGATGGTTGGCGGGCAGGAAGACATGATCATCGACGTGGCCTATCAGCTGAAACAGGAGGGTAGATAGAAGGCGCATGGAAGGCGAATCGTTCCGCATCCATTTCCCTGAGGAGGGGATCGACTTTCCCTGCAGGCACGACCAGGTGATCCTGGAAGCCATGGTGAAGCATGGGCGTGGCCCGATCCGGCATGGCTGCTTTGGCGGCGGCTGCGGCGTGTGTAAGGTGCGCGTGCTGACCGGCGAATACGCCGCGGTGAAGCGCATGAGCGCCGCCCACATCACCGAGCGGCAGCTGCGTGACGGATATGTGCTGGCCTGCTGCATCACTCCAAAGACCGACCTCACACTCGCACGACCCACACGGGAATAGAAAGGATGAGCTGAATGGGATTTCATGGTACGCTTAGGCCGGGCTTGGTGCAACTGCGCGTGCTGGACCTTGACAAGACGCTGAATTTCTACAAGAATATCTTGGGATTGAACGAAGTGTGTCGCACCGGTGACGGGCGCGTTTGCCTGAAGGGGTACGATGAGTTCGACCATCATTCGGTTACGCTGCGCTTGGCCGATGAGGCGGGGTTGGACTATGTGGCCTTCAAGGTTGGCTGCCCGGATGAGCTGGAAGAGATGAAGGAAAAGGTCGTGGCCTTTGGCTACTCGGTGGAAGAAGTGCCCGCTGGGAGCAATCAGCCCGGATTTGGCAAGCGGTACGGTTTCACGATCTCCACTGGGCACCGCTTCGAAATCTATGCCGAGGTTGAGCCCGCCAAGCAGCAGCCAATGACCCGCAATCCCGACATCTGGACCGAAGCGCCGCGCGGCATGCGCGCCCAGCGCATGGATCATTTTCTGCTGTATGGCCCGAACATCGCCGAGGCGGAGCGCTTCTGCCGCGAGGTGTTTGGCATGTTTGTGCCCGAAGTCTGCAACACGCCTGACGGAAACCGCCTGGCAGCCTGGATTACCAGCTCCAATAAGCCGCACGATCTGGCGTTCGTCGAGTACCCGAAGCCGGGCAAGCTGCATCATTTGGGCTTTTATCTGCAGGACTGGCGCGACGTGGGCGACGCGGCCGACCTGATTGCCATCAACCGTCTGAAGCTGGACATCGGTCCCACGCGGCACGCGATTACGCGCGGGCACTCGATTTACTTCTGGGAGCCGTCGGGCAACCGCATTGAAGTATACGCGGGCGGCTACACGGCCTACCCAGACAATCCTCAGCGCGTGTGGGACAGCGCGGAGCTCGGGCGCGGACTGTTCTATTTTTCCGGGGAGCTGATCCCCAGCTTCCTTGAAATCGTGACTTGATTGATGGCGGCGCTCCCGCACGGTCCTGCAGCGCTGGCGAAAACGCCGGACGGGCCGCAGAACACGGGATGCGTCTCATGGACAGTCAAACATGGCGAAGGGGCTGCAGCGCTGAGAAGAGCCGGCGCGGCAGTCCCAGCTGTGTTTAGATGAACGCATGGGAAGCGGCCGCGCCATCAGCCATGGCATGGGCTGGAACATGGCTGACGCACGGGGCGAAATCGGTTTCAGAGCAGATTTTTTCGGTATTCTCTGGGCGTGCAGCCGGTCAGCTGATGAAACACCGAAGAGAAATAGGACACCGATTCGTAGCCCACATTTTCTGAGATGATGCTGATGGGCAGGTTGGTTTGGCGCAAAAGGCGGGTGGCGAATTGGATTCGCTCGGTCTTGATGTAGTCGCTGAGGGTGTTGCCGGTTTCCCGCTTAAAGACGGTGGACAGGTATTCCGGAGCCAGCCCAACGAAGCTGGCGATGTCGTTTCGGGTGATCTCTTGGGCGATGTGGTCATAAATGTAAGTCTTGGCGCGCTCGATGAGCGGGTTTGTGCTGGGCTGCCCTTGCGTGGCGGGCGAGGTGGCCGCCCGCTGAAGCTGCGCGATGGCGCGGCGGAGCGCTTGTTCCAGCTGGCTGTCCTCGACAGGTTTGAGCAGGTACTCGAACACGCCCAGCCTGATGGCGCGCTGCGCGTACTGAAAATTCGGGAAGCTGCTCAAGATCAGGCTGACGTAGCGCATCGCGCGGGCATTTGCCCACTGGATTAACTCGAAACCGGTGCCGCCGCGCATCTCAATGTCGGTGAGCAGCAGGTCGATGTTGTGCTGCTGAAACCGCTCGATGGCCTCATCCATCGAGTAAGCGGTGCAGGTGCGCTCAATGCCCAATGCCTTCCAATCCACCACGCGCAGGATGCCCTGCACTGCCGGGATTTCATCATCCACGATCAGAATGTTCATGGCCGCAATCTCCCCTCCAGGAATTGGGCGTATTGGCGCTGTGCTTCCGCGACCACCCGCTGAGCGCCGGCCGACTCCATCTCCGAGAGCATGACGGGCAGGTAGATCTCCGGGTCCAGCTGGCCGGTTTCAAGGCCATAGGCATACTGGAGGGCAATGCGGTTCAGGGCGTTGTTCGCGTCCTCGACCGGGGTTGGGTCAAACCGAAAGTCCAGCGTGGGCGCGACCTTCGCCGCCTTGTTGAACTGGTCGGTTTTCTGCCAAAGGTCGGGATCGTTGCCGCGCCACACGTGGGTCAGCAGCTGGTTAGGCATCAGCCAGGGTAACGAATTCGCATAGCCCACGTTGCTTGCGTCCACGCCCTCTGGATAATCGATGGTACCGTCTTCAGTGATGACGTAGTGAATGCCCTCCAGGCCATACACCAGCAGGTTCGCCAGCTCGCTGTCGCTGTAGAGCAGGTCCAGCAGCTGCATGGCCTTTCCCGGGTTAAGGCAGGTGGCGGAGATCCCCCAGTGGGCGATATCCAGGGAGCGGCGGGTAACGGCGGGCTCCATCAAAGGCACTGTGACCATCTCGCGTCCGCAGCTGGTGGACTCTTCAAAATCAATGCCCGGTTTGAAGGCGCAGAAGTATCCCAGAAGCTCGCCGGCCTTCACGAGTTGGGAGGCTCGGATGTTTTGCAGCGCAATCTGTTCGGGCAGATACCCCGCTTCGTGCCAGCGCCGGATGCGCCGCAGGGTGTCCAGGTAGGGCTGGGTGGCGTAATAATTCACCATTCGAGTGGAGTCGTTTGGATCCAAGTCGCACACGGAATTGGGGACGGCGTCCATGAACTGAAACCGCGAGAGCAGGCCGCGCCGGGTTTGATTGGCGCAGATGAGCTTTAGCTCAGGCTCTGCCTGATGGATCTGCCGCAGCAGCGCATCGACGTCCTCCAGGGACCGGACGGTAGACCAATGGATGCCGTGCTTCGTTAAGACGTCCTTGCGCATCGTAAGGCCGGCGGAGGCCACGTAGTCGCTGACGGACGGCAGCTCGGTCAGCTGGCCGTCCATGCGGGCGTGGTCCTGCCGCTCTTTGTCGACCAGACGCCGGATGTTCGAGCCGTATTCATCCAGAAGCGCGCTCAGCTCAATGAAGCGGGCGTGCGGCAGCACGGCGGGCAGCACGTCAAACGTGATGCCCTGTTTCTCCAGCATCCCAATTTCCGACAGGCGCACCGGATCCTCAATGCCGGCGGCGGCGCTGTTGCTGCTCACATACAAGATCGGCACCAGCTGCACCGACGCGCCGATCTTGCGCTTGGCGAACGCGTCGACTGCCGCGTTGACCCTGTCGATGTCCTTGGGAATTTCTGATTCATAGAGCACCGGCATCACGATGCGGGCATACACGGGCTCATCAGCCGACGCCACAGGCAGCATCAACCCAATCGCGAAGAGCACAACGAGCAGCCGCGGCAAAACACGTTTCATCTGCTCCTCACCTCCCGGTTTCGCTCCATGGGCAGCGCCATCCACACATGCGCGCCGCCAGCTTCGTTGTTGGAGAACATCACCTCGGCGTTGCCTCCGTATAGGAGCTGCAGCCGCTGACGCACGTTCTCAATACCGATGCCGTGATCCGGCGCAGCCTCCATATAGGCGGGGTTGTTCAGCTGTGCCAGCGTGTCCGGGCTGAAGCCCGCGCCTGTGTCGTCAATCGCTACGCACAGACAGGGGATGCCAGACAACTCCTGTTGCGCGATGCCGACCGCGATCTGGATCTGCTCGGCGTTGCGCGCGTGCTTGAGCGCGTTCTCCACGAAGATCTGCACGGCAAGGATGGGGATTTCCCGATCCAGCAGCTCATCATCCACGCGCACCACGTAATGGTAGCGCGCATCGTGCTGCATGCTCTGCATGTCGATGTAGTTCTGGGTGTACACCAGCTCTTCCTCCACCGACACGAACCAGGTGTTGTACAGGATGTAGCGGCAGTGGGTGGCCAGGCACAGCGTCATCTTCTGAACCATCTGATACTCATTGGCGCGGGCGTAGCTCAGGATGGTGTTCAGCGCGTTCAGGAAGAAGTGGGGCCGGATTTGAAGCTGAAACAGCTGCATTTGGGTGTGCTGCTGGGTCAGCTTCTCTTCGTATACGCGGATCTTCAGCGACTGCACTTCGTTGGTCATGGCATTGAGCGCGCGGTATACCTCGCGGATCTCCACGTCTTCGCTGTCCCGGATGGGAATGGGCTTGAAGTTTCCCGCATCCAAGCGGTCGATGGAGCGCACCAGCCGGCTCAGCGGGCGGATCAGCGAGCCCCTCAGGAACAGGAAATACGCGCAGATGAGCACGAACGCAAAACCAAGCGAGACCAGCATCGCCCGGTGCAGGTTGTTGAACGGCGCCAGGATCACGCTCCGATCCAGCAGCGCAGTCAGCGCAAAGGGGCCGCTCGCCAGCCGTTCGGTCACCACAAAGTATCCCGTCAGCAGTTCCCGCAGACGGCGGTTGGACGGCGTGTTGAACTGGCTGTCCAGCATGCGTCCCGCGTGGTCGGAAAACATCACCGTGGACATGCCCTCGATGCCCGAGGCGCGCACCTGCTCAAGCAGCGTGTCGCTGTTGAACCAGCACCCGATCACGTCGCCGCCAGGCAGATCCAGCCCGATGAACAGGTAGTAACCATCCGCTTCAAAGCTCAGGTATCCCTGCTGGAACAGCGACCCGGTGGCGTCATGCGCCTTCAGCAATGACTCCAGATAGTCGGCGGCGCGGCGGTTCTGGGCGTAGGACCGGTTGTAGTTCTGCACAAACCACAGGTGCTCCTGCGTGTAAAAGAAGATCGCGTCCACCTGCGGTTGCACGGACAGATCCTTCGAGAGGCCGTCGCCCAATGACTGCAGCTCTGCCAGGCGGGTGAGCTCATCGCTTCCTTCGCGCAGCGCCGACAGATCCAGCTTTTTGTTGGCGATGTAGAGCTTGGCGTTGTTCAGCGTAAGGTCGATTTCCCGCGCAAAGGGCACCAGGATCTGCTGAATGTTGGCCAGCATCTGCTGCTCATAGGAGTTGGTGGCCATGTCGGTGCTGACGTACAGCACCAGAAAGATGGGCAGCACGAAGATGGCTGCCCACAGGATCATCTTGTTTCGCAGCGAGTTGAACTCCGCAAACCCGAACAGCTTCTTCATTCTGCGTAACCATCCATAGGTAATGGCGAATCCATTATATCACAGAAGCCAATCGTTTCAAGGCGAATTGTGTAGAAATCGAAAATCATCAAACAATACTTACAGAATCACTAACAATACTTATGGAAACGGCCCAATAATTGCACTTATAATGAATAACATAAGGCGACCAAACAGCCGCCGGCAGAAGATGAGAGAGGTGGTTTTCCCATGAAGAAGTTGTTGTGTATGCTGCTCGCCCTGACGCTGTGTCTGTCGGTGGCCGGCGCCGCGCTCGCCGCCGACGTGGACGTGGGTATCGTGCTGCCCACCAAGGACGAGCCGCGCTGGCTGCAGGACCAGGCCCGGTTTGAATCGGTGATCGCGGACACCGACTATTCGGTGGAAGTGCTGTTCAGCCAGGGCTCGTCGGCAACCGAGCGCACCAATGTGGAGACTCTGATCGCCAAGGGCATCAAGGTGCTCATCATTTGCGCGCAGGACGCGGGCGCGGCGGGGCTGACGGTGGAGCAGGCCAAGGCGGAGGGCATCACCGTGATCTCCTATGACCGCCTGATCACTGGCACCGATGCCGTCGATTACTACGTGACATTCGACTCCGTGGCCGTCGGCGAGGCCATGGGCCAGTACCTGGCGGGCAACGCCTCCGGCGCCGGCAACTCGCTGTATCTGTACGCGGGCGCCGCCACCGACAACAACGCGTACCTGTTCTTTGAGGGCGCTTGGAACATTCTGCAGCCCAAGATCGCGGACGGCACATTTGTGATCCGCAACTCCACCGAGGCCGTGAAGGTGCAGGATCAGCCCAAGCTGACCAGGGATCAGATGTCCGCCATCATCGGCCAGATCACCACCGACTGGGACTTCAACGTGGCGAAATCCAAGGCTGAGTCCCACCTGACCGCGGCCACCAAGGAGGAGAAGGGGCTGTGCTACGTGCTGGCGCCCAACGATGGCACGGCGCGCTCCATCGCCGACGTGTTCGCCTCGGACGCCGATGTGAACGGCTACTATGTGACCGGGCAGGACGCCGAGCTGGCCTCCGTGCAGTACGTGATCGACGGCAAGCAGTCCATGACCGTGTTCAAGGACACCCGCACGCTGGCGCAGGACGCCATGGATATGGCCATCACCGTGATCAAGGGCGAGAAGCCGGTCACAGACGCCACCTACAACAACCAGCAGATCGACGTGCCCTCCAAGCAGACGCCTGTGGTCGTGGTCACCAAGGACAATGTGAAGGCGGCGCTGATCGACTCGGGCTACTACACCGCATCCCAGTTCACCGGCATCGGATGAGCTGAACTGGCAAAGCTGGGGCCGGCCGTCGCGGCCGGTCCCACGTGCAAGGAGGGCGGCACATGGAGGACTACATCCTGGAGATGCGGGACATCGTCAAGACGTTTCCCGGCGTCAGGGCGTTGGACGGCGTGAGCTTTCGGGTGAAGCGCGGCGAGATTCACTGCCTGGTGGGCGAGAATGGCGCGGGCAAGTCCACGCTGATGAAGGTGCTGTCCGGTATGCATCCGTTTGGCTCCTACGAGGGTGAGGTCACGTTCGAGGGCAAGCACGCCCAGTTCCATGGCATCGCCGACAGCGAGCGGGCGGGTATCGCCATCATCTATCAGGAACTGGCGCAGTTTCCGGAACTCACGGTGTACGAGAACCTGTTCGTGGGTCACGAGATCATGAGCGGGCGCGCGATTGACTGGAATCGGACGATCGTACGCGCGGGCGAGATTCTGAAGCGCGTGCGGCTGGACGTAAACCCCAGCGTCAAGATCAAGACGCTGGGCGTGGGCAAGCGGCAGCTGATCGAGATCGGGAAAGCGCTGGCCAAGGACGTCAAGCTGCTGATCCTGGACGAGCCGACCGCGGCGCTGAACGAGGACGACAGCCAGAACCTGCTTGTGCTCCTGCGCGAGCTCAACGCGCAGGGCGTGACCTGCATCCTGATCTCGCACAAGCTGAAGGAGATCGTGTCCATCGCGGACACGATCACGGTGCTGCGGGACGGCGCCACGGTGTGCTCCATGGACGCAACGGCGCGTCGCATCCCGGAACAGGAGATCATCCGGCACATGGTGGGGCGCGAACTGGGCGACATCTATCCCAAGCGCGCGCACGAAATCTCGGATGAGACCGCGTTCGAACTGCGCAACTGGACGGTGTTTGACCCCTCTTCCGACCGGGAGATTCTGCACAATGTGAGCCTGAACGTGCGCAAAGGCGAGATTGTGGGGCTTGCGGGGCTGATGGGCTCCGGGCGCACTGAGCTGGCGCTGAGCCTGTTTGGCAACACGCAGGGATATCGCATCACGGGCGGCGAGCTGCGCATCAACGGAACGCCCGCGCGGTTCGCGCACCCGCGCGCCGCCATCGACGCCGGGCTGGCTTACGCCACCGAAGACAGGAAGCGCAATGGGCTGATCCTGATTCAGGATATCCGGTTCAACACCACCATCGCGGCGCTGAAGAAGCTGACCGAAGGCCTTTCTGTGAATCAGAACGAGGAGATCCGCGTGGCCAACGAATATAAGCAGCGCGTGAACATCAAGGCCCCAAGCATTCAGCAGCTGGTGGGCAACCTGTCGGGGGGCAACCAACAGAAAACCAACCTGGCAAAGTGGCTGTTTGCCGAGCCGCGCGTTCTGATCCTGGATGAGCCCACACGGGGCATTGATGTGGGCGCGAAGTATGAAATCTATACGCTGATGAACCGGCTGGTCGAGCGGGGGATGAGCATCATCATGATCTCATCCGAGCTGCTGGAGGTGCTGGGCATGAGCGACCGGCTGTATGTGATGAGCGAGGGCCTGATCGTGGGCGAGTTGCCGATATCCGAAGCCACGGAACAAAGGGTGATGGCGCTGGCCACCAACTCACAGGAGGTGCCGGCATGACGCAAACATCTCTGAACAGCGGCGCGAGACGTGAGGCCGGCATGATGGGCGCGCTAAAGAACAATGTGCGCGATTACGCGATGTACATCGCGCTGCTCGTGATCTTTTCGATCTTTGGCGTGATGACTGGCGGACTGTTCCTGTCGCCGCGCAACCTGTCCGACCTGATCAACCAGACCGGCTATGTGGCGGTGCTTGCCATCGGCATGACGTGTGTGCTGATCATCAAGCACATCGACCTGTCCGTGGGGTTCGTGGCGGGCTTCGTGGGCGCGGTGGCGGCGATGCTGCTGACGCGCGGCTGGCCCACGGTCGCCGTGATCCCGGCGGTGCTGCTGATCGGCGTGGCCATCGGCATGTATCAGGGGTTCCTGGTGTCCAGGATCAAGGTGCCCGCGTTTGTGACGACGCTGGCGGGCATGTTCATCTTTCGCGGGCTGCTGTCCATGGTCACCGCCGGAACCGGCACAATCATCGTGAAGGATGACGCGTTCCGCGCGCTGTCCAACGGCTTCATTCCGGATCCGTTCGGCCGCGCGAACGGCGTGCACGTGCTGACCATGCTGCTGGGCGCGGCGGGCGCGCTGCTGATCATCTGGATGCAGTTCCGGTCGCGCGCCAACATGAAGCGCTACAATTTCCGCGTGGCAGGCGCGCCCGCGTTCCTGCTGAAGCTGGCGCTGCTGATCGGGGTTTTGGCGGCGGTCACGTGGATTCTGGCCACATACAAGGGGCTCCCATGGACGGCGGTGATCGTGGGCATCGTGCTCGTGATCTACAACTACATCCTGTCCAGAACGCCGCTGGGCCGCAGCGTGTACGCCATCGGAGGCAACGCGGAGGCGGCGGAACTGTCGGGCATCAACGTGGCCAGGGTCACCTTCATCGCCTTTGGCTCGATGAGCATGCTGGCCGCGCTGGGCGGCGTGCTGTACACCTCGCGCCTGGCCTCGGCGGCGCCCGCCGCGGGCGTCGGGTTCGAGCTGGACGCCATCGCGTCCAGCTACATCGGCGGCGTGTCTGTCTCGGGCGGCGTGGGCAAGGTGACCAACACCATCGTGGGCGCGCTGGTCATCATGTCGCTCACCAACGGCATGAACCTGCTGGGCGTGGACATCTCGTTTCAGTACGTGGTCAAGGGCGTGATCTTCATCCTTGCGGTGGCGTTCGACGTAATCAGCCACAGGAAATGACAGGGGGGGATGTGGCTGCGGTTGAGTTTCTGAGGGGTAGCCCCTCGAACATTGGTGGTGGGTGCGTCGAGAATGCGGGCGATCCTGTTTGGGCGTTCTCGATGGTCTCGGCACGACACGATATCCCGAGTAGAGCCGGGCAAGTAAGAGGCATCCCGCGCATATCCGGCCAATCTGGGGTTGCGTGAATAGTATGCAAGGAGGAATCTGCCCGATGAAAAAGACACTCTCTATCGTACTTGCCCTTGCCCTTCTGCTCGGTTTCATGCCCGGTGCGTCGGCAGCGCTAAAGGCCAGCACAGGAATCGGTGCCGTGACCACGGCCTATGGCGACATCACCGGCGTGTTCGAGGACGGCGTTACCCGCTTTAAAGGCGTGCCGTATGCGCAGCCACCGGTGGGGGATCTGCGCTGGCAAGCGCCGCAACCGCTCCAGGCATGGGGCGGTGTGTACGCTGCCGACACCTATGCCGCCATCTCACCGCAGTATCCCGATCAGGGCGCCGGATCCGCACCATATGACCTGGATTTCTATTGGGACGGCATGCCGGACATCAGCGAAGACTGCCTGTATCTGAACATCACGACATCCTCCACGACCGGCGAGGAGAACATGCCGGTGTTCATCTGGTTCCACGGCGGCGGACTGCGTCACGGCTGGTCCTATGAGAACGAGTTCGACGGTGAAACCCTTGCGAAGAAGGGGGTCGTCGTCGTCACGGTGGGTACCAGGCTCGGCGTGTTCGGCTACATGTCTCTGCCGCAGCTCACCGAGGAACAAGGACAGAGCGGCAACTATGGCTTGATGGACGAAATTGCCGCGCTGAAATGGGTGAAGGAGAACATCGCGGCGTTTGGCGGCGACCCTGAACGCATCACGGTCGGCGGCCAATCGGGCGGCGCTTCCAAGACCATGGCGCTCAGCATATCCCCGGAGGCGCCGGATCTTTACGGCATCATTATGCAGTCGGGTCTGCAGTGGACGGCCGGCTTTGGGAGCCAGGGCGAGGCGGAACAGAACGGTCAGAAGTACCTGGAAGTGATCAGCGCCGATCCCAATGCCACGCTTGAAGAACTGCGTGCGCTGGACACTTCCGTGCTGCTGGCGCAGGACTCGGCCACCTATGTGGCCAATACGCCCGGTTCGATGGTCAAGGACGGCAAGTACATCGTAACCGACAGCGCCGCGGAAGCGGTCGAGGCCGGCGCATGGGATGGCGTCAACATTCTGTCTGGCACGGTGCTGGGCGAGGCTATCGGCGCCACCGAGATGGCCGCCGCCGAGTTCTACGCCTACTATAAGGAGCAGCTCGGCGATCTGTACGAAGCGCATCGCTTCGAGGACCTGGTCCAGGTGACGGACGAGACCGCCGGCACGGTGCGGCGCGAACTCGCGACCTACGGCATGTTCGGCGGTTCGAACAGCCGCCGCCTGATGGTGAACCGCCTGCTGGGCGCATACCGCAGCGCGCGCGAAACGAACACTGGTAGCACCTGGAGCTATGTGTTCACGCATTTTACCCCGTCCCGCCCGGAAGAGGCAGGCACAACCCGCGACATGAACAACTTATGGGCCTGGCACTCCTCAGACTTGTGGTACACGTTCGGGTCGCTGGACTTGAACTATCCGCCGGTGCGTGACTGGCAAGCCTACGACTATATGCTCAAGGATATCGCCAGTGATTACTGGTCCAACTTCATGAAGACCGGCAACCCCAACGGCGACAATCTGCCCGTGTGGCCTAAAGCGGACGACAGCTATGCCTACATGGAGATTGGCGACGAGGTTGTTGGGCATACCGAATTCACGAAGCTCGACGAACTGATCAAGGCGGCCGTTCAGCCCACGATCGAAGCGGACTATGGCATTACACTGAAGTGAGAGAGGCAGAAACAAAGAGGCACGCGATACCTGACTGGCTACCGGAAATCATGAAACAAAGGCTCGACTGATGCCGGAGAGGGGTCCGGTTTCAGATAACCATTTTATGAGGAGGGGTTTTTGTGAAGGGGCATCTGGTCAGGGGGTTCGGTCTGTTTTTGGTGTTCACCCTTATACTCGCCATGTCGACGACGGCAGCGCTCGCGCAAACCAAGTCCGTCAACTACGAACCTCCGGTCGTGAAGGTTCAGGGAGGCCAGCTGAGCGGCTTCATGGACGGCGACACCTACTGCTTCCGCGGCATCCAGTACGCTACGGCGGAGCGCTGGCAGCAGCCGCAGCCGGTGGAGCCCTGGGAAGGGATTAAGCCCGCGCAGACCTATGCCGCGATCAGCCCGATTCCCAGGCAGACCGCGGTGGGCGCCGACGAATTTGTCTGGCCGCACCGCTACTACATTCAGGATGAAGAGTGCATGAACCTGAACATCTGGACGCAATCCCTCGACCCCGCCGCCAAGAAGCCCGTCATGGTGTTTTTCCATGGCGGCGGCTTCACCAACGGCTCCTCTATCGAGGCGTACGCCTACGATGGCAAGAACCAGAGCGAGTATGGCGACGTGGTGAGCGTCACGGTCAACCACCGCCTCAACGTGCTCGGCTGCCTGGATCTCTCCGCCTACGGCGAGGAGTACAAGAACTCTGCGAACATCGCCATGGCCGACCTGGTGGCCGCGCTGCAATGGGTCAAGGACAACATCGAGGCCTTCGGCGGCGACCCAGAGCGCGTGATGATTTACGGCCAGTCCGGCGGTTCCACCAAGACGGTGCTGATGTACCACATCCCGGCGGCGGAGGGGCTGTTCTGCGCAGGCGCCGGCATGTCGAGCGGCGGGGCCTCGAGCATGGCGGCTGGCGATTCCGCGCGCGTCGCCGAGATCATCTTGGAAAAGCTGAACCTGACCGGCGAGCAGATCGACGAGCTCAAGAAGGTTCCCTATGAACAGCTCATCGGCGTGGCGGTTGAGGCGCTTGCCCAGGCGACGGAAGAGCTCGGGCACAGCGTGAACTGGCGCCCGACGAAGGACGGCGAATACATCCTCACCGACTGGGCGGATTTCGCCAAGGACATCCCGCTGGTCATCGGTTCCGTGTTCAGCGAAAACGCCGGCACGCTGCACAAAGGCACGGGGAAAAACGAGTGGACGGCGGAGGAAGTGGACGCCAAGCTGACGGAAGCCTATGGCGAGGACAAGGACGCCATCGCGGCTGAGTTCACGCGCCTGTTCCCCGACAAACCCGTGCAGGATGTTCTGTATTACAACAACCGCACCACCGTCGTGAACAATGTTCGCGCCAGGATGGGCGCGACCGAAGCTCCGGTTTACCACTACCTGTTCGCGCTGGAGCAGCCGGTCAACGGCGGCATCACCTCGTTCCATTGCTGCGACCTGACCTACACATTCCACAACGTCGGCAAGCCCGAGTGCATGATTGCCACGGGCGCGACGGAGGAGTGCTACAAGGTGCAGGATCTGGTGGCAAAGGCGTGGATCAATCTGGCGTCCACCGGCAATCCCAGCCAGGAAGGCCTGGAGTGGAAGCCTTGGACGGAAGAGGCCAAGGAAACCATGGTCTTTGACGCGGAGAGTAAGTGCGTGACCCTTGACGACGAGAAGCTGTGTGAACTGTTGGCCAAGCACGCGACCTGATCCATAGCGCCGGGCCTGAGCGGGCGGGCGGCTGCCCTCAGGGCGCAGCCTGCCCGCGCGGCTGCATCCATGCGGCGCTGCCTTCGGTCGGCGCCGAATGCCGATGATGACTTTGTGACGCCGCGCTCGCTGTACCATCTGGAGAAGGATGCGGACGGCAACCTGGTTCCGCTGGTGAACGGCAAGGAAGGTTGCGTCCTTGAATGCGTGTACGCGTTTGACAATGTGCTCTTTAAATAGAGAGGGGGATTCTTTATGAAGCGTTTCATTTGCATGGCGCTGGCGCTTGTTTTGGCGCTGGGGATGCTTTCGGGCATTGCCGCAGGCGCGGAAGGCGGCCTGGGCGTGGTGCAGACCGACAAGGGCCAGGTTTCGGGCGTGTATGAGAACGGCGTTACCTATTATAAAGGCATCCCGTTTGCCAAACCGCCGGTGGGCGAGCTGCGCTGGGCGGCGCCCGTGGACGCGGAGCCGTGGGAAGGCGTGAAGGCGTGCGACACCTACGCGCCCATGGCGATGCAGATTCTGAGCACCACCGACTGGTGGGGACCGGAGTTCTACTATCCGTGGTTCGACGCGAAGCCGCCCATGAGCGAGGATTGCCTGTATCTGAACGTGGTCACCCCTGCGGAAAAGGGCGACGAGGGCTATCCGGTGCTGATGTGGATTCACGGCGGGGCCTCCATGCACGGCTACAGCTGGGAACCTGAGTTCGAGCCGTCCAAGCTGGCGCAGAAGGGCGTGATCGTGGTCAGCGTGCCCTACCGCCTGGGTGTGTTTGGCTGGATGGCCACCGAGGCGCTGTCCAAGGCGTCCGAGGGCGGCGCCAGCGGCAACTATGGCGTGCTGGATCTGATCCAGAGCCTGAAGTGGATTCAAGCCAACATCGCGGCCTTCGGCGGCGACCCGAACCGGGTCACCATCGCCGGGCAGTCGGCGGGTGCGGGCAATGTGGGCGCGCTGCTGACATCGCCTCTGGCGGACGGGCTGTTCCAGCAGGCGATCATGGACAGCAGCTTCGGCGCGCTGGGCACGCGCACCGCGATGGAAGCGCTGTATGAGAGGTGCGACGCCTACCTGGCCGAAAAGGGCTATCAGGACATGAGCGTAGAAGAACTGCGCGCGCTGCCCACCTCGGCGTTCATGAACGAAGAAACGCCCAAGACCGAGGTGTATGGCAAAGGCTTCGGATCCTGTGTGGATGGCCGCGTGCTGACGAAGACGCCCAAGGAGTTCTTCCTGCAGGAAGGCGCGCTCAAAGGCCGCAACATTCTGTTTGGTTCCAACAGCGGCGAGGGCAACGGAGAGTTCGCCGTCACGCCCCAGGCGGAGGTGTTCGCTGCCGCCAAGGAGACCTATGGAGAGCTGTACGACAAGTATAACTTTGAGCAGCTGTACAAGGGCACCGACGATCTGGGCGCGAAGCTGGAATCCCTGCGGCTGCGCAGCGAGCAGGGCGCGACGCAGCACCTGATCATCGGCGAGGTGCTGAGCGGGCTGAACCCCGACAGCAACCTGTTCGCGTACTATTTCTCTCACCGCACCCCCGGGCGCGAGGAGGACGTGCGCTGGGCCTGGCACAGCAGCGAGCTGTGGTATGCGTTCAACTCCATGCGCGCGATCCCCGAGCAGCGCGACTGGGAGGAGATCGACTACAAGATTGCGGAGGATTACTCGTCCTACTGGGCCGACTTCATCGCCACCGGCAACCCCAATGGTCCCGCGCTGCCCTACTGGCCGGCGGTGTCCGGAAAGAATAAGGTGCTGATGGAGCTGGGCGACACTTTCCAGCCGAGAAGCAACTTCTACGCGGGTACGAAGCTGGCCGACCGCGACGCGCTGATGCGCGAGCAAATCATCACTGTGAACGGTCTGGAAGAGTTCGTCAAGGAGTAAATTTCTGTGCTCGCCTCAGCGCCCAGCCGTGAGCGGGTGTGCTGGGAAACGCGTGGAGACTTGCGCCTTTCTTCACAATCGCCCCAATGGGCGTGTCCGGTCGGACACGCCCGTTTCAGGCTGTCAAAAAAGCATCTGGCATGCAGGGAGGGAATGTAGAGCTTGCAGGACAGCCAAGCCCAAGGGGGTTTCGGGGGCCGAAGCCCCCGGATCAAAGCCGCCGAAGGGCGACCTGCGCGCCCGCAGGCTGCTTCTGCACTGGATGCAAGTCTGGCCGTGAATCCCTGATTCACAAGACTTGCATTTCGCTGTCAAAAGACGTAGTATTTTGACAGCCTGCAACGGACGTGTCCGGTCGGGCACGCCCGTTTTCCGATATCCAACGCGCGAAGCCCCGAGTGTATTCACGAGAGAGGGTGCGCGCAATCTCCCGCGATGGCCGCCCTGGCGATCAGGCGCTCCCTGCGCATGCTGCGTCTGCGTACAGGAAAACAGCGCGGTATTCAAAACGTCCGGAAACGCATCACTCGAAAATCAAGTTACAACACAGATACATATATTATATTTAAGAAAGTAGATTGACATAATTCTCTTCATATTCTATTATTCAATTGGTTGTTAATGGAAAATTTTGTCATATCGCGTTCCGGTTGGTGTTTCCGTAACAACTTCACGGTGGGAAAAAGAAGGAGGAGTATCAAATGTCCAAGAAGTACCTGTCCTTACTGCTGACCCTTGTTCTTATGCTCAGTTTTTTCGCCTTCTCGCCAGCGGTGGCAAGCGCAGAATCGCAGAACCTGATCGTCAATGGCAGCTTTGAACTCAACGGCAGCGTGACCTCGGCCAGCGTGACCGGTTGGACGGTAACCAATCTGTTGGAGATCAACGCCGCGCCGACCAGCCTGGGTGGCGACACCTATTTTGCCGCTGCCGCGCACGGCAGGTATTTCGCGGAACTCAATTCCATTTATGGCAAGCCCGCCACGATCACGCAGAAGTTCAATACGACGCCGGGCACGGAACTGACCGTGAAGTTCGCGCTCTCCAATCGCAACAGCTACTGCGGCCAGACCGGCGCTTCCGACTTGACCGTGTCCCTTGGCAACGGCGCCACCGTCGGCAGGTCCAATTACAGCGCGCGTTTCACCAAGTCCACCAACCCGGGCTGCTGGGCGTACAATTCGTTTAAGTACGTCGTGCCCGCCTGCCAGACGACCACCTTCATCACGTTCAGCTCCAACAATGGCAACTGCACGAGCCTGGGCAACGATATCGACGATGTGTCTGTCGTTTCCACCACGCCGGTTGTCGTCTGTGACGCGGTCGTGACGACGGGCAACGCCACCGAGATCACGGCTTCCAGCGCGAAGATCGTTAACAATACCTATGTCTACGGTGGTCAGATCATTGAAGCCGGCGTCCGGTATAGCCTGAGCTCGACCATGAGCAACAGCGTCACGGCGCCCGCCAGCCTGTCCTCGCCGTTCACCGCGACGCTCTCGCCCCTTAAGGCGAGCACCACGTACTACTATCAGGCATATGTCAGGCAGGCCTGCGGCAAGTACGCCTACGGCCAGGTCAAGTACTTTACCACGACCTGCCCGCCCGTCACGACGACAATCCTCTCGAAGGATTTTGAGGATTGCACATACGCCCCGTTTGCGCGCTGGGGCAATGTGAGCGCGAGCATCGTCTCCGGCATGGGCGTGAACGGCTCCAGGGCGGCCAAGCTGTGCGGCTCTACCGGCGGATTCGAGTATGTGCTCGCCGTCAAGCCCAACACCACCTACACGTTCTCCGCGTATTGCAGGGTCGATTGCGGCCAGGCGCGCCTGGGCATCAAAAACTCGCATGAAGTGTATGAAACCGTGTACGCGGACTGCAAGTATTCCAAGAAGACCGTCTCCTACACCACCGGCGCCACCGGCGGCACGCTTGTGTTCTACTATTACCTGCCGGCCGGCTGCAGCAACATCGCGTATCTTGACAACGTGCTGATCACGGCGACGCAGTCCAACTGCATCGTTGAGAACTAAAGCGTATTTCAACACGAAATCGGTGCAAATTCAACGAGTTCGCTGAAGAGCTGGCTTCTTGTCCACGCAGTGAGGCGGTTTTGCATCGGAGACATGAACGAGAGAGGGCCTGGTTTTCCAGGCTCTCTCAGGCTGTCAAAATACTACGTCTTTTGACAGCGAAATGCAAGTCTTGTGAATCGTGGATTCACGGGCAGACTGGCATCCAGTGCGGAAGCAGCCTGCGGGCGCGCAGGTCGCCCTTCGGCGGCTTTGATCCGGGGGCTTCGGCCCCCGAAAACCCCCTTGGGCTTGGCTGTCCTGCAAGCTCTACATTCCCTCCCTGCATGCCAGATACTTTTTTGACAGCCCGAGAGGGCCTGGTTTTCCAGGCTCTCTTTTCTTTGGCGGAGCGCGCGCGTGTTCCCATGGATTCCGGGCTGCCTCGAGGGATCCCGCGTGTTTGGGCGTTGTGGGACAAACTGCTTTTCATCGCATCGAAAGTATGATATACTCTCTGTCATCCTGTGACAAAAATACCTGAGGGGTTGTATGACGCATGCCGGATTTTACACATTTTGACGCGCAGGGCAATGCCATCATGGTGGATGTGAGTCGGAAACAGGAGACCGAGAGGCAGGCGATCGCCGCCGGCAGCATTCGGATGAGCAGCGTGTGCTACCAGGCGGTGCGGCAGGGCGCTGTGCAAAAAGGCGACGTGCTGGGGGTTGCCCGGATCGCCGGAATCATGGCTGTCAAGCAGACCGGATCGCTGATTCCACTGTGCCACATGCTGCAGATCCGTCAGGCTTCGGTTGACTTCGAGTTGGACGATCAGGCGTGCGCCATCACGGCCACCTGCTGCGTCAAGACCTTCGGCGCCACAGGCGTCGAGATGGAGGCGCTCACGGGCGTCAGCATGGCGCTGCTTACGGTGTACGACATGTGCAAGGCAATCGACAAGGGCATGGAGCTAGGCGGCATCCATCTGCTGGAAAAAACCGGCGGCAAGAGCGGGCCATACCAAAGCGGGAAGGGCTGAGCCGATGAACGATTCGCTGGGACGCAAGATAGATTATCTGCGCGTGTCGATCACCGATCGCTGCAACCTCCGGTGCAGGTACTGCATGCCCGGGGATCTGCCCTTCATACCGCATGTGGACATCTTGCGCTATGAGGAAATCTTGCGGCTGTGCGCGCTGGCGGCAAAGACGGGGATTCAAAATGTCAAGGTTACCGGCGGAGAACCTTTGGCGCGCAAGGGTTGCGTGGACTTCGTCCGCGCGCTGAAGGCGGTAAGGGGGATCGAGCATGTGACCCTGACCACCAACGGCGTCCTGCTGGAGCCCGTCATTGAGGAGCTGGCCGGGATCGGGCTGGATGGCGTCAACATCAGCCTGGACAGCCTTGATCGGGAGACTTACCGTCAACTGACCGGCCGGGACGCGCTCGACGGGGTGTGGCGGTCGGTGCAGAAAGCCGTGGAGGCGGGACTGCGCGTCAAGATCAATTGCGTCGCGATCCGGAGGCTCAACGATGGGGAGATCCCTGCCATCGCGCGGCTGGCGGAAGTGCGGCCACTGGACGTGCGGTTCATCGAGCTGATGCCGACAGGCTCCGGCGAGCGTTTGTCTGGGTGCAGCGGCGCGGAGATTCTGGAGCGCTTGCGCAGCGCGTATCCCGACTTGGCGCCCGATCCGACACGTCACGGGTTTGGCCCGGCGCGCTATTTCCGAAGCGCCCGGCTTCAGGGCGCCATTGGCCTGATCGGCGCGGTCAGCGACCACTTCTGCGCCGCCTGCAACCGGGTGCGCCTGACCAGTGAAGGGTTCCTGAAGCCGTGCCTCTGCCACCACGACGGACTGGATCTGCGCGGGCTGCTGCGGGGCGGCGCGGACGACGCCGAGATTGAGGCCGCGATGGAGCGCGTGATCTACACAAAGCCGGAACGGCATCGCTTTGCCGACATGGACATGGGCGACGGCATCGGAACGATGTCGCGGATCGGAGGGTGAACACGATGGAAGCAACTGGCATCGTCAGGGCGGTTTGCATCAGCGATGTTCGGGGCGTGCAGAAGCGCAACGTGGAGAGCGCCCGCGTCAGCGTTGGGTGGGGCATTGGGGGCGACGCGCACGGCGGCGACTGGCACCGGCAGGTCAGCCTGCTGTCCTACGACAAAGTGCAACGGTTTAACGAGCAGGGCGCGGGCGTGGGTCACGGAGATTTCGGTGAAAACCTGGTGGTGGAGGGCATCGATTTTCGAAGCCTCCCGGTGGGCACGCGGCTCCACTGCGGCGAGGCGGTTCTTGAAGTCACCCAGATCGGCAAGGAATGCCACACCCACTGCCAGATCTACAGCAAAATGGGGGACTGCATCATGCCCCGCGAGGGCGTGTTCGCCCGCGTGCTGCGGGAGGGCAGCGTTTCGGCGGGGGATGTGATGCGGGTCGTTGAGCCGCCGGAGAGGGAGCTCCGCGCCGTCGTGCTGACCCTCAGCGACAAGGGCGCGGCAGGGGAGCGCGAGGACAAGAGTGGCCCGCTGATCGCGCAAATGCTGGAGGAAGCGGGCTACCGCGTCGAGGAGCGGCTGGTGCTTCCGGACGAGCGAAAGAGGATCGAAGCGGAGCTGATCAACTTTGCGGACCGGCGGTATGCCGACCTGATTCTGACGACCGGCGGCACCGGGTTCTCGCGGCGGGATGTGACACCCGAGGCCACGCTGGCCGTGGCCGAGCGGGCAGCGCCCGGCATCGCGGAGGCGATCCGAGCGCACTCGATGCAGATCACAGGCCGCGCGATGCTTGGCCGGGGCGTGTCGGTGATCCGTGGCGGTACGCTGATCGTCAACCTGCCGGGCAGCCCCAAGGCGGTGCGCGAGAGTTTGGAGTGCATCCTGCCCCAACTGCGGCACGGCATCGAGGTTCTTCGGGGGGACGCGCGGGAATGCGGCCAGCCCGGCGCGTCACATTGACAGAACCGCGCGCAGGTTGTAAAATGGCAGTGCACTTTGTATGGAAGAGTGTGCATAAAAATGAATACGCAATTCCGATTTCGGTTCCCTAAAGCGGCTCGCCACGGGGATCGAAGCGATAGGGTGCGGGGGGAAACGCCCGCGCCTACCGGTGTGTAAAGGGACTGCGTGCAATGACAAGGAGACCGCTTTGTTCTCTTTGCTTTGCGGCGCCCTTTGCGGGCGTGTTTTTTGTATGCGGGCATGAACACAAGAATTTGGAGGATGGGACGATGAGGAAACAGGGATTGGCAGCGCTGCTGGGGTTTGTTATGATCGCGATGGCGTTTGCCGGGTTCGGCTGCGCGCTGGCCGAGGCGCCCAAGGGCAAGATCATCCTGGCCACCACCACCAGCACGCAGGATTCGGGCCTGCTGGAATACATCTTGCCCGTGTTTACCAAGGACACCGGCTGGGAGGTGGACACCATCGCGGTGGGCACCGGGGCGGCCATCCAGATGGGTCGCGACGGCGAGGCCGACGTGCTGCTGGTGCATTCCCGCGCCGACGAGGATAAGTTCGTCGAAGACGGCTGCGCCGACCGGCGCTACGATGTGATGTACAACGATTACGTCGTCGTGGGGCCGGCAAGCGGCGCCGTCGCCCACAATGAGGACGTGGATCAGACGTTCAGAACGATTGCGGAATCCTCCCTGCCCTTCGTGTCGCGCGGCGACGATTCCGGCACCCACAAAAAAGAGCTCAAGATCTGGAAGGGGCTGCAGATCGATCCCGCGAACAACGCCGCCTACGTCAGCGCCGGTCAGGGCATGGGCGCGACGCTGGGAATGGCCAAGGAGATGAACGCCTACACGCTGTCCGACCGTGCCACCTGGCTGAGCTATCAGGACAAGGGCGACATGGCCATCGTGTGCGAGAAGAGCGCCAACCTGCTCAATCCCTACGGCGTGATTCCGGTCTCCCAGCGCGTGAGCGACAAGATCAACACCGAGGGCGGCCAGGCCTTTGCGGACTGGATCACCGGCAAGAGCGCGCAGGAGCTGATCGCCACGTTCGGCGTCGAGCAGTACGGCGAGCCGCTGTTCATTCCGGACGCGAAATAGCGGCATGGCGCAATTTGGCTGGGGGGAATGGATAAAGTGATGCAGGCGCTGGACAGCGAGGTCTGGGGGATCATAGGGACTACCCTTGGCATGGCGCTGTCCAGCACCGCCATTTCCGCGCTGCTGGGCACGATCCTGGGGCTGCTTCTGGAGCGTTCACGCCTCCCGGGAAAATCGCTGGTCGTGCGCGTCAACCGTACCCTGATGGGCGTGCCGCCCGTCGTCATGGGGCTTCTGGTGTATCTGCTGCTCATGCGCAGAGGGCCGCTGGGTGTTTTGAACATTCTGTTCACGGTGCCGGGCATGGTCGTGGCGCAGGTCTTGATCATCACCCCCATCATCTGCGGAATGGTGTGTTCAAGCGCCCAGAGGAGTGCGGATCGCATTCGCGCGTTTGGCGTGACCATGGGCGCGACCCGCTGGCAGACGCAGGGTTTGCTGGTTCGCGAGATGCAGAGCGAGATCTACTTTGCGGTCGTGACGGGCTTTGGCCGCGCGATCAGCGAGGTGGGAGCCGTCATGATCGTGGGCGGCAACATCCAGCACAAAACCCGGACCATGACCACCGCGATCACCCTGCTGCGCAACAAAGGCAACTACGCCGAGGCGATCGCGCTTGGCGTTGTTTTGCTTGGGATCGCGTTTTTGATCCAGACGGTTGCGGATTCCCTTCGAAGGGAGGACCGGCACGCAAATGAAAATGACTAACCTCGTAAAGCGGTTTCCCGGCTTTGATTTGCGCATCGACAGCCTGTGCATGGCAAGCGGCCAGATCCACGGGTTCATCGGCCCAAACGGCTCTGGGAAGACCACCGCCATGAAGCTGATGGCCGGGCTGCTCCAGCCGGACGCGGGCGAGATCGACTGCGAAGGACTTGCGCCAAGAGACATGACCATGGTGCCGCGCAAGCCGTACTTTCTTCACGATTCGGTCTACAATAACCTGATCTACCCGCTGACCCTGCGCGGGATCAGGCCGGACGAGGGCAGCGTGGAGCATCATCTGGAACTGGCTGGACTGAAGGCTGAACGCAAGAAATTCGCGCCCAGCCTGTCAAGCGGCGAGCAGCAGAAGCTGGCGCTGGTTCGGGCGCTGATCTTTTCGCCCAAGCTGATCTTCATCGACGAAGCCTTCTCCAATCTCGACATGGAGAGCGCCTCCTTGTTCGAGCGGCTGATCCTGGAGCGCCAGCAAAAGCAACCGGTCACCTGGGTTGTCATCAGCCACCAGCTCGCCCACATCCAGCGCCTGTGCGGGCAGGTCTGCTTTATGGACGCGGGGCGGGTGGAGGCCCAGGGTTCGGCAACAGAGATCCTGCTGCACCCGGAGAACCCCAAGCTGCGGCGGTATTTACAGCACGAAGCACTCGGAGGCGCACGATGAATTTTCTGCAGGTTGACAGCGTGGAGGCCGCGCGCGAAAAGCTGCTGCGCAGCGCAGAGGGCTGGTTGGCCGCGCGCGAGCTGGTTCCGCTGGGAAGCGCGATGGACAGAACCTTGGCGCAGGACATTCTCGCCGCCGGGAGCATCCCGCACTTCCGGCGCTCCACGGTTGACGGCTACGCGGTTCTGTCGAAGGACACCGCTGCCGCAGGGGAGAGCATGCCGGTTTTCTTGCGCCTGAAAGACCGAATCGAGATGGGCCGTCCGGCTGAGAGCGGCATCGGCGCTGGGGAGTGCGCCGAGGTGCCGACCGGCGGCATGCTGCCGGTCGGCGCGGACGCCGTGGTCATGATCGAGTATGCGGAGCCCTTCGGCGCGGACGGCGTGGCGCTGTATCACAGCGCGGCGAACGGTGAAAACGTGGTGCGGGTCGGCGAGGACGCGCAGTCGGGCGCGCTGCTGCTGCGCCGGGGCAAGCGCATCCTGCCGCAGGACGTCGGTGCGCTGGCCGCGGCGGGCGTGACGACCGTTCCGGTGTTTTCAAAACCCCGGCTAACCATCCTGTCCACCGGGGACGAACTGGTTTCGCCGGAGATTTCGCCGGATCCCGGCCAGATTCGGGATATCAACACTTACGCGCTGTCGGCGCTGGCGGAAAAGCACGGGTATTGCGTGGTTGCCGCCGATGTGCTGCCTGACGACGAGGCCGCGCTGGAGCGGCGCTTGATCGAGGCCATGCGGGTGAGCGACATCGTGGCCGTGTCGGGCGGCAGCTCGAAGGGTCACAAGGACATGACCAGCGCGATCATCGGGCGGGTCGCGGCTCCCGGCGTCTACACGCACGGCATGGCCATCAAGCCGGGGAAGCCGACGATTCTTGGGTATGACGAGGCCTCGCGCACGGTGCTGGCGGGTCTGCCCGGGCACCCCGTGGCCGCGATGCTGGTGTTTGAGCTGCTGCTGAGCTGGCTGCTTCGCGAGGTGACCGGCGCGATCCGGCGGCCAGCCATCCCGGCGCGCGTCGCATGCCATGCGGCGTCGTCTCCAGGCATGCTGACCTGCTGGCCTGTCCGTCTGGAATGGGCGGATGGCGGGTATGTGGCGCATCCGCTCTTTGGCAAATCCGGACTGATCACCACCCTCACCGGCGCGGACGGTTACTTTGCGGTGGAGCGTGCGTCGGAGGGGCTGAAAACGGGAGAGACCGTGCTGGTGCATCTGTTTTAGCGGAGGGCTTATGGCAAACCGGAATCTGTTTCTGAACAATCTCCCGGTGGAGCAGGCGCTTGAGCGCTTTCGGGACGCGCTGAAGCCGCACCTGAAAGCGATGTGTGAATCCGTGGCGGTCGTCGAGGCACTGGACAGGGTGACCGGTGAGCCGGTGTTTGCGCTGTGCAATTCGCCGCTGTACGACTCCGCCGCCATGGACGGCATCGCGGTCGTCAGCGCGCACACGCATGGCGCCAGCGCGGCGACGCCGTGCACGCTGAAGCGGGGCGAGGATTTTTGCGCGGTGGATACCGGCGACCCCGTTCGGCTGCCGTATGACGCGGTCATCATGGCGGAGGACATTCAGGAGACCCCGGAAGGCGCCGTGCTGATCCGATCGGCTGCACAGGCCTGGCAGCATGTGCGCCCGGTGGGCGAGGACATCGTGCAGGGCGAGATGATCCTGCCCGGCGGTCACAGGATTCGCCCCATGGACATCGGCGTGCTGCTGTCGGCCGGCATGACGCGCGTCGTGGTGCGCAAGCGCCCGACCGTCGCGATCATCCCCACCGGCACCGAGATGATGGAGCCGGGTGAAGCGATGAGGGAGGGCGGCATCATCGAATCCAACTCCCGCATGTTCGAGGCGCTGGTGCGGCAGGGCGGAGGCGATCCCACCCGTTTTGCTCCGGTGCCGGACGAATACGCTCTGTTGATGCGGCAGATCGAGGACGCGGCGCGGCGGTTCGACATGGTTCTGGTCTGCTCGGGCACCAGCGCTGGCCGGGAGGACTATACCGTGCATGTGCTGCGCGAGCTCGGAGAGGTCGTCGTGCACGGCGTGGCCATGAAGCCCGGAAAGCCGGTGATTCTGGCCGAGGTCTTTGGCAAGCCGGTCGTCGGCACCCCGGGATATCCGGTTTCGGCGTATCTCGCCTATGAAAACTTTGTCGCGCCGGTGCTTTCGTCGCTCTCGGGGCGGCTGGAGGCGGGCGCGCCAGTGGTTCAGGCGACGCTCGCAAGGAGGCTGGTTTCCTCCTTTAAATATCGGGAATACGTGCGCGTGAAAGTCGGCCGGGTCGCCGGCCGCCTGGTGGCATCCCCGCTGGCGCGAGGCGCGGGCGCCGCGATGACGCTGGTTCGCGCCGACGGATTTTGCGTGATTGACCAGGACGTGGAGGGCGTCGAGTCCGGGGAAACCGTAAGCGTGATTCTCAGCCGCGATCTCATAGATCTGGAGCACACGGTCGTCAGCATCGGCAGCCACGATCTGCTGCTGGACGTGCTTGCTGATCTGCTGCCCAATCTTTGTCCCGGCACGCACCTGTCCAGCTCCCATGTGGGCAGCATGGGCGGGCTGATGGCGCTCAGAAGCGGTGAGGCGCACATCGCGCCCGTTCATCTGCTGGATCCGGCGACGGGCGTGTACAATCTGGATGCCATCCGGTCGCTGTTTCCCTGCCGGGAGATGGCGCTGATCAAGGGCGTGGGGCGCGTGCAAGGCATCATGGTGAAGAAGGGCAACCCGCTGGGTATCGCGGGGATCGAAGATCTGCCGCGCTGCCGTTTTGTCAACCGACAGCGCGGCGCGGGCACCCGCGTGCTGCTGGATTACCTGCTGGGAAAGGCGGGCGTCGATCCCCAAGGCATCGCGGGATATGACCGCGAGGCGGCCACTCACATGGCGGTTGCCGCCTCGGTGCGGGGAGAAAGCGCAGACGCGGGCCTGGGCATCCTGTCGGCCGCCAGGGCAATGGATCTGGATTTCATCCCCGTGGGCAATGAGGAATACGATTTCGCGATCCCGGCGGAATTTCTGAAGCTCGCGCACATCCGCGCTTTCATAGACGCGCTCAAGAACCCGGCGTTTTTGCAAAAGCTGGAGGCGCTGGGCGGTTACGCCTCGGACCATTGCGGGGAGGTCGTTCTGATTGACGGCTAGGATCGCGCGCCTGACGCGCTTTCTTGAAGCGGGCGCGCCCGGCGAAGTTTTGCGGGAAGCGAACCTGCTCGCCGGGCTCGGCCTGGAGGGGAACCTGCGTCAGGGCGGCGAGCGCCAACTCTGCCTGCTTTCCGCCGAGATCCGCCAGTGGATGGATTCCCAAACGGAATCCGGACTTTGCTTTGCGCGTTTCAGGGAGAATCTCCTGATCGAAGGAGGGACGCTTGACGGGCTGCCAGTCGGCAGCCGGCTGTCCCTTGGGGACGCGGTTTTGCGGATCAGCGAGCGCGGCAAGCGCTGCTTTGGTGAGTGCGCGCTGTTTTCGCGGGGCATGCCCTGCAAGCTGGCCGGCGGCGCCGCGTTTGCCGTCGTCGAGCGAGGCGGCGCCATCCGCGTGGGCGACCCGGTGTCGGTTGTTGCGTAGCCGCCAAAAACCCACAACTCATCAATTCTCATCATTTCTTGACATATTGACGCGTTCACATTGTTCGCATCCAACAGTGTGATTGACTTTTGTGTGTAAACGGAATAAAATAGGAGCTGTGTCCGGGCCTTGAAGGCAAGCGAGCCGGACTGTTGTCGTTACCTCTGCGGTACAATCAAAAATGAGAGGTGCTTGAGTTTGGGATGCTGCTGCACTGGGAATCAACCTGCCTGTTTGACCGTTGACGCGACTTTGATCGAGCCCGTTTTGGCGCAGTACGCGGGTTCGGGCGCTCGGGAGAATCTGATCGCCATCCTCCAAAAAGCACAGGATATCTACGGCTATCTCCCCACGGAGCTTCTGATGTATATCGCGCAGCGCATGGGCATTCAGCCCGCGAAGATCATGAGCGTCGTGACCTTTTATGCGCAATTCCGCACCAAGCCGGTGGGGAAAAACCTGATCCTGCTCTGCCAGGGCACCGCGTGCCACGTCAACGGCTCGGCGGCGATTGAGGACGCGATCAAGGAAACCCTGGGCGTCGAGGAAGGGGACATTTCGGGCGACGGGCTGTTCTCGTACACGAACGTCGCCTGCATTGGGTGCTGCAGCCTTGCGCCGGTGATGATGATTGGGGACAAGACCTATGGACGGCTGACCAAGGCCAAAACAGCGAAAATCCTCAGAGACATTAAGGAACAGGCGGAGGAAGCGGAATGAGGATCACAGTAGGGAAGGGCAGCTGCGGCATCGCGGCCGGAGCCGCCGAAGTTTTTGACCGGCTGGCGCGCGACCTGTCCGGGTTCGATGCGTGCGCCGTCGCCACCACGGGCTGCATCGGCATGTGCTATCTGGAGCCGATCGTGAATGTCGAAACGGATGCTGAAACGCGCACATATGTCAAGGTCACCGCCGAAGCCGCCGATGAAATTCTGAAACTTGTTCGCGGCCAGAAAAACGGCGCGGAAGCATACGAGATCCAACCCGAGGATCTGAAAATCCTCGCGGCGCAGCAGCGCGTCGCGCTGCAAAAGTGCGGTATGATCGATCCCGAGTGCATCGACGAATACATCGCCTTCAAGGGATACGAGGCGCTTGAAAAGTGCGTCAAGGAGCTGACGCCGGAGGATGTGATCGCGGAGATCAAGGCCTCCGGGCTCAGTGGGCGCGGGGGCGCGGGTTTCCCGACGTGGTTCAAGTGGCAGGCGGCGCGCGATGCGCATGGCGCGCCCAAATACATCATTTGCAACGCGGACGAGGGCGACCCCGGCGCGTTTATGGATCGCGCGCTGATCGAAGGCGATCCCCATGCGGTGCTGGAGGGTATGATGATCGGCGCCTATGCCATCGGCTCCAGCGAGGGCATCGTCTATGTGCGCGCCGAGTATCCGCTGGCGATCCTGCGCCTTCAGAAGGCGATCGAGCAGGCGCGCGAACGGGGGATCCTGGGGAGCAACATCTTTGGAAGCGGGTTCAGCTTCGACATCCGCATCAAGACCGGTGCGGGCGCGTTCGTGTGCGGCGAGGAAACCGCGTTGATCGCCTCGCTGGAGGGGGAGCGCGGCATGCCGCGCCTGAAGCCGCCATTCCCCGCGCAATCCGGCTACCACAGAAAGCCCAGCAACATCAACAACGTCGAGACCTACGCCAACGTCGCCTGGATCCTTCGAAACGGCGGCGCGGCGTTTTCCGCCATGGGCACCGAAAACTCAAAGGGAACCAAGGTGTTCGCGCTGGCGGGCAAGATCAAAAAGGGCGGCCTGGTCGAGATCCAGATGGGCAAAACCATCCGCGACGTGGTGTTCGGCGTGGGGGGAGGCATCGCGGGCGATAAGGCGTTCAAGGCCGTGCAGATGGGCGGCCCGTCCGGCGGTTGCATTCCGGAATCGCTCGCGGACACGATGATCGACTACAAAACACTGGCCGCCACCGGCGCGATCATGGGCTCGGGCGGCATGGTGGTCATGGACGAGAGCACCTGCATGGTGGACATGGCCCGCTTCTTCCTGGACTTCACCTGCAAGGAGAGCTGCGGGAAGTGCACCCATTGCCGCATGGGCAACCGCCGCATGCTCGAGATCCTGGAACGGATTTGCGACGGAGACGGCCGCGAGGGCGACATTGAGCTGCTGCAGGATCTGGCCCAGCTGGTCAAGGATGGCTCGCTGTGCGCGCTGGGGCAGACGGCCCCGAACCCGGTGCTCACCACCATTCGCTATTTCAGAAACGAATATGAGGACCACATCCGCCACAAGACATGCACGGCGCATTCCTGCAAGAAGCTGCTGAGCTACAAGATCAATCCTGATCTGTGCATCGGCTGCACCATGTGCGCAATCGAATGTTCCGCAAAGGCCATCAACGGCAAGTTCAAAGGGGCGCACGAGATCGACCCCGCCAAGTGCGACAAGTGCGGCGTGTGCGCGGAGATTTGCCATTGCGTGACGGTGGAGTAGGAAGGGCGTGAAGAAGATGACAAGCATCAAGCTGACCATAGACGACCGCGAAGTCTCCGGTTTTCAGGGCCAAACCATCCTGGACGTCGCCCGCGCTCATGGCATCGAAATTCCCACACTGTGCCACGACGACAGGGTGGAGCGCTATGGATCTTGCGGGCTTTGCCTGGTCGAAGCCGAGGGCAATCCCAAGCTGCTGCGCTCGTGTTCCACCATGGCTGCGGATGGCATGAAGATTCACACGAGTTCCGATCGCATCCTCAAAAACCGAAAGGCGGCGCTGGAGCTGTTGCTCAGCGACCACACCGGCGACTGCCGCCCGCCGTGCGTCCTCGCGTGCCCGGGGAAAACCGACTGCCAGGGCTATGTGGGCTTGATCGCCAACGGCGCGTACGACGAGGCCTACCGGCTGATCAAGGACGTGATCCCGCTGCCCGGCTCCATCGGCCGGGTGTGTCCGCACCCTTGCGAGGAGGCCTGCCGAAGGTCGCTGGTCGAAGAGCCGATCTCCATCGCGTCGCTCAAGCAGTTTGCCGCCGACGCGCAGAGCGCGCGGGGCGAGATCTACACGGCGGAAGTCGCGCCCAAGACCGGCAAGAGAGTCGCCGTCATCGGCGGCGGCCCCGGCGGACTGACGGCGGCGTATTTCCTGGCCTCGCAGGGCCACGAAGTCACCGTGTACGACGCCATGCCCTGCATGGGCGGCATGCTGCGCTATGGCATCCCGGAGTACCGGCTGCCCAAGAAGGTGCTTCAGGAAGAGATCGACGCCATCGCGAGCATGGGCGTTCAAATGAGAAACAACGTGCGCGTCGGCCAGGACATCACGCTGGACGAGCTGCGCAAGGGCAACGACGCGGTGGTCATCGCCATTGGCGCGTGGTCAAGCACCGGGATGGGGTGCCCCGGCGAAGCGCTGGACGGCGTGCACGGCGGGATCGAGTTCCTGTGGAACATCACGGGCATCACCAGCAAGCTGCTCCGGCGCAGGGTGGCCATCGTGGGCGGCGGCAACACCGCCATGGACGCCTGCCGCACGGCCGTGCGCTCGGGCGCTTCGGTGGTTTACAACATCTACCGCCGCACCCGCAACGAGATGCCCGCCGAAGAAACCGAGATTGATGAGGCTGAGGAAGAGGGCGTCATCTTCAAAAATCTGACCAATCCCATCGAGATCGTCGGCGAGGGCGGCAAGGTCAAGGCGATGCGCCTTCAGATCATGGAGCTGGGCGAGCCGGACGCTTCGGGCCGCAGAAAGCCCGTGCCCGTGCCCGGGCTCGAAGAAGTCATCGAGGTCGACACGGTCATCATGGCCATCGGCCAAAAGCCGAACACAGCTGGTTTCGACGGCGTCAGCCAGTCCAAGTGGAGCACCATCATCGCCGATGAGCACACCTTCAGAACCAACATGGAGGGCGTGTTCGCCGTGGGCGACGCCACCAACAACGGCGCGGACATCGCCATCACCGCCATTGGCGAGGCGCAGCGCGCCGCCCAGATGGTGCACAAGTACTTGTGCGGCGAGGCGCTGGGCTACGAAGAGCCGTTTCTGGTGAAATCGGAAAAGACGGCCGACGATCTGCGCCACGTGGAAAAGCGGGCGCGGGTCAGGATGCCGCACCGCAGCGCCAGCGACCGCAAAAAGGACTTCAACGAGATCAACTACGGCTTCAGCGAGGAACAGGCAAGGGAGGAGGCCGCGCGCTGCCTCGAGTGCGGCTGCATGGACTTCTTTGAGTGCAAGCTGGTCGAGTACGCCGGCGCGTATCAGGTGAAGCCGGAAAAATACAGCGGCAGGGTGCACCATCGCGTGCATGAGGATGACCATCCGTACATTCGCCGCAATCCGGACAAGTGCATCCTGTGCGGGCTGTGCGTGCGCATTTGCGAGCAGGTCGTCGGCGCGTCTGCCATCGGGTTTATGCAGCGGGGCTTTGATACGGTGGTTATGCCCGCCTTTGATGCGAATCTGAAGGATACTGCCTGCATCTCCTGCGGACAATGCGTTCATGTGTGCCCCACGGGGGCGCTGACGGAGACCATGATGGTTGGGAAGCAGGTTCCGCTCAAGGAGCGCGTGACCGAGTCCGTGTGCGCCGGCTGCTCCATTGGCTGCAAGACCCGCGTGACGTCGAGCGGCAGTTTGCTGCTGCGCAGTCTGCCCGGAGACGCGCCGGATGCGCTGCTCTGCCAGAAGGGGCGCTTCGGGTTCGGAGACATCGCGAAGGCGGAGCGCGTCACCCGGCCGCTGATGCGCATCGGCAACGGCCTGGAAGAGGTCAGCTTCGAGCGGGCCATCGCGCATGTGAACGATTCCCTGCGCGGGCTGCAGGCCAGGCACGGCGGCGATTGCGTGGCTGTGGCCGTCTCTGGGCGCTGCACCAACGAAGAGGCTGCTTTGATCAAAGCGTACGCCGAAAAGGCGCTCAAGACCAAGAATGTTTTTAGCGCCGGCGTGCTGGGCGGCGACGCTTCCACCGCCGGCATGGAAGATTTGGAGATTGCCGACCTGGTGGTTGCCGTCCAACCGCAATCGGCCATCAACCGCTCGGTTGCGGCCATGAGAATTCATCGCGCCGTGAACAACGGCGCCAAGCTGGTGCTGATCACTCCGCCTTCGGGCGCGGAGGACAGCCTGCTTCCCGGTATCGCGTCCCTCCAGATCGACGCGCCCATTGGGCAGGCGCTGAAGGACGCCAGGCTGGCTGCGCTGATTCAGGGCGCCAAGAAGCCGGTGTTCATCTTTGAAAAGAGCGCCGTGGATGCAAAAGATGCGAAACTCGCCGCAAAGAGCGGCGGGGTCGTCCAGCTGCTGCCCGATCCGAACTCGCAGGGGCTGACCAACCTCGGCGTCAGACCCGGAGAGGCGCTCAGGCGCGCGGTTTCGGAAGGCAAGATTCGCGGGCTGCTGCTCTTTGGAGAGAAGATCGATGGGCTGGACCTCAGCGCCGTCGAGTTCCTTCTGGTGCAGGATCTGCACATGACCGAAGCGGCCAGGCAGGCGGACGTCGTGCTGCCCGCCTCCTCCTTCGCCGAGACGGACGGCAGCTTCACCGGCTTTGACAACCAAACGCGGGCGCTGAAACAGGCGGTAAAGAGCCCGGTTGCCTGGGACAACATCGCGCAAATCAAGGCGCTGGCCGCCAGCGCGTGCGCGCCGGTGAACCGATAAATACCTGATGACCGGAGGAAGCGACATGTCTTACGTACTGAGTCCCAAGGGGATGAACAAGTGCATCGGTTGCCTCACCTGCGCGAATGTGTGCGCCGCCGCGAACCATGGCAGCCACTCGATCACGCAAAGCGCCGTCAGAATCCGCACCACCGGCGGCTTGACCAGCAGCTACGTCGCGGTCGTGTGCCGTGGCTGCAAGGAGCCGGCGTGCGCAAGGGCCTGTCCGGCGGGGGCGCTGGAGCTTCGGCCCGGCGGCGGCGTGCTGCTCAATGAGGAAAAGTGCTTTGGCTGCCACCGCTGCGTGCCGGCTTGCAGCGTAGGCGCCGTCAACTTCAGCAAGGAGACGCAAAGGCCCATCATCTGCTGCCATTGCGGGGTGTGCACCACGTTCTGCCCCCACGATTGCCTGGTGATGACGGAAGTAGAGGAGGCGGGCGGCCATGCTGAATGAAAAATTCATCCGCGTGCTCAACATCAACCTGACGACCGGCGATGTGCGCATCGACAAGCGTGAGGACCTGATTCCATACCTTGGCGGCGCGGGCGTCGCCGCCAAGCTGCTGCAGGAGAACTACCAAAAAGGGCTGCCGCCCGCATCGACCAAGCAGCCCATCATCTTCGCCATCGGCGCGGGGACGTTCGTGTTCCCCGTGCTGACCAAGGTGGTCGCCACCTTCGTCTCTCCGCTGACGGGCGAGTATGGAGAGAGCCACGCGGGCGGGAGACTCGGCATGGCCATGCTGATGGCCGGGTACGACGCGCTGGTCATCACCGGCAAATCGAAAAACCCCTGCTATCTGGCCATCACCGACCAAATCGTCAACATCCGCGAAGCCAACTCCATGTGGGGCATGCCGATTGAGGAGACCGGTCGCGTCATCCGCGACCGCGAGAGCGCGGGGGGGCGCGCCAGCGGCAAGCGCTCCATTCTCCGCATCGGCCCGGCGGGCGAAAACGGCGTCGCGTTCGCCTGCGTCAATGTGGATTCCTACCGTCATTTCGGCCGGTTGGGTCTGGGCGCCTGCATGGGCAGCAAGAACCTCAAGGCCATTTCGGTCTATGGCGAGCGCCCGATGCCCATTGCGGATCAGAAGCAGTACTTCAAGGTGTACCGCGACATCTACCAGCGGTGCACCCATTCTTCCGGCATGACAAAATACCATGACCTGGGTACCCCGGCCAACGTCGTTTCGATGAGCAAATCAGGCTCTATGCCCACGCTGAACCTGCAGTCCGGCACCTATGAGCACGCCGGCGCAATCAGCGGCGAGACGTTCGCGGAAAAGAATCTGGTGCGCAAGATGGCGTGCGCGGGCTGCCCCGTGGGCTGCATTCACATCGGCATGTACCGCCACGAGTTCGCCAAGGGCAGCGAGTACGAGGCGATCAACGTCACCTACGACTACGAGCTGATCTTCGCGCTGGGCTCGTTTCTGGGCATCAAGACCTCGGACGAGATCATCCAGATCATACAGGAAGTCGAAGAAACCGGCGTGGACGCCATGAGCGTGGGCGTGTGCCTGGGCTGGGCGACGGAGGCGCTGGAGAAAGGGCTTATCACCCGGGAGCAGACGCTGGTCGACCTGAAATTCGGCGATACCCAGGGCTACATCGAGGCGCTCGGATACCTGGCCGCCGGCGCGAACGAGTTCTATCGCGACCTGGGCAAGGGCAGCCGCTATGCGTCCGAGAAGTACGGCGGATACGAGTTCGCCATGCAGCTGGGCGGCAACGAGATGACCGGCTACCACACCGGCTATGCGGCGATCGTCGGTCAGGCGGTGGGCGCGCGCCACTCGCACCTGTGCAACGGCGGCTACGGCATCGACCAGGGCATGAAGGAGTTCAACGAGGACAAGCTGGTCGACGCCCTGTTTGCGGAGGAGTGCGAGCGCTGCATGACCAATTCGCTGGTCATGTGCCTGTTTGCCCGCAAGATTTATGACCGCCCGACCATCCTGAGCGCGCTGAACTCGATTGGCTGGAATCTGACCGACGAGGATCTGACAACAATCGGCAAGCGGATCTACCAAACCAAGCTGCAAATCAAGCGCGACATGGGATTCGACCCGGCGAGCGTCAAGCTGCCCAAGCGGTTCTTCGAGACGCCCAGCCTGCACGGCGTGCTGGATGAAGCGACCGCGTACCGGATGATTGAGAAATTTACAGCAAAGACGGACGCGCTGTTGCAGGAAGAGCTTTAAACAGGGGAGTCCCCGGTCAAAGCGCCGGCCGAACGCTTGGCTTGTGCGTCGCGGAAGGTTGCCGCGAAGGCGGAAGGCAAGTCTCGGATGTGCTGGATTTGGCCGGGATCCAATAGGGCGGCCGCTGTTCTTTTTAGCGGAGGAGGCGCGATATGACGGTTATGTTCTTTGGCAATGTGCAGGATCATACGGCGGGAGAGAAGTCGATTGACTGTGATGGCGCTCCCTGTGTGCGCGCGCTGATTGATTGGCTTGGTGAGCGATTCGGCGAGGGCTTCAAGGAATTCCTGCTGGGGGATGACACTTGCTTTTTTCTGGTCAACGGCAGCGGCATCCTGACGTCGGGCGGTCTGGATACGCAGCTTCGCGAAGGCGACACTGTCGAGGTGCTGCCCTTTGTGGAAGGCGGCTAAGTGGCGGAGGGTTATCAGCGCGGCACAGGCTTTGAACGGCGACTTTCGCGGGCGGGGAAATGGAGCGCCCGGATCATCACAGAAATGCCATTCTTTGTTAACGGCAATGGGTAGCGCTGCAAGGAGAATGTGTGCGATAATGGAACCAACTATAGAAACTGGGAAAGTGTAAACAGGCGGTCCCAGAGGAATTCGAAGAGGTGCACCGATGATGAAGCGTGCGTACCGGTTGAGGCTGCTGGCGCTGCTGCTGGCGCTGCTCATGGTTTTTGGCATGTCCGGCGCTGGCGCGGAGAGCGCCATCGCGAGCGACAAGGAACCCGGCGCGTCGGAGGTGCTGCAGATCATCGGGCCATCCGCGCTGTCCAAGGGCGGCACCGCCATCCTCAGTGTGGAGCGCCCGAACGGTACAAGCGATGGCTACGAATGGACCAGCAGCGTGCCCGCCGTGGCCACCATCGATCAGAGCGGCAGGCTGACCGCCGTGGGTGGCGGAGAGACGCAGATCATGGCGCGCGACACGACCGATTCCGCGCTGTTTGCCACGCTGAAACTGACCGTGAGCGATCCGGTGACGGCCATTGCGCTCATGCCCGCCACGGCGAAACTGCAGGTGGGCGAGGGGCTGAATCTACAAACACGCCTTTCCCCCGAGAACGCCACCAACCATACCCTGACCTGGAGCAGCTCCGCGCCCTTGCTGGCCTCAGTCGACGCGGACGGCACCGTGAGAGGGCTGGCTGTCGGCAGCGTGCGCATCACCGCCCGCGCTGACGGCGGCGTCACGGGCAGCATGGACATCGCCGTCGTGCCGCCGACTTCCGCCATCCGCGTCACCACGCTGGAGGGTCAGTCGGTGAGCGCGGACGTGGCGCTGAATAAAGATCTGCAGCTGCTGGCTGTGGCCTATCCCAACGGCACGGCGGTCGAAGTGAACTGGAGCTCGTCCAATGCCGCGGCGGTCAGCGTCAGCCCAAGCGGGCTGGTGCGCGCGCTGAAGGCCGGCGACAGCGAGATTGTCGCGACGCTCAAGGGGGATGGAGCCGTCAAGCATTCCATCAAGATCCGCGCGGTGATTCCGGTGGCTGAAGTCAAGCTGAACAAGGGTGAGCTGGACTTGAGCCTGAGCGACACCGCCGAGCTGACAGCCAGCGTATTCCCTAAGGACGCCACGGAGCGCGGGCTCGGGTGGAGCAGCAGCTCTCCCGCCGTCGTGGCGGTGACGCCCGACGGAAAACTGACCGCGCGGGGCGTGGGGAAAGCGACCATCACTGTCGCCTCCAAGAACCGGCTGACCGCAATCTGCGTGGTCAACGTGACCGACAAAGAGGCCCCGGGCAACGGGGGCGGCGCGGGCAGCATCACCATCATGAGCGAGCAGGGCGCGTCGGCCACGCTGTACGTCGGGCAGAGCCTGAAGCTGACCGCCAGCGTGTCAGGCGTCACCTGGAAGAGCAGCGCCGCTGACTACGTGTCCGTCAGCAAGGACGGCAAGATCACCGCCGCGAAAGCAAAGTCGATGGTGACCATCACGGCCACGGCGGCCAACGGCGCCGTGGGCAGTTTCCTGGTGTGCGTGCTGAAGGGCATCAAGTCAATCAAGATTGGCTCGGCGGTCGCCTACACCAACGGGGATCCGGTGGACTTGAAGCTGACCACTTCGCCCAAGGGCGGTGTGCTGAAGCTGGTGAGCTGGAGCGTGGTGGGCGATGCGGCCACGGTCAGCAGCGCAGGCCGTCTGACTGGCGTAAAGGATGGCGAGGTGACCGTGATTGCGGCGACCGACACCGGGCTTAAAGCGAGCCGCAAGGTGAAGGTTCGCACGCTGCCAAGTGACATCAGCCTCAATCAAGCCGAGGGAACGATAACCGCGGGCAAGAAGCTCAAGCTAAAGGCCAAGCTGGACGGCAGCGAGCCCGCCATCAAGTGGACCACCTCCAACAAAAAGATCGCGACAGTCAGCAACAGCGGGACCGTCAAGGGCCTGAAGGCGGGCACGGTAACCATCACCGCCACCACCAAGAACGGGCTTACCGCCAGCTGCACCATCACCGTGTTGAAAAAGGCGTCCGCCCGGTCGCTTGCGGGCCATGATCCGGCGGAAGACGCCCAGAACCAGACGGAGGAAACCAGGGCGGAGCCGTAGCGCTTTGATGCGCCCGCAGACTTAGGCGTTACACGCCGACATAACCGATGCAAACCTTTGAAATCGAAGAATTTCAAAGGTTTGTTTTGTCTATACAGCGAAAAGAAACCGGTTCATTTAACCGGATTGATCCTGGAGCGAATATTGATGGTGAAATTTTGGAACAATACGCAATAAAGTCTATATGAACTAAAAATGTGATAATAGTATGTGTGTATATGCCATTGAATGATTCCGATCATAGGATTATAATGAACGCAATGAGAGAAACCGGTTACTCAAAATGACGATTTGGCGAGGTGAGCGCATTGGACCGGGCATACAAGATTTTGTCGCCTTGCGGAATCCTGGGCTATGGGTTTCCAAAGGCGAGTTTTTTGGCTGGGCTTGAGCAGCGCCCGGACGCCATCGTGGTCGATGCAGGGTCCACCGACGCTGGCCCCCACAAGCTGGGCGCGGGCGTGGCCATCGTCAGCCGCATGGCCGCCATGAAGGACTTGCAGCTGTTGGTGGATGGCGCGCTGGATCAGGGCATTCCGCTGATCATCGGCTCGGCAGGCGGCAGCGGCGCGCGCGTGCATGTGGAATGGACGCTGGACATCATCGAAGAGATTCTGCTCAAGCGGGCCGAGCGACCCAAGCTGGCCGTGATCTGGGCAGACATCCCGGAGGCGGATGTGGTCGAGGCCATCGGAGAAAACCGTATCCACCCCATGAGCGCCAATGTGCCCGCGCTGACGCCTGAAGTCGCGCGCCAGACCACGCGCATCGTGGCGCAGATGGGGGAGGAACCGATTCTCGAAGCGCTGGCGCAGGGCGCGCAGATCGTCGTGTGCGGGCGGGCGTATGACCCGGCGCCGTTCGCGGCCGCGGGCATTTTTGCGGGGTATGACCCGGCGCTGTGCTACCACCTGGGCAAGATCCTGGAGTGCGGCGCGCTGTGCTGTGAACCGGGCAGCGCCAAAGACTGCATCATGGGCGTGCTGCACGGGGATCACTTCGAGGTATACCCATTGAACCCCAATCGGCGCTGCACAGAGACCTCGGTGGCCGCGCACACGTTCTACGAGAAGGATCACCCGTATCTGCTGCATGGCCCGGGCATCCTTCTGGATCTTGAGCGCTGCGCGTTTGTTCAAAACGGTAATTCGGTCAAGGTTTCCGGCTCAAAACTTCAGCGCAAACCCTATCAGATCAAGCTGGAAGGGGCCAGGCTGGTGTCCTACCGCAGCTTCGTCATCGCCGGCGCGCGCGATCCGCTGTTCATCGAAAGGATTCAAGAGATTCAGACGGCTGTGCGGGAAGCGGTGCGCGAGTACTACACCGAAATCGATCCGGATAGCTATCAAATCAACTTCTACAATTACGGCATCAACGCGGTCATGGGGGATCTGGAGCCGGAGACCGCGTTGCCGCATGAGGTGGGCCTGCTGTTCGAGGCCATCGCGCCCACACAGGAGCTGGCCAGCGCGCTCTGCGCTTCCACGCGCTCGACGCTGCTGCACTATGGCTATGAGGGCAGAAAATCCACGGCGGGCAACCTGGCTTTCCCGTTCGCGCCCAGTGACATTGCGTTCGGACCGGTGTATGCGTTCTCAGTGTACCACCTGATGGACGTGCCGGACGGGCTTTCGCCATTTGAAATCGAGTGGAGGTGAGTGGCTGTGGACAGGCTGTTTGATCTGGCCAAGGTGCTGAGGAGCAAGAACAGCGGGCCGTTTGAGATCACGCTGGATGTGCTGTTTGACAGCGCGGAGCGCTACGAGCGGGTGAAAAACAGCGGCGTGCTGACCCGGGATCGGATTGCGCAGCTGTACCGGCTGCGTCCGGACGAGGTGACGCAACTGGTGTTCTTCGACGCGGCGCTCGGCATCAAGGCCACGATGAACCGCAGGATTTCGTCGGGAACGGTGGGGGACAGGGACGTGTACGGCGCGCAGCAACACGTGCCGTTGATGGATATAAGGATTCCGTAAAGGGGAGATTGACGCCATGCATAAGCCCGCCGTGCAAAGGAAGCGACCGATCCGATGGGACGCGCTGGTGCTGTACGCGATGATCCTGCCGACCATAGCGTACTTCGTCATCTTTCGCGTGATTCCGATCTTCAACATGCGCCTGGCGTTCTTTGATTTCAAGTCCAGGGGCCCGTGGGTGTTCGCTGGCTGGAAGTACTTTGAGGCCGTGTTCGCCTCGCCCGCGTTCTATGAGATTCTGAGGAACACGCTCATCATCAGCCTGATGAAGTATGTGCTGCTGTTTCCGTTCTTCGCGGTCTTTGCCATTGCGCTTTTTGAGCTTAAGAGCCTGCGCTTTCGCAAGTACGTGCAGGTGGTCAGCTATCTGCCGCACTTCCTGAGTTGGGTCGTGATCGCGGGCATCTGGATCTCGTTCCTGTCGCCAAGCAGCGGCGCGGTGAATGAAATCATCAAGCTGTTCGGCGGCCAGCCCATCGACTTTATGACCGACAAATCCAAGATTCGCTGGATCCTGATGATCTGCGAGGGCTGGAGAAGCCTCGGATGGGACTCGATCATCTACTGCACCACCATCCTCGCCATTTCGCCGAGCCTGTTCGAGGCCGCCGAGATCGACGGCGCGAGGAGATTTCAGGTGATCCAGTATGTGGTGCTGCCCGCGCTGGTCACGCCCATGGTGACCATGTTCATCCTGAACCTGGGCTTCTTCCTGAATGCCGGCTTCGATCAGGTGTTCAACTTCACCAACGCTTCGGTGAACTCGGTCATCGACATACTGGACACCTATGTGTACCGGTTGGGTCTGGGCAACGGGCAGTATTCGCTGTCCACGGCCGTGGGGCTGATCAAGGGCGTCGTCGGCGTGATTCTGGTGCTCATCACGCACCTCGCCAGCAAGCGGCTGACCGGGAAGGGGGTGTGGTAGCATGCAGCGCGCGACGCCAAACCGCTTTGCGAAGAACTTCAAGATCAGTCAGGTCATCCTGGTGGCGGTGTTCTTCCTGCTGACGCTGACGATGATCGTGCCCATCCTGAACATCCTGGCGCGCTCGCTCTCCAGTCCCGAGCACTCCATCAAGATGAGCGGTCTGTCCGTGCTTCCCCAGGGGTTGACCAGCGTGAACTACCGGCTGGTGCTCAGCCACAAGCTGCTGTTCAGCTCGCTGCAGAACTCGGTGTTCATTACGCTGGTCGGCACGCTGATCAACGTGCTGCTCACCACCAGCGCCGCCTACGCGCTGACGAGGCCCAACTTGCCGGGCAAGCCCGCGATCATGGCGTTTTTGATCGTGATGATGCTGTTTGAGCCGGGCCTGGTGCCGGAGTACCTGCAGATCAAGAACCTCAACCTGATGAATCAGTGGGGCGTCATCCTGGTGGCGTCGGTGAATGTGTATTACCTGGTCATCATGATGCGCTTTTTCGAGGAAGTGCCCGAATCCATCTGCGAGGCGGCGCACATCGACGGCGCGGGCCATGGGCGCATGCTATGGTCCATCATGTTGCCGCTGACCAAGGCTGGCGTGGCCACCATTACCATGTTTTACGCGGTGCTGCGATGGAACGAGTACTTCAAGGCATCCATCTACATTATGGACAGCACGAAGACCACGCTGCAGGTGATCCTGCGCCAGTTCGTGGTTCTGAATGACACGGTGGCCATCATCGGCGCGCAGAACCTGATGAATTACAACGAGATCGCCAAGCTCGACTACGGCGCGGTGCAGTGCGCCACGATCATCGTGGCCGTGGTGCCGATCTTGCTGCTTTACCCGATCGTGCTCAAGTACTACACGAAAGACGTCATGGGCGGAGGCGTCAAGGAGTAGACGAAAGCGGGCGCAGAAAGGCGGAAGTCCTGCGGTCACGGCGCGGCGCGGCCGCGCAGGGGAGGCTTCCCTCGGGTGTTCCCGACGAAGTACGTAACCTAATGGCAGGTGCCATTGAAATAGTTTGAGGAGGATTGTCTTATGAAGCGCATTCTGGTTCTGGCTCTGGTTCTGTGCCTCATGATCCCTGCGTTCAGCATGCCTGCTGTCGCCGAAGGCATCGGCTCGGCTGACGCGCCGGTGGTGGTGAAGGTGATCATGAAGGACGTGTCGCCTGACGAAGAAGACGTGCAGCTGATGTGCGAAGCCGTCGAGAAGGGCATGGCGGAGGAGGGCAACTACATCGACCTGCAGTTCCTGAGCGCCCCGGCGGGCAAGTATGTCGAAGTCGTGCCGCTTGCCGTGCGCACCGGCACCATGGAAGCCGACATCATGTATTTCCAGAACGACGCCGAGCGCTCGATCGCCGCTGAAGGCCTGCTGGAGGATCTGACCCCCTACATCGAGAACTCCAAGCACATCAAGGGCCTGATGCAGGCGCATAATGAGGCTTGCATGAAGAATTACCCCTACATGCTTTGGCTGTCCCCGCCGCGCGTGGGCCTGCCGGTGGTCCGCAAGGACTTCTTCGAGCAGACCGAGACGGGCGCGAAGCTGATGGCCGATCCGGCCATCGACAACTGGTATGCGTTCCTGAAGGAGCTCAAGGACAAGCAGCTGGTTGAGTACCCCTTCACGTTTGACGACAACCCCAACCGTGTGGAGAGCCCGTTCAACGCCGCGTTTGGCGTGACCGGCACCATCATCAAGGAAGGCGACGACTGGGTGTTCGGCAAGGCATCCCAGGCAGAGAAGGCGAAGCTCGAGTGGCTGAACAAGCTGTACACCGAGGGGCTGCTGGATCCGGAGTTCGTCACCAACACCTGGGACGTGATGGAACAGCGCTTCTACACCAACGTGGCCGGCATCGTCACCGGCACCGCCGGCACCGTGGTCAAGATCTACAACGACAAGATGACCGCCACCTTTGGCGAGGGCGCCGAGCTGATCTGTCTGCCCCCGATGAAGGGCGTGGCGCAGAACTACCTACCGGTGAACGTGACCAAGGAAACCCGCGGATTCACCATCTCGGTGGATTCGCAGGTCAAGGATGCCGCGTTCGCGTACCTCGATTTCATGGCCAGCCCCAAGGGCCGCCTGATCGACCTGTGCGGCATCGAGGGCAAGCACTACAACATCGAGGATGGCAAGATCGTGCTGACCGACCGCTACAGTGAGTGGTGGCCGCGCTGCTGGGAGACCACCAATGGCTTTAACCCGGAGACTCCGCTGGCCAAGCCCATCCTGCCCGCGGCGGCCGAGGAGAGCCTGAAGCTGGTCGAGCAGTACTACGCGGAGGACGTCAACATCGTCATCCCGGACGACATGCTGGCCCAGTGGGACGCCATGACGCAGCTGTACAACGAGTATCGCGTGGACATCATCCGCGGCGTGAAGCCGGTGTCTGCTTTCGATGAGTTTGTGCAGAAATGGAACGCCGCCGGTGGCGATGCGTTCAAGCCGGTTCTGAAAGAAATGCTGGGCTAATTCTCCAAGAGGCATTCCCGCCCGTACGCCGTCGTGGTGCGCGGGCGGGAAACAACAGGAAGGGACCAACGAAATGAGCAACGAGGTTCTTCACAAGATTTACGCGGGTTTTCTGGGCATGAACATCGGCATCCGGCTGGGTGCGCCGGTGGAGCCCACCATCTGGAGCTACGAACGCATCCTGCGCACCTACGGCGACATCAAGGGCTACGTGAAGGAGTTCATCAACTTCGCGGCCGACGACGACGCCAACGGCCCGGTGTTCTTTCTGCGCGCGCTGCTGGACAAAGCGCAGGGTGCGGAGCTCGCGCCCCAGGACGTGGCCGAGGCCTGGCTGAACTACGCCCGGGAGGGCGTGGGCATGTTCTGGTGGGGCGGCTACGGCGTGTCCACCGAACACACGGCTTACCTGAACCTGAAGCACGGCGTGCCCGCGCCGCGCTCCGGATCCATCGCGCAAAACGGTGCGGCCATCGCCGAGCAAATTGGCGGACAGATCTTCATCGACACCTGGGGCCTGGTGTGGCCGGGCAAGCCGGACAAGGCCGCCGACTACGCTGGGATCGCCGCCAGCGTTTCTCACGACGGCGACGGCGTGTACGGCGCGCGGTTCATCGCGGCCTGCATCGCGCAGGCGTTTGTCACCGCTGACATGGACGCCATCATGGACGCGGCGCTATCCCTGATCCCCGAGGACTGCACCTATGCCCGCGTCACCAAGGCTGTGCGCGCGTTCCATGCGGCCCATCCGGACGACTGGCGCGCCTGCCGCGACTATCTGGACGCCGAGTGGGGATACGACCGCTACCCGGGCGTTTGCCACATCATCCCCAACGCGGGCGTGTGCGTCATGAGCCTGTGCTACGGCGGGGGAGACTTCTGCAAGACCATTGAAATCGCCACCATGGCGGGCTGGGACACCGACTGCAACGCCGGCAACGTGGGCACGATCGCGGGCGTGGCGCAGGGGCTGTCCGGAATCCCGGATCACTACCGCGCGCCGGTGAACGACTCGGTGGTGCTGTCCGGCGCGTCCGGCTCGCTGAACATATTGGACATCCCGAGCTACGCGCGCCAGCTGGCGGCCATTGCGGACGCGCTGGCGGCGGGAAAGCCCATGCCCCAGGAAAGCGCCGACATCCACTTTGATTTCGAGCTGCCCGGCTCCACGCACAATTTCCGCGTGTCTGACCCGTTTTTCTGCCGGGTCGCTCATGCCGCGGACGGCTCGGCCTTCGAGGGGGAGGGTTGCCTCGAGGTGCTGTTCGACCGGATGCAGCGGGGCAACGCGTGCCGCATCTTCTACAAGCCGTTCTACCGGCGTGAGGACTTTTTCGACGAGCGCTATTCGCCGGTGTTTTCGCCCACGGCCTATCCAGGTCAGACGGTCAGCCTGATGCTCAAGGCCGAGCGCTGGAACGGCGAGAGCGTTTACATTGCGCCGTATGTCCGCAACACAGCCACCAAGGAGATCGTGCGGCTGGGCGGTGAGGTCGTCAAGGATGGCGACTGGCGCGAGATTCGGTTCGTGATCCCGGAGCTGGATGGCGCGATGGCGGATGAGATCGGCATCGAGCTGGAGGGCAACTCGCCCGCGAAATCCAAGGACCTGGGGCGACTGCTGATCGACGAGTTTAAGATTGCCGGCAAGGCGGCGTACACGATCGCAATCGCCAAACAGAAGAAAGAGTTTGGCGCAGTCACGCCCTTCGCCATGGATCACGGCGCGTGGGGGGTTGAGGACGCCATGCTCTCCGCCATGGCGCTGGACGGCTGCGAGGCCTACACCGGCAACTACTTCATGCGGGATGCCCGCGTGAATGTCCCCGTTCTGCCGCTGACGGGTGACGGGCACCTGCTGTGTCTGCGCGCGCAGGGCTGCCGTCGTGGGTATTACGCGGGATTTGCCGCGCCGGGCAAGGTGGCCATTCTGCGCAAACGTGAAGGCAGGTTTGAGACGCTGGCCGAGGCCGCGTTCGACTGGAAGCATGGGAGGCAATACTCGCTGGCGTTCCAGGCGCAGGGGGAGCTGCTGAGCCTGGACATCGACGGCGTGGGCACGCTCAAGGCCCGCGACGGCAGTCACGCCTATGGCATGTGCGGCGTGGCGCTGACCGGGATGGGACGGGGACAGTTTGGCGACATGCGCGTTGAAGAAATCTGATTCAGCTATTTCGAAAGGCGGTATTCCAACATGATGACCAGGCAGCAACTGATGCAGAACAAGGATGATATGCTCAAGCGCGCGCAGGGTGCGCTGATCGGCGTCGCCATCGGCGACAGCTTTGGCGATGCCTCGAGGAAGCCCGACAACCAGCTGCGCTACGGCATCACCACCGACTTCAACAAGGGCGCGTCCTGGTCCACGGACGACACCGAGTTCTGCCTGCTGGTGGCCAAAGAGCTGATCGCCTGCGACGGCAACCTGACCACCGAGGTGGTGGTGAAGCACTGGTTCGACCATGTGGCCACGCTGGACGAGCTGAAGCGCGGCGGCGCCAGCGAGTTCGAAGCCAGCAACAACCTGCGCAAGGGGCTGCGCCCGCCGCTTTCCGGCAAGTACAACACCTTCCACAACTCGGACGGCGCCGCCATGCGCATGACGCCGGTGGGCATCATTTGCGCGGGCGACCCGGAGCGCGCCAAGGAAATGGCCCGGATTGACGCCGAGATCAGCCACCACGAAGAGGGCGTGTGGGGCGCGCAGGCGGTGGCCGCCGCGGTGTCGCTCGCCATGGTGGACGCCTCCATGGACGAGATCCTGGCCGCCGCGCTCAGCGCGTTCCCGGAAGGATCCTGGTCCAGGTTCAACATGGAGTCGGCGTTCGCGCTGATCGAGAAGGAAAACTATGACTTCTTTAGCTGCTGGATGAAGCTGCACGACATGCTGTGGGCCTCGAGCCACGCCATGGTTTCCGAGGCGGTGGTGTCCGCGTTCGCGGTGCTCAAGCTGGTGAAGGAGAACGACTTCAAGACCAAGACCATCTTTGCGGGCAACTTTGGCAGGGACGCCGACACCATCGGTGCGGTGGTGGGCGGTGTGATGGGCGCCAAGTGCGGCCTCTCCGCCATTCCCGAGCACTGGGTGAAGAAGGTCGCGCATCCCACCGGCACCTGCCTGCCGTTCGCGGCGGGCGTGGACATTTTGGAGTACGGCCAGAAGCTGGCGGCGCTGATCGTGTAGCGAAAGTGCCGGTGGTTTTACAAAAACGCGCCGATGGTGTAAAATACACAGGATGGGTATTGAGTGCTGAGGAGTGAGGGTGTTGGCTTACACCATTGCGGACATCGCCCGCATGGCCGGCGTCTCGAAGGCGACGGTCTCCCGGGTTATCAATGAAAAGCCCGCAGGCGTCAGCGAGCAAACCCGCATGCGCATTCAGCACATCATCGACGAGGCGCAGTACCGCCCCAATTCCCTGGCGCGCGGCATGGCGATCTCGCGGTCCAGCACCATCGGCGTCATCATCCCCGACATCGCCAACCACTTCTACAACGTGGTGCTGCGCGGCATCGACGATGTGATCAGCGCCAAGGGATACTCCATGCTGCTGTGCAACTCGGACAACGGCCCGGCGCGCGAGCAGCACCACCTGCTGTCCTTCCTGGACAAGCGGGTGGACGGCGTGATCCTGTGCTCCGGCCTGTCCAATGAGCAGTTTCTGAGAGATTACAGAAAGCAGAACATGCCGCTGGTGCTGATCGGCCGCCTGTTCGACAGCTGCTTTTCCGATGCCGCCGTGACCGGCGACAATCTCTCCGGCGCCGCGGAGGCGGTGAACCACCTGATTCAGAGCGGCAATCGCCGCATCCTGTATCTGGATGGCAAGCCGGGCACCTCGGGGATGATGCAGCGCCAGCAGGGCTACACCCAGGCGCTTCGTCAGGCCGGCCTGCCCATCGATCCGCGGCTGGTTCGCCCGGGCGAGTTTTCGATTCTGTATGGCTATCAGACCGTGTCCCGCGCGCTGGACGAGGGCCTCGATTTCACGGCGGTGTTCTCGGGCAGCGATCTGGCCGCCATCGGCGCGATCAAGGCGCTGCTGGAGCGAGGCATCCGCGTGCCGGAGCAGATCGAAGTCATCGGGTTTGACGACCTGGATCTGGCCAGCATCTTCGAGCCGCCGCTCTCCACCGTGTACAAACCGCACTACGAGATGGCCGCCGACGCCGCGCGGATGCTGCTGTCCGTCATCGACGGGGAAAAGGCCCCGAGCAAGCAGATTGTGTACGCCTCCAGGCTGGTGCTCAGGGGGACGACGCGGCCTTTGCCGGCGCTGCAGTCCGCGAAATAGCGGCTCAAAAAACACATCATACTACTTCAAAACATTAAAGCATCATATAACCAAGCTCTATGAGTAATAGAAGCGACGCGAGTGGGGTTATGGAGCAGCGCGGAAACAGTGGAACAAAGCCTGTCGACAACCAATTCGAGGGAGTCAAAGACCTCGT
>JAVBQA010000052.1:0-25126 GCA_031549325.1 Eubacteriales bacterium | reverse complement strand
TTTTGGTCGAGGTGACAGGATTCGAACCTGCGACCTTTTGGTCCCGAACCAAACGCGCTACCAAACTGCGCTACACCTCGAAGACTGGAGCCAATGAAGGGACTCGAACCCTTGACCTGCGGTTTACGAAACCGCTGCTCTGCCAGCTGAGCTACATTGGCACGTAAGCCGCTAACAGTATTGGATTATACCACAATTCGGATTTTGATGTCAAGCGGGTTGGCGACGGTTTTCGCGGCGCAAACATGATTTTACAATGCGGCGAAAGCATGCCGAACGTTTGCCGAAATTCTTCGCCGTATTGTTCGTTAATCTGGCGCAAATCCACAGTCTCCATGCCCGGCAACGGCTTTTCTCTGGAAAATTCACGTATATTTATCAAGCGATTGTTGGTAATGTACGCTTTTTCATGGTATAATACAAGCTGTTTTGAGGCACTAATGAGAATCGAGACGCCGAAAGGAGCATGCGTTATGCTGAAAATCGGGTTGGTCATGGGTTCTGACAGCGATCTTCCCACCCTCACCCCTGCCATCGATCTGCTGAAAAAACTTGGGATCCCGTTTGAGGTGCGCGTCATCTCGGCGCACAGGACGCCGGAAGTGGTGCGCGATTTTTCTGCCAACGCGATCGCAAACGGCTTTGGCGCAATCCTCTGCGCGGCGGGCAAAGCCGCGCACCTGGCGGGCGCCATGGCCGCAAACACCACGCTGCCGGTGATCGGCATCCCCATCAAATCGAGCACACTGGATGGGCTGGACGCGCTTTTGTCCACCGTGCAGATGCCACAGGGCATGCCGGTGGCCACCGTGGCCATCGACGGCGCGTACAACGCGGCGCTGCTGGGCGCGCAGATTCTGGCGCTGACGGATTCCGACTTGTCCGGTCGCCTGCTGATGCTGCGCATCGAAATGACGACGAAGGTAATTGAAAAGGACAACGCCATTCGGGCACAATATAACAACTAAGCAAGCGGAGGATGAGAGATCATGGGCAAGACGGAGCAGCTGTACGAAGGCAAGGCCAAAAAGGTGTTTGCCACGGAAGATCCCAACCTGTGCATCGTTTCCTATAAGGACGACGCCACGGCGTTCAACGGTCTGAAGCGCGGCACCATCGAAGGCAAGGGCGTCATCAACAACCGCGTGACGAACCACCTGATGAAGATGCTCGAGAAGAGCGGCATCCCCACCCACCTGGTGGAGGAGCTGAGCGACCGCGAAACGCTGGTGAAGCGGGTGAAGATCGTGCCGCTCGAGGTGATCGTGCGCAACATCGCAGCGGGCTCATTGTCAAAGCGCCTGGGTCTGCCGGAAGGCACCAAGATGAAGAGCACCGTGCTCGAGTTCTGCTACAAGGACGACGAGCTTGGGGATCCCATGATCAACGAGTACCACATCTTCGCGATGGATCTGGCCACGCCCGAGGAGCTGAAGCTGATCTCCGATTACTCGCTGAAGATCAACCAGCTGCTGGGCAGCTACCTGAAAGACCTGGGCATTGAGCTGATTGACTTCAAGCTGGAGTTCGGGAAAACCGCAGACGGCGTCATCGTGCTGGCCGATGAGATCTCGCCGGACACCTGCCGCTTCTGGGACAGCAAGACGGGCGAAAAGCTGGACAAAGACCGCTTCCGCCGCGATTTGGGCGGCGTCGAGGGCGCGTATCAGGAGATCATGAAGCGGCTGCTGGGAGAGTAAGACGATGCTGAATAAATTGCACGAGGAGTGCGGCGTTTTTGGAATCTACCGGCAGGAGCGTTCGGACGTGGCGGCTGCTTGCTACTACGCGCTGTACGCGCTGCAGCACCGGGGTCAGGAGAGCTGCGGCATCGCGGTGAACGATCGCGGCGTCATCAAAAACCGCAAGGACGTCGGGCTGGTCAACGAGGTGTTTACCCGCGAGACGCTGGACGAGCTGGGCGCCGGGAAGATGGCCATCGGCCATGTGCGCTACGGCACCAAAGGCATGAATCCGCGCCTGAATGCGCAGCCCATGCTGATCAACCACATAAAAGGCGCGATGGCCATCGCCCACAACGGCGCGCTGACCAACGCGGGCGAGCTACGCGAAGCGCTGGAGCTGCAGGGTTCCATCTTTCACACCACTTCCGACACCGAGGTGATCTCCTACATCATCACCAAGGAGCGGCTGACCGCGCCCAGCATCGAGGCGGCGGTATCCGGCGCCATGAACCGGCTTGCGGGCGCGTACTCGCTGGTCATCATGTCCCCCACGAAACTCATCGCCGCGCGCGATCCTCATGGCTTTCGCCCGCTGTGCCTGGGCGAGCTGAGCGACGGCTACGTGTTCGCGTCCGAGAGCTGCGCGCTGGACAGCATCGGCGCGCGCTTCGTGCGCGACCTGCTGCCCGGAGAGATCGTGGTGATCTCTAAGAACGGGCTTGTGTCCATCACGGACCATGTGGGCCAGTGCCCCAAGAAAACCTGCGTCTTTGAGTACATCTATTTCGCGCGGCCGGACTCGGTGATCGACGGCAGCTCCGTGCACATCGCGCGCCAGCGCGCCGGGGCCTATCTGGCGCTGGAGCATCCGGTGCAGGCCGACGTGGTCATCGGCGTGCCCGATTCGGGCATCGACGCCGCCATCGGCTACGCCAAGCAGTCGGGCATCCCCTACGGCTTGGGCTTTATCAAGAACAAGTACATCGGGCGCACGTTCATCCAGCCCACCCAGTCCGACCGCGAAAACCTGGTGGGCATCAAGCTGAACCCGGTGTCGGCCACGGTGTCGGGCAAGCGCGTGGTGCTGATCGACGACTCGATCGTGCGCGGCACCACCTGCGCGCGCATCGTGAAGCTGCTGCGGGAGGCGGGCGCCACCGAGGTGCACATGCGCTCTTCCGCGCCGCCGTTCCTGAACCCGTGCTACTTCGGCACCGACATCGACAGCCGCGAAAAGCTGATCGCCTGCCGCCACACCCAGGACGAGATCCGCGACATCATCGGCGCGGACACACTCGGTTACCTGAGCTGCGAGAGCGTGACCCGGCTGACCGACAACTCGCAAGGCTTTTGCACCGCGTGCTTCGACGGCAACTACCCGGTGGAGCTGCCCCAGAATGACAGCAAGCACAAGTTCGAAATGATGATTGACGAGGAGGCTTGACGCCCATGAAGAGCTTTTCCGAGAGCTACCGGCAGGCGGGTGTGGACATCACCGCAGGCTATCGGGCCGTGGAGCTGATGAAGGCGCACGTGCAGCGCACCATGATTCCGGGCGTGGTCTCGGGCCTGGGCGGTTTTGGCGGGCTGTTCGAGCTGGATCTGACGGGCATGACCCGCCCCGTGCTGGTCTCGGGCACAGACGGCGTCGGCACCAAGCTCAAGATCGCGTTTCTGATGGACAAGCATGACACCGTCGGCATCGACTGCGTGGCGATGTGCGTGAACGACGTGGTGTGCGCCGGCGCGAAGCCGCTGTTCTTCCTGGATTACATCGCCATGGGCAGGAACGTGCCCGAGCGCGTGGCGGCCGTGGTCGCAGGCGTGGCCGAGGGCTGCGTGCAGGCGGGCTGCGCGCTGATCGGCGGCGAGAGCGCCGAGATGCCCGGGTTTTATCCGGCGGATGAATACGATCTGGCCGGGTTTACCGTGGGCGCGGTGGACAAATCAAAGATCCTCGACAACCAGCGCATGATGGCGGGCGACGTGGTGATCGCGCTGCCGTCGTCGGGCGTGCACAGCAACGGCTTCTCGCTGGTGCGCAAGGCGCTGCCCATGGACGAAGCCAGCCTGCACCGCTACGTGGCCGAGCTGTCCATGAGCCTGGGCGAAGCGCTGCTCACCCCCACCAAGATCTACGTGAAGCCCGTGCTTCAGCTGGCCGAGGCGGTGACCGTGAAGGGCGTGTCCCACATCACCGGCGGCGGGTTTTATGAGAACATCCCGCGCAGCCTCAAGCCCGGCCTCAGCGCCAGGATCGACAGGGCCGCCGTCCAAACCCCGGCCATCTTCGAGCTGGTCCAAAAGGCGGGCGGGATTCCAGAGCGCGACATGTTCAACACGTTCAACATGGGCGTGGGCATGAGCGTCGTGGTGGCGAAAGACGAGGCCGACAAGGCGCTGGCGTCGCTCAGGGCAAGCGGCGAGCAGGCCTACGTGATCGGGGAGCTGATCCCGTCTGACGAGGGGCTCGTGCTATGCTAAACCCGAAGCCCAGGATCGCCGTGCTGGTGTCCGGCGGCGGCACAAACCTGCAGGCGCTGATCGACGCGCAAAAGGCGGGCGTGCTGAGCGCGGGCGAGATCGCGCTCGTCATCAGCAACCGCGAAGGCGCTTACGCGCTGACCCGCGCGCGCGAAGCGGGCGTCGAGGCGCTGACCATCGTGCGTCCCAAGGGCGCTTCCCGGCAGGATTTTGAGCAGGCGCTGCTCAAGGCGCTGCGCAAGCGCAAGATCGACCTGATCGTGCTGGCGGGCTTTCTGGCCATCCTCAGCGCCGAGTTCATCCGGGCGTACCCGGAGCGCATCGTGAATGTGCACCCGTCGCTGATCCCGTCGTTCTGCGGCAAGGGGTTTTATGGATTGAAGGTGCACGAGGCGGCCCTTGCGTGCGGCGTGAAGCTGACCGGCGCCACGGTGCACCTGGTCAACGAGATCCCGGACGGCGGGCGCATCCTGCTGCAAAAGGCCGTCGCCGTCCGCAAGGGGGACACCCCCGAGACACTGCAGCGGCGGGTGATGGAGCAGGCCGAGTGGCGGCTGCTCCCCAAAGCCGTGCAACAACTGTGCGAGCAAATCACAAAGGAGCGAAACGCATGAGCATGAGCATCGCCCAAGCCGTGGGCGCAACCAGCTATCCCGGGCGGGGCATCCTGATCGGGCTGGATGCGGATGGCGGCAGGGCCGTCATGGCGTATTTCATCATGGGCAGGAGCGTCAACAGCCGCAACCGCGTGTTCGTCGCCGACGGCGATGGCATCCGCACCCAAGCGTTTGATCCGGGCAAGATGTCCGACCCCTCCCTGGTGATCTACGCGCCGGTGCGCGTGCTCGGGGACACGACCATCGTCACCAACGGCGACCAAACCGACACCATCTACGAAGCCATGGCCGAGGGCAAGGGGCCGAACGACGCGCTGCACACCCGCGAGTTTGAGCCGGACGCGCCCAACTACACCCCGCGCATCAGCGCCGTGGTGAAGGCGGACAATGGCTCCCTGTGCTATCAGCTGTCCATCCTGAAGAGCGCCGGCGGCGACCCAAATGGCTGTGAGCGCTTTTTCTATGACTACGCCCAGCCCCAGCGGGGCGTCGGCCACTTCATCCACACCTATGCATGCGACGGCGATCCGATCCCGTCGTTTGAGGGCGAACCGGAGAAAGTCAGGATCGAGGGCAGCATCGACGAGATGACAAGCGCGATTTGGGGCAACCTGAATGAGGACAACAAGGTGAGCTTGTTCGTGCGCACCCTCGATTTGTCCACAGGCGAGACCGAAACGCGCATGATCAATAAGAATCAATAAGCGCGCGGGCGCACGGCGCGCCCGCCGCTTACAGGCAAAGTAACCATCAGGAGGATCATCATGCACGAAATCGAGCTGAAGTACGGCTGCAACCCGAACCAAAAGCCGGCGCGCATCTTCGTGGACCATGGCGACATGCCGCTGACCGTGCTGTCCGGCAAACCCGGCTACATCAATTTTCTGGATGCGCTGAACGGCTACCAGCTGGTGAGCGAGCTCAGGGCGGCCACCGGCCTGCCCGCCGCCGCGTCGTTCAAGCACGTCTCCCCGGCGGGCGTGGGCCTGGGCGTGCCGTTGACGGAAACCCTGCGCAAGATCTACTTCGTGCCCGAGACGGACGCCCTCTCCCCTCTCGCCTCAGCCTACGCCCGCGCGCGCGGCGCCGACCGCATGTGTTCCTTCGGCGACTACATCGCCCTGAGCGACACGTGCGACCTGGCGACCGCCAAGCTGATCTCCCGCGAGGTGTCGGACGGCGTGATCGCGCCCGGCTACGAACCGGAAGCGCTCGAGATCCTGAAGAACAAGCGCAAGGGCGCTTACAACGTGGTGCAGATTGACCCGCGCTACGCGCCGCCGCAGCTGGAGCGCAAGATGTGCTACGGCGTGACCTTCGAGCAGGGCAGAAACGCGCTCTCAATCACCAAGGACATGCTGCGGGACATCCCCACACAGAACAAGCACCTGCCCGAATCCGCGCTGAACGACCTGCTGCTGTCGCTGATCACGCTGAAGTACACCCAGTCCAACTCGGTGTGCTACGCGCTGGATGGCCAGACCATCGGTGTGGGCGCGGGCCAGCAGTCGAGAATCCACTGCACGCGGCTGGCGGGCAGCAAGGCCGACACCTGGTGGCTGCGCCAGCATCCCAAGGTCATGGCGCTGAAATTCCGGGAGGGCCTGGGCCGCCCCGAGCGCGACAACACGATCGACGTGTATATCTCCGACGAGTGCGGCGACGTGCTGGATGACGCTTGCTGGCGGGATTTCTTTGCCGAGCGCCCAGAGGAACTGACGCCCGCCGAGAAAAAGGACTGGATCCGCAAGCTCAGCGGCGTGTCCCTGGGCAGCGACGCGTTCTTCCCCTTCGGCGACAACATCGAGCGCGCGCGCAAGAGCGGCGTTTCCTACCTCGCGCAGCCGGGCGGCTCCATCCGCGACGACAACGTGATCTCGGTTTGCGACAAATACAACATGGTGATGTGCTTCACCGGCATCCGGCTATTCCACCACTAAAGGGGTAATGACATGAACATCATGGTCATCGGCGGTGGCGGACGCGAGCACGCCATCATCAGGAAGCTCCGCGAGAACCCGGCCGCCCAGCACATCTACGCGCTGCCCGGCAACGGCGGCATTGAGGAAGACGCCATCTGCGTAAACATCGCGCCCACGGACATCCGCGGTGTTGTGGAGTTCGCCCAGGCCAACCACATCGATTTCGCCGTCGTCGCGCCGGACGACCCGCTGGTGCTCGGCATGGTGGACGCGCTGCACAGCGCGGGCATCGCCTGTTTTGGCCCCAGCAAGAAGGCGGCGATTCTGGAGGGCAGCAAGGTCTATGCCAAGAACCTGATGAAAAAGCACAGCATTCCCACCGCTGAATACAGGACCTTTCTTTCCTGCGATTCCGCCATGAAGTACCTGTCCAAGTGCAAGTATCCGCTGGTCGTCAAGGCCGACGGACTGGCGCTGGGCAAGGGCGTTCTGATCTGCCACACCCGGGAGGAAGGGCTGGCGGCGGCGCGCGCCATCCTGCTGGACAGGCAGTTTGGCGACAGCGGCAAGCGCATCGTGGTGGAGGAATTCCTGACCGGGCCGGAGGTTTCGGTGCTGTGCTTCACCGACGGCATCAGCATGGTGCCCATGGTGTCCGCGATGGACCACAAACGGGCGCTGGACGGCGACAGGGGGCTGAACACCGGCGGCATGGGCGCCATCGCGCCCAATCCGTATTACACCGAGGCCATCGCCCAGCGCTGCATGGACGAGATCTTCCTGCCCACCATGCGCGCCATGAACAGCCTTGGGCGCACATTCAAGGGTTGCCTGTTCTTCGGGCTGATGCTGACAGAAGACGGCCCCAAGGTCATCGAGTACAACTGCCGCTTTGGCGACCCGGAGACGCAGGTGGTGCTGCCGCTTTTAAAAACCGATCTGCTGGACATCCTGATGGCCGTGGAGAAACAGGAACTGAGCAAGGTTCCCGTGGAATGGAAGGATGAGGCCGCCTGCTGCGTGATGGTGGTCTCGGGCGGCTACCCGGAGGCCTACCAGAAGGGCTGCCCGATCCGCTTGGGCAACACCCGCGGCGCCACGCTGTACCACAGCGGCACGAAACTGGATGACGGCCAGCTGGTCACCAGCGGCGGGCGCGTCATCGGCGCGTCGGCCACCGCGCCGGATCTGCACAGCGCCATCATCAGGGCCACTCAGGCCGCCCGGGAGGTTCGGTTTGAGGGCGCTTATATGAGAAGCGACATCGGGCAGCGCGCGCTGGCCGCATTGAAGGAGAATGGCTGATATGGTGAATCGAATCTACGTGGAGAAGCGCCCTGGCTTCCGGCTGGAGGCCGAGTCGCTGAAGAAGGACGTCCAGTCGTTCCTGGGCATTTCGGGCCTCGCGGAGCTGCGCCTGCTGAACCGCTACGATGTGCAGGGCGCGAGCAGGGAACACTTCGAAAGCGCGGTGCGGACCATTTTTTCCGAGCCGCAGCTGGACGTTGTATATGAGGAGCTCCCCCCCTTCAAGGGCCACATTTTCGCCACCGAATACTTGCCCGGCCAGTTCGACCAGCGCGCGGATTCGGCCGCCCAGTGCATGCAGCTGGCGTTCGAGTGCGAGCGACCGAAGGTGGCTACCGCGCGGGTGTTCTTGCTTTCCGGAGATTGGACGCCGGACCAGATCGCGCAGATCAAGAAATATGTCATCAACCCGGTGGAGAGTCGGGAAGCCTCACTAGAAGAGGCAAAGACGCTGGACATCCCCTATGACATCCCGACCCAAGTGGAGACGCTGAAGGGCTTCGTCGGCCTCGACGAGGCGGGCCTGGCCTCATTCATCGGGAAGTATTCGCTGGCGATGGACCTGGCCGACATAAGGTTCTGCCAGGGCTATTTCCTGTCCGAGCATCGCGATCCCACGCTGACCGAGATCCGCATGATCGACACCTACTGGTCGGATCACTGCCGCCACACCACTTTCCTGACCGAGCTCGGAAACGTCGAGTTCGAGGACGCCGTGGTGAAGCAGGCGTTCGAGCGGTATCTCTCCATCCGCAGGGAGCTCGGCCGCAACGGCAAGCCCGTCACGCTGATGGACATCGCCACCATCGGCGCGCGCTATTTGAAAGGCAAGGGCCAGCTGCCGGATCTGGATGAATCCGACGAGATCAACGCTTGCACCATCAGGGTGGATGTGGACGTGGACGGAACGCCCGAACCCTGGCTGATCCTGTTCAAGAACGAGACCCACAATCACCCCACCGAGATCGAGCCGTTCGGCGGCGCGGCCACCTGCATCGGCGGCGCGATCCGCGACCCGCTGTCCGGGCGCAGCTATGTGTATCAGGCGATGCGCGTGACCGGCGCTTCCGATCCGACGGTTCCCCTCAAGGACACCATCCCGGGCAAGCTGCCCCAGCGCAAGCTGGTGACCACCGCCGCCGCGGGCTACAGCGCCTACGGCAACCAGATCGGCCTGGCGACCGGCATCGTAAACGAGCTGTACCACCCGGGCTACGCCGCCAAGCGCATGGAGATCGGCGCGGTGATCGGCGCGGCCCCGGCGGGCAACGTGCGGCGCGAGGAGCCGGCCCCGGGCGATGTGATCGTGCTGCTGGGCGGGCGCACCGGACGCGACGGCTGCGGCGGCGCGACAGGCTCGTCCAAATCCCACGACGCGAGCTCGCTGGAAACCTGCGGCGCAGAGGTGCAGAAGGGCAACGCGCCGGAAGAGCGAAAGCTGCAGCGGCTGTTCAGAAATCCCGAGGCCACCCGCCTCATCAAGCGTTGCAACGACTTTGGCGCGGGCGGCGTGTCGGTGGCCATCGGCGAGTTGGCCGATGGGCTGACCATCGACCTGAACGCCGTGCCCAAGAAGTATGAGGGGCTGTCCGGCACCGAGCTGGCCATCAGCGAATCCCAAGAGCGCATGGCCGTGGCACTGGATCCGAAGGATGCTCCCGCCTTCATCGCCCTGGCCGAAGAGGAGAACCTGGAAGCCACGCGCGTGGCCGTCGTGACGCGGGAAAAGCGGCTGGTGATGCGCTGGAACGACGCCACGATCGTGGATGTCTCCAGGGAGTTCCTGAACTCCAACGGCGCGCCGAAGAAGACGGACGCCGCGGTGGGCAAACGGGCCGAAAAGAAACCAGCCTCTGCAAAGCAGATGGACTTCGACGCCCGCATGGCTGCCCTGGCGAGCGACCTGAACTGCTGCTCTCAGCGGGGCTTGGGCGAGCGGTTCGACGGCACCATCGGCGCGAACTCGGTTCTGATGCCCTTTGGCGGCCGCCGCCAGCTGACGCCCGCGCAGGCCATGGTGGCGCGGCTGCCGGTGCTGCACGGGCGCACCGATACCTGCTCGGCGATGGCCTACGGTTTCAATCCGTACCTGTCGGAGCAGAACCCGTACCGCGGCGCGTACCTGGCGGTGGTCGAGTCGCTGAGCAAGCTGGTTGCGTGCGGCGCGGGGCTGAACCACGCGCACCTGACCTTCCAGGAATACTTCCCGCGCACCAAGGGGGATCCGAAACGCTGGGGGCTGCCGCTGTCGGCGCTGCTGGGCGCGCTGGACGCGCAGCTGAACCTCAGCGTCGCGGCCATCGGCGGCAAGGACTCGATGTCCGGCTCGTTCGAGAATCTGGATGTGCCGCCCACGCTGGTCAGCTTTGCGGTGTCGACCTGCTCGGTGACTGACGTAATCTCCCCTGAGTTCAAGCGCGTGGGCAGCCGTGTGGCGCTGCTGAAGCCCGAGTACGACGAGAACGGCCTGCCCAGCACCGGCGACCTGAAGGCCGTGTTTGCGCAGGTGACACAGCTGATTCGCGCCGGCGTGGTGCTGTCCTGCCACACGCCCGGCATGGGCGGCGTGGCCGAAGGCCTGGCCAAGATGAGCCTGGGGAACGCCGTGGGCGTCAAGCTTGCGGACGAGCCTTTCACCATGGAGCAGCTGTTTGAGCCGTGCTACGGCGCGTTCATCCTTGAGCTGACCGACGAGAGCGCCGGCATGACGCTCGGGCACACCACCGAAAACTACACAATCGACGCTTTCGGAAACGCTCATGATATGCTACAATGGGAAGCGGCCTATGAGGCGCGACTGGAGGGCGTGTTCCCGGCCAACGCGCCGTGCAACCAGGACGACCCGCCCGCCGTCAGCTTCGCGCCCGCATCCCGCGCGGCGTCCGCGACCAAGGTCGCAAAGCCACGCGTGCTGATCCCGGCGTTCCCGGGCACCAACTGCGAGGTCGACACCCAGCGCATTTTCGAGAAGGTCGGCGCGATCCCCGAGGTGCTGGTGATCAAAAACCTGAGCGCCGACGGCGTGAAGCAATCGGCCGAGCGCTTCGCCCAGCTGATCGCCCAGAGCCAGATCCTGTTTCTTCCCGGCGGATTCTCGGGCGGCGACGAGCCGGACGGCTCGGCCAAGTTCATCACCGCGTTCCTTCGCAACCCGAAGGTCTCCGACCGGCTGATGGATCTGCTTCAGCGCCGTGACGGCCTGATCGGCGGCATCTGCAACGGCTTCCAGGCGCTTATCAAGCTGGGGCTGGTTCCCTACGGCGAGATCCGGGAGAGCGACGAAAACTCCCCGACGCTGACGTTCAACACGATCGGCCGCCACCAGTCGCGGCTGGTCAGGACGCGTGTCGGCTCCACCCTATCCCCCTGGCTGATGCACGCCAGCGTGGGCGACATCCACCTGACGCCCGTCTCCCACGGCGAGGGCAGGTTCGTGACCAGCGAAGCGCTGTTCGAGCAGCTCGCACAGCGCGGCCAGATCGCCACCCAGTACGTGGACGAACTGGGCCGCCCGTCCATGGACATCCTGGTAAATCCCAACGGTTCCGCCTTCGCGGTGGAGGGCGTCACCTCGCCCGACGGCCGCGTGTTCGGGCGCATGGCTCACGCCGAGCGCAACGACCCGCTGCTCTACAAAAACGTGGACGGCAACAAGGACTGTCAGATGTTCCAGTCCGCGACGGACTATTTCAAGTAATCATTGTACGGAGGATTCCTCATGCCGACCGACATCGAAATCGCCCAGGGCGCAAAACTTCTGCCCATCAGCGTCATCGCAAGCAAGGCGGGCATCGACGAGCAATACGTGGAACTCTATGGAAGCAGCAAGGCCAAGATCGATCCCAAGCTGCTCCGGGACAGCAGCCGCCCGGACGGCAAGCTGATTCTGGTCACCGCCATCACGCCCACCCCGGCGGGCGAGGGCAAGACCACCACCTCCGTGGGCCTGGCCGACGGGCTTAGCCGCATCGGCATGCGCGCGATGGCGGCACTGCGCGAGCCGTCCCTCGGGCCGGTGTTCGGCGTCAAGGGCGGCGCGGCGGGCGGCGGCTATGCGCAGGTGGTGCCCATGGAGGACATCAACCTGCACTTCACCGGTGATTTCCACGCCATCGGCGCAGCCAATAACCTGCTGGCGGCGCTGATCGACAACCACATCCACCAGGGCAACCCGCTGCGCATCGACCCCCGGCGCATCACCTGGCGGCGCTGCGTGGACATGAACGACCGCCAGCTGAGGAACATCGTGGACGGTTTGGGGGGCACGGCCAACGGCGCCCCCCGCGAAGATGGGTTCGACATCACCGTGGCCAGCGAGGTCATGGCGGTGCTGTGCCTGGCGGACGGCATCGAGGACCTGAAGGCGCGGCTTTCCCGCATCGTGATCGGATACAACGAGAGCGGCGAGCCCGTCACCGCCGGGCAGCTCAAGGCCACCGGCGCGATGGCCGCGCTGCTGAAGGACGCGCTGAAGCCCAACCTGGTGCAGACGCTCGAGCACACGCCGGTGCTGATCCACGGCGGCCCGTTCGCCAACATCGCCCACGGCTGCAACTCGGTCACCGCCACGCGCATGGCGCTGAAACTGGCGGATTACGTGGTCACCGAGGCCGGATTCGGCGCAGACCTGGGCGCGGAGAAGTTTCTGGACATCAAGTGCCGCGCGGCGGGACTGCGGCCCTCGGCGGTGGTCATCGTGGCGACGGTGCGCGCGCTGAAGATGCACGGCGGCGTGAACAAAAAGGAACTGGGCGCGGAAAACCTGGACGCGCTCGAGAAGGGCCTGCCCAACCTGCTGCGGCACGTGCAGAACATCCGGGACGTGTTTGGCCTGCCCTCCGTGGTGGCCATCAACCGCTTCCCCGGAGACACCGAGGCCGAGCTTCAGCTGCTGGAGCGGCGCGTCAATGAGCTGGGCGTCAGCGTCGCCCTCAGCGAAGTGTGGGGCAAGGGCGGCGCGGGCGGCGAGGCGCTGGCAAAAGAGGTCGTGCGGCTGTGCGGCGCCGAATCAAAGCTCTCGTTCTGCTACGAGCTTGACACCACCATCGAGCAAAAGCTGGCGGCCATCGCCCAGCGCATCTACCATGCCGACGCCCTCGTTCTGGCCCCGGCGGCCAAAAAGCAGGCCGAGACGCTGACGAAACTCGGCTTTGGCCAGCTGCCGGTGTGCATGGCCAAGACCCAGTACAGCTTCTCGGACAACCAGAATCTGCTGGGCGCGCCGCGCGGGTTTGAGATCACCGTGCGCAACCTGAAGGTGTCCGCGGGCGCGGGCTTCATCGTGGCGCTGACTGGCGACATCATGACCATGCCGGGCCTGCCCAAGGTCCCCGCCGCCGAGAGCATCGACATCGCCGAAGACGGCACAATTTCCGGTTTGTTCTGATTGCACAGAGCGCCGGATTGTGATATAATTACTCGGTTATTTTCCCGCGCAAAGGAGCTTGACAGATGGAAAGATTGGTCGGAACCGTGTCCATGGGCGTGCGCGCCCCCATCATCCGAGAGGGTGACGACATCGCGGCGATCGTGGTGGACAGCGTGCTAAACGCCACCAAGAGCATCAACATCCAGCTGAACGACCACGACGTGGTGGCCGTGACCGAGGCCGTCGTGGCCCGCTCGCAGGGGAACTACGCCTCCGTCGATCAGATCGCACAGGACATCAAGGCCAAGTATGGCGACGATCCTGTGGGCGTGATCTTCCCCATCCTGAGCCGCAACCGGTTCGCGATGGTGCTCAAGGGCATCGCGCTCGGGGCGCGCAAGATCGTGCTGATGCTGAGCTTTCCGTCCGACGAGGTGGGCAATCACCTGATCTCGCTGGACGCCCTCGACGAAAAAGGCGTGGATCCGTTCCGCGACGTGCTGACCGAGGCGCGCTTCCGCGAGCTGTTCGGCACCGTAAAGCATCCGTTCACGGGCGTTGACTACATCGACTACTACAAGCAACTGATCCAGGACAACGGCTGTGAGGTCGAGATCATCTTGGCCAACGACTGCCGCGCGATCCTTCCGTACACAAAGAGCGTGCTGTGCTGCGACATCCACACCCGCGCGCGCAGCAAGCGCCTGCTGCAGCAGGCCGGGGCCGAGCGCGTCTATGCGCTTTCGGACATTTTGACCGCGTCCGTGGGCGGCAGCGGTTACAACGAAAATTTCGGGCTGTTGGGCAGCAACAAGGCCACCGAGGACATGATCAAGCTGTTCCCCAGGGACTGCCAGTCGGTGGTGGACCAGATCCAGCAGCTGCTGATTGAAAAGACCGGCCGCCAGATCGAGGTCATGATCTACGGCGACGGCGCGTTCAAGGACCCGGTGGGCAAGATCTGGGAGCTGGCCGACCCGGTGGTCTCCCCCGCCTACACCAGGGGCCTGGAGGGCCAGCCCAGCGAGGTAAAGCTGAAATATCTGGCCGACAACGAGTTCAAGCACCTGTCGGGCGACGCGCTGAAGCAGGCCATCTCGGACTACATCCAGCACAAGGACAACGACCTGATGGGCCAGATGGTGTCCCAGGGCACCACGCCGCGCCGCCTGACCGACCTGATTGGCTCGCTGTGCGATCTGACCTCGGGCAGCGGCGACAAGGGCACGCCGATCGTGCTGGTTCAAGGCTATTTCGATAACTACACCAAGTAAGCCACGCGCAAAACCCGCCTGAAACATGGCGGGTTTTGACATTTTTGGAACCAGCTTGCATCATTTTCGTCTCAATGACAGAAGGAAGTTGGAGGTATAACGCGATGAAAACCATCATCTGGTTGCTGATTCTGATCCTGGCGGTGGCGCCGGTGGCGCTGGGCGCGCCGCTCGAGACCCGCGAGGGTGTGATCAACCTGGAGGGCATGGAGGAGCCGGTCACGCTGGCCAAGTTCGAGAGCGCGCGGGGCTTCACGATCTGGTACGACATCGGTACATTCCTGCCGTTCGCGTCCGATGAGGGAACGGCAGTGGACAGCTTCGTGCCCGGCGACCCGGACGCCGTCGAGGGCGTGCGCATGGACATCAGCCGTTACGAGGGCGCCGGCGCCTCATTAGACGAGGCGGTGCAGGACGTCCTGAGCGGTTTCCGCGCGGACGGGCTCGCGCCTGAGTCCGAGGACGAGAGCCGCCGCTTCACCAACCTGAAGGCAGAGTGCGTGTATGCGCAGGACGGGGACAACTCCATCAGCACCTACGTGGTCGAGACAAAGGACGGCCTGTTCCTCATCACGCTGCGCTATCCAAGCGAGGCCGCCGAAGGCTACGGCGACCGCATGCGCCGGATGCTGATTGATTTTGCCGTCGCGTGGCACGCGGAGGCGAACGCGGCTCTCCCCCCACGCACAGGCCGCATCCTCCCACCTTTCCGCGCGCAGCGCGCGCCCACAAAAAACCCGCGCAGGACGTATCCCGCGCGGGTTTTCACATTTCACTTAGAGGCCCTTTTCGATCTTGCGCACCGTGTCACAGCTCATCTTCGCCGCCTCGAGCGGCGGGCGCTCTGTGGAGCGGTCCTGCTCGACGACAAACCACTCGGCCCCGCTCGCAAGCCCCGCCTTGACAATGGCCGGAATGTCCTGCACGCCGTAGCCCACCGGCCGGAAATCAAACGCGGGCTGGGCCTTCGCCTCGACGGCCACGTCGTCCTTGCCGTCTTCTTTGATCAGCGCGTACAGCGCCTCGCCCTGCTTCTTCCCGCCCACGAAATCCTTGAGGTGGATCACCGGGCAACGGCCCCGATACTTCTCGATATACCCGGTCGGCGACTGACCCGCCACGTTCACCCAGCAGGTGTCCAGCTCGGTCTGCAGCAACTCCTGCGGCACTGCGTCGTACAGGAAGTCCAGCCCAAACTGGCCGGACAGCTCAATGAACTCAAAGTCGTGGTTGTGGTACAGCAGCGTGATCCCGGCGTCCCTGCACAGCGCGCCGAACTGGTAGATCTTCTGGATCACACCGGCAAAACCGGGAGCGCCCGGGCGCGTCTGCTCGTCGAGATAAGGCACCGCAATGAACTTGCAGCCGATGGCCTTGTGGAACTCGATCACGCCCGGCATGTCCTGCGCGATGGCCGCAAACGGCACGTGGCTGGACACCGCCCGCAGGCCGGTCTGTTTCAGCATGCCGCAGACCTCGTCCGCGCTGTGGCCGTAGAACCCGGCGAACTCGACAGCGTCATAGCCCATGGCCGCCAGCTGCGTGAGCACGGAAAGCAGGTCTTTCTCGGCTTCCTCGCGCGCGGAATACACCTGATACCCCAGATTGATCTTCATAACCGCCGCCCTCCCAACCAATACCTTTCTCAAACCGACAGTTACAGTATATGGCGCGGCTGTCAACTTGTCAACAGCCATTGACAGACCGGTCGCCGTGGATGATAATACACAGGAAAGGGTGGTGTTCCCATGCGGTCCGTGTTATCCGCTTCCATCATGTGCGCCGACCCGCTGGCCATGGGCGCAGGTCTTGACCAGCTCGTGCAATTGGGCGTTGAGCATTTGCACCTGGACATCATGGACGGCCACTTCGTGCCCAACCTGATGATCTCCACGGAAATCGCAAAGGCGGTTGCGGCGCGCTACAAAACGCCGCTTGACATCCACATGATGGTGGATGGGCCCGAGCGCATGATCGCCTGGTTTCCCATGCGGGAGGGCGATTTCGTGTCCGTCCATTTTGAGAGCACGCCGCATGTGCACCGGGCGCTCTCGATGATCCGCCAGCGGGGCGCGCGGCCCGCGCTGGCGCTGAACCCGGGCACCCCTCTGGAATGCGCGCGCGAGGTGCTGCCCGATATCGACATGCTGCTTTTGATGACCGTGAACCCGGGCTATGCCGCGCAGGCGCTGGTGCCCGGCGCGCTGTCAAAAATTCAGCGGGCGCGCGCGATGCTGGACGCGCTGGGCTACCCAGACCTCCCCATTGAGGTGGACGGCAACTGCAGCTTCGAGAATGTGCCAAAGCTGGAGGCGGCGGGCGCGTCGGTCTTCGTGGTGGGCAGCAGCAGCATCTTTGATCCGGCGCTCGGAATTGAGCGCGGGGTACGCAATCTCAGGGATGGCTTCGCGAATACAGGAAAAGGCGGACGCCCTGCATAGCACCCCGACGGCCGGGGCGCGCAGCGCATTCCGCCTGCGAGGACGCCGTGCATGGCGTCCTCTTTTCATGCCCACGCTTCCCGCAACGCCTCCGCCGCGCCCTCGATCTGCGCCTCGTTTAGCCCTCCATAGCCCAGCACCAGCGTGCCGTCTGGCACCGGGCTTTCGTGGGCGTACTCGCTCAGCCCGTGCACCTGCACGCCCGCCTCCGCCGCGCGGGCGACCAGCTCTCCTTCGCTCAGCCGCGCGTGGCGCAACAGGAAATGCAGCCCGGCCTCGTGGCCCGACAGGCACACGCCCCCGGTGCCCAGCAGCCGCTCGACCAGCAGATTGCGCCGCCGCTGATACAGCGCGCTCATGCGCCGCAGGTGCCGCGCGTAATGCCCCTCCGCGATGAACCGCGCCAGCACTTGCTGCTCGAACCGGGACACGGTGTTGGACACAGAACCGAACCGCCGCCGGTACTCGGATAGCAGCCCCTCGGGCAGCGCCATGTACGCCACGCGGATGGACGGCGCGATGCTGCGGCTGACCGTGCCCAGGTAAATCACCCGCCCGCCATCCATGCCCTGCATGGCCGGGATGGGGCGCGTGGTGTGGCGGAACTCGCTGTCGTAATCGTCCTCGATCAGGTAGCGGCCGGCCGCGGCGTTGGCCCATGCGATCAGCTGCGCGCGCCGGCCGGCGGGCATGGTGATGCCGGTCGGAAACTGGTGCGACGGCGTGACATAGGCCACGCTGGCCTCCGACCCCGCAAGCGCCGCCACATCCATGCCGGCGCCGTCCAGCCGCACCGGCCGCGCGCCGTCCAGCGCGTGGTAGGCCGCGCGGTAGCCTGGATCCTCCAGCGCAAAGCGCGTGCCCTCAGGGAACAGCCGGATCAGCAGCTGGAGCAGATACTCAAGGCCAGCGCCCACCACCAGCTGGTAAGGCTGGCAGCTCACCCCCCGGTACTGGCGCAGCAGCTCGCACAGCGCGGAGCGCAGCTCCGCATCCCCTTGGGGATGCCCGCGCGACAGCAAGCTTGCGCCCTGGCGCATCACCTGGCGGTGCAGCGCGGCCCAGGTGGCGTAAGGGAAGATCGACGTGTCCACCTCGGCGGTGGAGAACCGATAGCGAAAAGCGGGCTGCCGGGGCGGCTCGGCCTCCTGCCGCGCCTCGGCAGACGCGGAGGGAACCGGCCGCTCGTACCCCAGCGCAAAATACCCGCTGCGCTCGCGCCCTTCAACGTAGCCCTCCGCGACCAGCACCTGATAGGCGGTCTCCACGGTGTTCCGGCTGACGCCCAGATGCCTCATCAGCGCGCGCTTGCTGGGCAGGCGCTCACCTGCAAGCGTCCGCCCGGCCTTGATCTCGCCGATCACAAACTGCGCAATTTGCTCGTAAAGCGCCTCATCGCCGCCCAGCGCCAATGTGAATTCCCGCATATATCTGGCCCCTTTGAACTTATCAAATCTGGCCATTTACAGGATGCCAGATTTCGATTATCATCTTAACAATCAAACCAACATTTGTCAAGGGGTGGCCGATATGAGGAAGGAAAACCAGGCGCTGTATCGGATCGTGTTTGTGGGGCTGATGGCCGCGATGATTTTGGTGCTCTCGATCACGCTGCGCATCCCGATCGTCACGCCCGTCGGGCCCACCCAGATCAAGACCAGCAACATCCTGTGCCTGCTGGCCGGGATGCTGTTCGGCGGAATCCCGGGCGGGCTGGCGTCCGGCATCGGCTCGATGCTGTTCGACCTGCTGACGCCCGACTACGTGCGCTATGCCCCGTTTACGTTGGTGTTCTTCTTCGTGATGGGGGCCGTATGCGGCTTCATCTCGCACTTGGGCGGCGCCAAGGGCCAAAACCTGAAGCTGAACCTGCTGGGCGCGGTGCTGGGCGCGGCGGCTTACTGGACGCTGAACGCCGGGCGCAACGTGCTGGAACTGATGCTGGGCGAGAATCACATGAGTTTCGCGCTGGCGCTGGCCGCCAACAGCACCAAGCTGGCCACGTCCGCGCTCAACGTGGTGATCGCGGTGGTTGGCTCCATGGCGCTGGTCTTGCCGCTGCAGCGCGCGCTGCGCAAGGCGGGCGTGCTGCGGAAGATGGGTCTGTGAGTGAACACAAAACAGCGGAGGCAAGCGCCCCCGCTGTTTTTTTCTGCCGTCAAACCAGCGCCGACCACGCCTCGACCAGCCGGTTCAGCTCGCGTACGTCGATGGGCCGGAAATCCCAAACGAAGTTGGCGTCCCGCTTGCGCCGGTCCGGATTGAGCAGGGGCAGTTCGCCCTTCTCCAGCGTGTACACGCACTGATGCCCCGCCAGGACCTCGATCTCGCGGCGGTTCTCCCCGCTCTCAATCACCAGCAGATAGCCCCGTCCGCCCCGCTTGCCGCCCATCCCCAGCAGCCCGGCCATCCCCTCGCTGGGAATGGAGTGGGGTACAAAGGAGATGCGGCAGTTCGTCACATCCTCGATGGTGAATGGCAGCTCGTCCCCAGGCGTCGGTCCGCCGAGCAGAAACACGCGCCCTTCACTGAGCGCAAGCCCCATGAACCCACCGCCCGCCTGCGCCAACAGCACCCGCGAAAAGCAGATGCCCTGCCGCCTCATTTCATCGGCGAATTGGAGCCGCCGGTCCTCCAGCGACCGCAGACCCGCAAGCCGCTGCAACTCCTGCTCGTTCTGAAACAACCCCACAAGCGTCACCCACCTTATCCGAATCATTATACACCAGATCCACGCCCGCCACAAGCGCTTGCCGGGGCGTTCGCGGCTGTGGGCACCGTCCCCCATCGCGCCTTTCAGTCCGGGGATGACGCCGTCCCGCGAGAGATCGGGCAGCTGGCGCGATCGCTCCGACGCTTTACGCTAGAAATGCTTGTCCAGGAATCCCAGCACGGCATCCGAATACGCCTTGTCCTGCAGCGGATGCAGAAAATTGTCGTCGCAGATGAGGTGGAAATCCCCCTCGCGGACGAAGGTCTCCACCCCGGGCGCAGCCTGCGTCAGCCGCTCAAAGCTTCGGAACGGCACCTGGGTGTCGCCTGTGGAGTGCATCAGCAGCGCCGGGCGGCCGTTCAGCTTGCTGATCTCGGCGAGCGGGTTCACGGGCAGGCTGTCAAAGCCGTATTTCATGCCCATATACAGCCACACGAACGGCTTTTCCGCCTCGCACACCGCCTTGGGCAGCCCCGTCATCTCCATGTTCTCGGCGAACACATCCGGCCAGCTGGAAAACGCGCTCAGCGAGATCAGCCCGGCAATCTCGGGCGTCTCGCCGATGGCGTTGATGGCCGTCGCCGCGCCCATGGACAGCCCGAATGCCACCACCGGCAGTTCAGGGCTCTGCCCCTTGATGTGCCGAACCGCCGCACGCACGTCCATGTATTCCTTCATGCCCATGCAGATCACGTCGCCCTCGCTCTGCCCGTGCGCGCGCATCTCCACCAGCACAGATGAGAAGCCGCGCTCCCTCAGCATGGCGGCGTGGCCGAAGAACGCCGTGACCGACGGGTTGTGAATGCCAGAGACGAACACGACCGCCGCGCGGGGGCTGGGCGCGTCCACCTGCCATGCGGCGAGCTTCAGCCCGTCTTCGGTGGTGAGCGTCAGCGGCTGGGCCTCGAGGCCATACGCGGAGGCTTGATACGTCTCCTTGAACTCGACATGCTTATCGACAAAAGCGGGCATCTGCATATACGGAACGTACGCCAGCAGGCCGGCGCCCGCCAGCGCGGCCAACACCACCAGAGCAATCAAAATCCTCAACCACCATCTGCGCTTCTTCATTCGTTTCTCACACCTCTCCAAAGAATCCTTCGTCCAAGAAGTAACGGGGTTTGCCCTGAGACTTTTGTTTGTATTCCACCGCCAGCGCGGGACAGCCGCAGATGCAGCCCATGCAGTGGGTGCATCGACTGCCCCAGCGGGGTTTGCCATCCACGAGCTCCACGTTGTTGAGCGGGCACAGCGCGGCGCACCGGCCACAGCCCACGCAGGCAGCCGTGGCATGGAAGCCCTTGGCGCTCACCGTAAACGCATAAAACGCGAGGTTCATCGGGCCGCTCTTCAGCTTGTCGTCGCCCTTGACGGGCTGCTCCGCGAATGGCCGTCCGGCCTGGATCAGGGCCGCCGCGCGGGCGATGCCCGGCTCGGCCCTCTCGACGATGGCCTTTGCCTCGGCGGCGTCCGGCACGGGAAACAGCGCCACATAGTTCTCCGGCATCACGATGCCGGCAAGGCCCATGTACGCAAAGCCCTTTTGCGCGCACAGCCGCCGCGCGTAGGCCCCTGCATTGCCGGCGCTCTCCCCGCAGGTCAGCAGAAAATATGCTTTGTCGCTGCCCGTGAGCCTGGTTCTCCGGATGTGCCGCTCCACCACGCGCGGCATCCGCCAGGCGTAGGTCGGCGCGACGATCAACCAGGGCGCGTCCGAATGCAGCGCCGATTCATCGCCCGCCTTGATCCGCTCGTTGAGCGACACCACCTCGTCGCCCACGACCTCCGCTATGGCCCTCGCCGCGTGGGCGCTGTTCCCCGTACCGCTAAAACACAGGATCATGACTCGCAACCCCCTTGTTTATATCAAAACAATTATGGCATGGTATAAAATGAATTGCAACCCCGGTTCTTGTCAATGAAAGAAGGAGCCCATCCTCTCGGATCGGCTCCGCTCAAACGCCAGTGGGCGACAATGCAAACGCCACAAACCACGTCGCTCGCATCCGTCATGCGACTGGGGGCGAACCATCCTTGCGCACCGCGCTCCTGCGCGCGCCCTCCGGCGCGGCCAGCGCCAGGAACAGCGTGAACTGATCGCCATGGTAGCTGGCGATCGCCATGCAGTGCTCGTAGCTGTTTAGGATGCGCGTGACCTGGCTGAGCCCGATGCCCGTGTGGCTGGCCTTTGTGGTGTAGCCGCTGTCAAAGATGCGCGACGTGTCCACCTCTCCCCTGGTGGAGTTTGAGATCGCGAACACCATGGTATTCTTGTCCTTGCGCTCAAACGACAGGCTTACCTGCTTGTTCTCGGACTCGGCGGCGGCCTCGATCGCGTTGTCGATGACCACGCCCAGAACCCGGCACAGGTCGATGTCCGTCAGCGCCACGTCGGTGATGTCGCACAACTGATTGATTGAAAACAGGACCCCCGCGGTGTGGGCGCGTTCCGCCTTGGCTTCGATCAGGCTGTACACCGCCACGCGCGACTTCAGCGCTTCGATCAGACTCAAAAAATCGCCCGCCATCTTTGTTGTGCGGAACAGTTCCTCGTGATAGCGCCGAAGCCCCGGATAGTCCGCAATGTCCAGATAGCCGCCGTAGGTCTGCAGCACGTTGTAGAAATCGTGCTTGATGGCGCGGAACTGTTGGTTGGCGTGCAGCAGTGAGCTGATGTAGGTGCCCTTGGTCTGCATCTCCCAGTTGAGCAGCTTGGCGCGCAGCTGCAAGGTGGAGATCATCAGGTAACACAGCACCAGCGCGACCAGCAGCGAGTACATGAACACGACGTTCAGATTGAACGGCGCGAAGTTGCTGTCCAGCCATGTGCAGCGAAAGAACACGATCACCCCATAAAACGCGCTCAGCGCCAGGAACGTGTGGCGCAGGTTGCGCACATGATTTTCTGAATAGTCGGGCGGGATGGTCAGGTATTTGCGCGTGCGCCGCACATAGATGCGCACCACCCACAGGCACAGCGCCAAATACACAACCGTGAGCACGATCGACACGAACTCGTGCATGAAAAACCGGGGCAGGAAAAACACGTTGGGTACCAGCCCGATGGTGATGTTGTTCATGAGCATATACACCAGCACCACCACGTAATGCATCAGCAGCTGGTTGCGCAGCACGATGCAGTTCTTCGTCGGCGACAGGTTCAACACATGCTTGATGACCAGGTAATACACCAAGGCCGACACCGGGTTGATGAACATCAGCATGCTGTATAGCCACACGGAGAAGTATAGACCCGGCGAGAACAGGAAAAAGTCCACCAGATACAGCGGCAGCAGATACAACAGCGATACGCAGCACGCGCAAAGCAGTATCTTGCGCGGAGCCACCTTGATGTCGAGCAGCGTGAACTGGATATTCAGCAAAAACACTTGATTCACGACGTTTTGGATAAACACGAGCAAAAGCGACACTACGCTCTGTTGGTTTGTGAAGTACCAGACGATTGATCCAAACATTCTGCTTCCCGCCTTTAGCTGCTTGTCAAATAATGGATCGAACCGCCGTCAAAAGCGCGTCTAGCATGAACGGCTTGAAGAGCATCCGATCACAATCCAGTCGCGCGCTGTCCGCGCTGTTTCCGGTCATCACGACGACCGGAATGCGGCGCGCCTCATTGCACGGCAACGCGCGCACGCGGCGCAGCATCTCGTAACCGTCCATTACCGGCATTTGAATATCCAACACGATCGCGGCGTAAGCCTCCGGGTCTGCCTGGTACAAGGCCAGCCCCGCCGCGCCGTCATAAGCCGTCTTAACCTGGAAGCCGTGCATCTTCAAGAACTCCCGCACTGTGTGCAGGAAACCCGCGTTGTCGTCAATCACAAGAACGCATGGCGCGGTCAGTTGAGCCCCGCTCATCAAACGAATTCCTCCCATCGCATAGCGCGGATGCGCGCAAATGCGCCATCTTGCGTATTTTTCCTTAAGTATACAGGGATGGAAAAGCAATTGTGTTAAAAAAATGGAAAGAATGGCCAGCATATTGTCGACAAAATTCGACAATATGGGCCGCAATTTACAGTATTTTGAGGGTTTTCTGATGTGCCGCGCCGCAGATATTGCGTCAATTCAGTTCTGAAATCGCTTCCGTCAAGCGCGCTACCCGCCTGATGATCCGCTTACCCATAAAACACCCGCTCCGCCTCGTTGCCCGGCCGATCAGGGCATCCAAAGCACACACCCCGATCTCTCGTCCTGATCACGAACAATCGGGGTGCTTGGCGCCGGCGGTTGGCATGGCGCCTGTCAATCCTCCAGGCCCTTGCCGTCCAGAATCTTCTGCGCGTACTTGTCAATTCGGGCCGCCCGGGTTTTGGACTGTTTCGGCTGCGTGAAATGGAAGAGGTAGCCTCTTTGTCGGCCGGGGGTCAGCGCATAAAACGCGGCCTTCAGCGCGGGCTCCGCGTCGAACCGGATTTGCAGCTCGTCCGGGACGGCCATCTCCTTTTTGGGCTCGTCGGGCAGCTTCGCGCCGGACGTTTCCAGTTCGATGGCCTCATGGAGATAGGCTCTGATGAGCGCCTCCTTTTCGGCGATCTCCGGCACGCTGGTGAACCGAAGCTGCCGTCCGGCCTGCACGTTCTCAGTCTGGCGCACCAGGACGCCGCTTGGGTCGGTCAGCAGCGCTCCCTTGAAGAAGCTGAGCGCGATGTAGTCCTTGAATCCGCCCAGAATGATGACGTTGCGGTCCTGGTGTGTGTAGCAGGGCTGGCCCCATTTGAGTTCCTCGGTAAGCGCGTTGTCCAGCGCGATCATTCTCAGCGCCTCGAACTCGTTCAGCCACTTCTCAACACGGCTCAAGAATGCGTCTACCAAAGGATTCTTATTGCCAGCCGGCGCATAAGCGTCCAGCGCATCGATCTTTGCAAAGAACGCTTCCTTCGTGTCGCAAACGGTGAATTCGCCATTCAGAAAGCCGTACACCTTGCCATTCAGCTCCGGACACTCCCGGGAGCACTTGCCGATGCAAGCGACTTTTGCTTTCACCCGATCCTTGAGCTCCATCACGTCAAAACCCGAACAGTACCGGCAAACCTCTACCTTTTTTGTGCTATCCATCTCGATTGCTCCTTGCGGCTCATGCCGGCGCGAACATAGGAATGACATACCATGCCTATTGTACCACAAAGGCGGCGCTCCAACAGGGAGGCAACCATGAGAAATCTAAGAGAGATCCTGATTGCTCGCAGAAACAGTCTGGAGCGCCTGCGTGTTGGCTAAAAATCCACAAACCGGTAGCCCACGCCGATCTCCGTGATGATGTGCTCGGGGGTGGCGGTGTCCTTTTCGATCT
>JAVBQA010000082.1:0-38637 GCA_031549325.1 Eubacteriales bacterium | reverse complement strand
GAAGCGCCGCAGTACCGGGTGACCAACTCCCACGAGGCGATCATCCGCCCGGAGGTGTTCGATCTCGCGCAAAGCATGCTTCGGGAATACCGGGACCGGGAGGGCATACGTAACTGTGCCCATGCCTTTTCGAGCCGGGTGGTCTGCGGGGAGTGTGGCGGTCAGTACGGCGTAAAAGCATGGCGCAGCAGCAAGAACGGTCAGCCAATCACCCGGCATGTGTGGCAGTGCAACAAGAAGTATAAAGCGAGGGGTAAAGTCAACTGCCACACGCCGCATCTTACAGAACAAGTACGCCCGCGATCCCGATACCTACAAGGCTTACGGTCGCCGCTGGCGTAAGATCCGAGCTTTGTACTTCGCCAAGCATCCGCTTTGCGAGATGTGTCTTGAGGCTGGGCACTATGTTCCCGCCCAAGAAGTGCATCACAAAACACCCATCGCCGATGGCGGTACCCATGACGAGTCCAACTCGGCCGACAATGCAAGGGCTTCGGATTCGTCTCTTTGAGTTGCGAGGCGTTTTTCCAGCATGGCGCGTTGCGTGCGGTTCTGAGCAATCTCCGTGCGCTCTGACTCTTGAATAGTGTGTTCATAATCATAAACGGGTTCTGTTAGGGCTCCGATTACTGCCGACTTGCGTTCGCCGGGTGCTGCCACGGCCACTGTGAACAATGAGAGGGGTTCGCTCCAGTCCGGGGTTATCTCGACGGTTAAGCGTCGTTGGAAGGCTGTGGCAAGGATTCCTAGCGAGATGATTGCGCCCATTTCAGGATGAGTTTGTGTACTTTCTGATAGCGCGGCTACGAACGATGCGACTGTATTTGGTAGAGACTCTATCGGAAAAGTGGAGAGCTCGATTGTGGTGAATGGGACTATTTGGGGCCATTCTTCGCTGGATGCATTATACTTACCTACATTGTTGATGATGGTGCGCAACTCAGCTTCACGCAAAGGCTCATCAAAAACAATGTCGTTAATGGCTGTGGCCATCTTTTCTATCCGGTCATCGTTCGCCCCGTGGTTTTTGTAGACCATAAGGTGTGCGAACAATGACGAATTGCGACCTTCCCCATCCCGAAGGCCAAGCAGCGAGTCTTTGCGTTCCAGCAGCGGCGAGAATTCGATTGGCAGTTCTGCGATCTCATGTGTCTTGTTGAACGATCTGTCTTTCTGGCCATAGGGCAGGATAATATAGCCTTTATTTGCGCACCGGAAATCGCCTTTCAGGCCACAGGGAAATATCATGCCCACTTGTTGCGGGTAGTTTTGGTTCGTCTTGAAAAACAGGTGCAGACCTCTTGGCGTCTTTGCCATGAGGGTCCTGATCTTTAGTTTCTTGACAATCGCCAAGACCTGTTCCTTGCCTTCATCGATGTCAACAACGATATACCCTTGTCGCACCCACCATCCGATTTGGCCGCCTGAAGATAAATGCAATGTTGCTTCGTCTTGGTTGACGATGGCCGCGTCCATTCGCCTTTTATTGATGCAGCGAACGTAACTGTCTTGGCCAAGGAGCTTATTGAAACTCTGCAAATCGAAATCCATAGATACCTCCTTGTGTTAGTTTTTACTAACGATTGTTCCATTCTGGGCTTCTTGTTGCTTTTGCTGAATCAAAAAGCTCTGATACTCGTTTGGATGCGAATGTACATAAGGAGCAACGTCTAAGAAGATGCGCCTTGAAAATATGCTAGCTTGTTCGTCGGTAATGAGTAGTTCTTTATCTTCCATATACACCACTTTCCACCATAAGATTGGGAGGCCTACCCTTGAAAGAATAATACCACATAAAAACAGGGGTTTACAGGTGGAGATTATAAGAGTAATATTGAATGTGAAAGGAAACATTTTATTGAGGTGAACAGCAATGAGTTACAAAGTATCAATTGCGAAAAATGAAGGGATGCTCTCCGCAGACATCCAGCGATCTGGGGCGGTCGTGTTTGAAGAGTTCGATCTTTATGCAGTGATAGGAGATTTTTTTGAAATCCGAGCAGTGGAAGGTGCCCTGGAGAACCACCATGAAAAGCGCGTTAGTTTCAACCTTCAAGAGCACATTTTTACAAAAATGCCATCAAAACAGAAACAGCACCATTACTTTTACTATCAAGAAGAAATGTACCCTGATATTCAATTGGCATTTCGCTTTGCGAAGCGGTATTTGTCCAGAATAAATAGCAGCGCTCACCCGAGTAAGATGGAGAACGCATTCAGTAATATATTGAAACGGTATCATGTGGATATTCATATCCAATTGAACGGCTTTCTGACAAACAACCATGCTGACTCAAGTGCATGCTATACATGCACAAAGATTAGCGATGTCATAGCTGCTATTCTACACTACTATATGGTCAACGATTTCAAGCTTATAAAGTGTGAGCATTGTAACCGCTATTTTGCTGCATCGACTCGCAAAGCCAAGTATTGCCCGCGATTGAGTCCATATATAGATGCCTTTTCACAAAAACCAGTAAAGGCCCGGAGAAAATGTGAACAGACCGTTAGAAATGCGATGCAGCAACTCTCGCGAAAAAGATACCGTTTTGAACCTGAACCTACAGATAAGGAATATGGGGAGTTTGCGCAGGCGTGCGAAGAGTATGTGAATTTGCTCAATCAAAAGCATTCGATAGCAAACCTGACCGCCTACAATGAGTATTTGGAAAGCAGAAAGAGAAGACGGAAGAAGGAAAACCGATGAACATTGCCATCTATGCTCGGTATTCATCTGATCGGCAAACGGAGCAGAGCATTGAGGGACAACTAAAAGAGTGTTATGCGTATGCAGCGCGAAATAACTATAACATCGTGGCTGAGTACATTGACCGTGCGATCTCTGGTACGACCGATCATCGGCCAGAATTCCAGAGAATGATTGAGGACAGCGCGCACAAGCGGTTTCAATATGTGCTGGTGTATCAGCTCGACCGCTTTGCTCGCAACCGATATGACAGCGCAACCTACAAGGCGAAATTGAAGAAGAACGGCATTCGAGTAATATCTGCTCGCGAGAATATCTCCGATGATGCGTCTGGTGTGCTTATGGAAGCGGTGCTGGAGGGGATGGCTGAGTATTACAGTGTGGAGCTTTCACAGAAAATACGGAGAGGAATGGATATCAACGCGCAAAAGTGCCTTTGCACAGGCGGCAACGTGGCGCTCGGCTTTTGTGTCGATGAGCAGAAGCAGTTCCAGATAAACGCGGACACTGCACCAATCGTGAAGCGGATATTTGAGATGTATGCAACCGGCTCAACAATGGCGGAGATCATTCGGTATTTGAACGAACAGCAGATCAAGACTGCGTATGGCAACGAGTTCAACAAGAACAGCATCCACCGCATATTGACGAACAAGAGGTACATCGGCATCTATACATACCGAGGCGGGGAAGTGCCTGATGGCTTGCCGCGCGTTATTGATGACGGTCTGTTTGATGAAGTGCAGCGCATGATTGAGAAAAAGAAAAAAGCTCCCGCCAGGGCGAAAGCCGTGTTTGACTACATCCTGACCACCAAGCTATTCTGTGGACATTGCAAGGCCGCAATGACGGGGATAAGTGGCAAGGGCAGCAGCGGGATATTCTATCAGTATTATCAATGCGTCACAAATCGCCGTGATAAGTCGTGTCCGAAGCGAACGGCCAGAAAAGAGTACATCGAAAATCTAGTGATTACGGAAACAAGAAAGTTGCTCACAAAAGAGAACGTAAGGAAGATTGCCATTGAGGTTGTCAATCTCTGCGAAAAGGAAAAGGACACCGGCAATCTGCGTCGATTGCAAAAGCTCCTTCGTGAAAATGAGAAGGCCACGGAGAATCTCTTGAAGGCACTTGACAGTGGGCAGATCGTCGATGTCATTGCCGAGCGAATCACGCTGAAAAAGAAGGAACATGCGGAGTTGACGTACCAGATTCATATAGAAACGGAGCGGTATTCTGCGCCGACCTTCGAGGAAGTCTGCTTTTTCTTGGAGCGATTCAAACACGGGGACATCAACGACCCGAAATATCGTCAGGCGTTGGTGGATACCTTTGTAAGTAAAATCTGGATCTACGATAACAAAATGACCATCCTGTACAATACGCAGGATGGCCACTCTGCCGTGGATATCGACCCCGAAAGTTTGTCTGGGGTCATGTTGGTGGAGGCGAGGGGAGTTGAACCCCTGTCCGAAAACCCGAGAACCCAAGCATCTCCGAGCGCAGTCCTTGTTTTAGCGTTCCCTCTGCCAGGCGCCCGAGGACAGGCTCAAGGCTTCAGTAGCTTCATAAAGTCCGGCTTGCGGCAAAGCTTACGCAAGTTCGTTCCCCGCCTTAATGACGCCAGGTGACCGCGCCGCGGGAGGCCCGGGCCCGACGAGCGGCCTAAGCGGCCGCTAGAACGGTATTATCGTTCGCAGTTATTATTGTTTCCCGTTTTTGAGGCGGTGCAGGGCCGCCGCTCGCTTCTTGAATCCTCCAAATCCCCGTCGAAACCATATACGCCCCCATAGGGAACCTATTATAGCATGGAATCGCGCTGATTGCAACGCAAACGAAGAAGAATCTACGCCTTTCAGAATTGGATTTTATGGTGTGCCACGCTTAACCGAAAAACTGGTTTATACCGCGTTGTTCAGCTGGCTGTTCCACATGCGGGCGTAGACGCCGTTTTGAGAGAGTAGCTGCTCGTGGTTGCCTTGCTCGACGATGCGACCGCCGTCGATGACCAAAATGCTGTCAGCGCCCGCAATGGTCGACAATCGGTGCGCGATCAGGAATGTGGTGCGCCCGACCATCAGCTTCAGCATGGCCTTTTGGATGTTCAGTTCGGTGCGGGTGTCGACCGAGCTGGTGGCCTCATCCAGAATCAGAATGGGCGCGTCTGCCAAAATCGCGCGGGCGATGGCCAACAGCTGGCGCTGCCCCTGGGACAGGTTGCTGCCGCTCTCGGTGAGCTGCGTATCATAGCCTTGAGGAAGCCGCTCGATGAAGGTGTGGGCGCTGGACTGCCGCGCGGCCTGACGCACCTGCTCGTCGGTGGCGCTTGGGTTCCCATAGCGGATGTTGTCCCGGATGGTGCCGGTGAACAGATATGTCTCTTGAAGCACGATGCCAAAGGCCTGGCGCAAGCTGCTCCGGGTGTAGTGACGGATGTCTGCGCCGTCGATGGTGATGGAGCCGCCGCTGATCTCGTAGAACCGTGCCAGCAGATTCACCACCGTGGTCTTGCCTGCGCCCGTGGGGCCCACCAGCGCCAGCGAGCTGCCGTCCGGCACCCGGAAGCTGATGTCCTTCAGCACCATCACATCTTGTCGGTAGCCAAACTGCACGTGTTCAAACACCACGTCGCCATGGGCCTTTGTGAGCACCGTGGCGTCAGGGGCATCGGGCGTTTCCTCTGGTTGGTCGAAGATTTCAAACACGCGTTCTGCGCCCGCAACGGCGGTCTGCAGCGTGTTGTAGATCTGGGCGACCTCGTTCAGCGGCCGGATGAACTGCTTGGAGTACAGGATGAACGTGCCGATCATGCCGACTGTCACCAAGGAGCGCAGCGCCAGCTCGCTGCCGAGCGTGCTGATCATGACCATGCTCAGGTTGTTGATCACGTTCATCATGGGCATCAGAAAGCCCGACCAGATCAGCGCCATCAGGCTGGCTTTATAGTACTTGCGGTTCAGCGCGTCGAATTCTCTGGTCATGGAGTTTTCCTGGTTGTAGGCGTGCACCACCATCAGCCCGGAGATACTTTCCTCCAGTTGCGCGCTCAGCTCGCCCAGCGCGCGCTGCTGTTTCAGGATCAAAGGGCGGGATTTCCTGGTGATTGCCCGGGTGAGAAGCAGTGCGAGGCCGGAAGGAACCACCAGGCCAACGGTCAAGAGCGGGCTGATCGCGATCATCATGATGAGCGATCCCAGCAGACTTACCGACAGGCTCATCAGCTGGGTGAGCGAGCTTGATATGGTGCTCGAGATGTTGTCCACGTCGTTTGTCAGGCGGCTCATCAGGTCGCCGTGCGTGTGGGTGTCGAAAAATGACACGGGCAGCTTTTGAAAGTGATCAAACAGCGCCGAGCGCAGCGCGCGCACCGTGCGCTGGGAGATGCCGGCCATCAGAAAGCCTTGGCCGAACTGGCTCAGCGCATCGCACAGATAGGCCAGCGCCAGCAGCAACGCCGTTGTGCCCAAGAGTCCCAGGCCCTCAATATCCAGGTTCGCCAGCGCGTCGATGCCGCGCCCCACCAGCCGGGGCGTGATGAGCGTCATGGATGCGCCAAGCGCCACCAGGACCAGCACCACAAGCAGGGTCCTGCGCTCGCCCTTAAAGAATTGCAGCAGCCTCCTGAGTGTGCCTTTCATGTCGCGGGGCTTGACCACCGGGGCCATCCGCCCCATGGGGCCGCCGCCCGCGCCGCCTTGGCCTGGGGGGCGCATGTTGATCGGCGACGGCACATAGCCGCCCTGGCTTCGCTTGTCAGCCAACGCGCGCCACCTCCTTGCCAATCTGAGACAGATAGGTGTCCTGGTACACCTGGCAGGATTTCATCAGTTCGTCGTGGGTGCCCAGCCCGGCGATGCTGCCGTGCTCCAACACCAGGATCTGATCGGCGACCATGATGGAGCTGATCCGTTGCGAGATCGTGATGCACAAAATGTGTGCCGCGTAGGCGCGCAGCGACCGGCGGATGGCGGCCTCAGTGGTCACGTCTACCGCGCTGGTGCAGTCATCCAAAATCAGGATATCGGCCCTTTTGATCAGCGCGCGGGCGATGGAGATGCGCTGCTTCTGGCCGCCGGACAGGTTCACGCCCGCCTGACCGAGCTGGGTCTGAAGTCCCTCGGGAAACGAGCGCACGAACGCTGCGGCCTGCGCCGCATCGAGCGCCGCCCACATCTCGTCCTCAGAGGCATCCTGTTTGCCCCAGCGCAGGTTGTCCGCGATGCTGCCAGTGAACAGCAGGTTTTGCTGAGGTACGATGGCCACGCGCTCGCGCAGCGAATGAAGGTTCAGCGTGCGGATGTCCGCGCCGTCAATGGTTACAGTGCCCTGGGTAGCGTCGTAGAAGCGAGGGAGCAAGTTCACCAGCGTGCTCTTACCGGCGCCCGTGGCGCCGATGATCCCCAGCGTCTGGCCGAGCTTAGCCTCAAAGCTAATGTTTTGCAGCACGCTGCCCTGTGAGCCTTCATATTGGAAGCAAACGCCCTCGAACCGCAGGCCGGTTTTCACCGTGCCGAGCTGGGCGCTGCCGCTCACGTCCATGCCCACATCAGCGGCCAGCACCTCCTCCATGCGCCGGCCGCTGACCAGCGCGCGCACCAGCTGATTGAAGATGTTGCTGAAGGTACCAAGCGCCATCATGATTTGCGTCATGTAGTTGATGAACGCCAGCACGGTGCCGCTCTCCTCATGGATTTGGCCGCCCAGCCACAGCACGGCGCAGATCCCAAGGTTCACGCAAAGCGCCACCGCCGGGCCAAAGAATGCCGTCACGCGCATGGCGCTGGCCGAAGCGCCCGTCAGCGACTCGTTGCTCCGCTCGAAGCGGTCTTTTTCTTCATCGAACCGGTTGAACGCCTTCACCACGCGGATGCCCGATAGGTACTCGCGCACGTTGGCATTGAGCCGGTCGAGCGTTCCCTGCACGCGGAAAAAGAAGGGATAGCCGGTTTTGATGGACAGCGCGATGATGAGCGCCGAGACCGGAATCACCACCAGCAGCACAATGCCCAGCCGGTGGGACAATTGGTACGCGCACACGATGCCGCCGACGCAAAGGATCGGCGCGCGTAGGAAAAAACGCATCATGCCATTCAGAAAGTTCTGCACTTGGGTGACGTCGTTGGTGAGCCGGGTGATCAGCGAGGCGCGCTCGAACTGGTCAACGCTCTGAAGCGAAACGCGCTGAATTTTTTCATAGAGCGCCAGCCGCACGTCGCGCCCGAAGCGCTGGGATACATGGCTGGACAGCATCGCGCGGGTAGCGGCGAACAGCATACCGAGGGCCGCGACGCCCAGCATGCGCAGCGCGTACAGCCTGACCACGTCCGCGTTCGTGGCGGTGACGCCCTCGTCGATCATGTGCTTGAGCAGCGTGGGCTGCTGCAGGTCGCAGATGCTCTCGCCGGTCAGCGCCAGCACGGCCAGCAACGCCACTGGCCAGTAGCGAAAAAAGTGCTTTAGCGTGTGTCTCAAGGCCGCCATGTCCCTTCTGGTGTGTATTGGCTGTAAACTCTTTCTATATAACTCTCGAGGGCCGGGAAGTCAAGCAAAGATTGGGAGAAGCCTATCTTGAGATCCTCAATGGCCGCATGAAGCGACAATTCCGCCTGAATTTGCCGTTTGTTGCCCGCCGCGCCATCCTGGTGAACACAAAGGCATGCGTGTTCGCATAAAATGAAACGCAATAAAACGCGGATCCGAGTTTCTGTTGACGTAAAGCCACATATGCGCTAATATGGCGATAGCAAGTTGCCATATTTTGTTGGTTTGTCGGCAGCCTGCGACAGAGCGGGAGCGCTGATGCTCTGATTCTGTCGGAGAAAATTTTCTTTCCAGAAATTGGGGGCGACCGCGACCAAACGCGCTTCTGGCACGTCTAAGGATTACACATGCCAATCTTATCCATGGAAATTGGAGGGATCGATGATGAAACCCAGATTCATTCGCGCTTGCGCGGCGGCTTTGTTGGCGCTGCTGATGGCGCTCTCGGGCACGCTTTTGGCGTTGGCCGAGTCGACGGGAACCGCTGGGGAAGATGTCTTGATCGAGCAGACGGGCGAGCCTTTGCTAGAGCTCGTCCCGGCGATTGTTTCCGATGCGGTTTCTGTTCCCGCGCCGGAACCAGAACCAATACCGGAATCAACGCCCGAACCCGTGCCGGAACCTACTCCAGAGCCGACGCCGGAACCTACTCCAGAGCCGACGCCCGAACCTACTCCAGAGCCGACGCCGGAGCCCACGCCCACGCCAACCGAGGCGCCCAGGAGCAAGGCGTTTGCCGACCCCCTCAACCCGGTGGTTAGCGGCTTGGTACCGGGCTCCTTATCCGCGCTGATCGCCGCCGAGATGGATCCGGCCGCCATCGCGCTGATTACTTCGCTGACGGTGACGAGCGGCGAGCTGAACGTTGCCGACTTCGCGTTCATCCGAACCATGTCTGGCCTGACGATGCTGGACATCACCGGCGCCACGGTGCTCGGCGACGCGTTGCCCGACAACGCGCTTTCCGGCCTGTTGTTTCTCAAAGAGGTGCGCCTGCCCACCACCAAGGGCGACTTTGCGCGGCCAATTCGCTCCGTTGGCGTCGGCGCGTTTCAGGGCTGCGCGCAGCTGGCCAGCATCAGCGGCTTCAGCGCCATCCAGACGCTGGGCGCAGCGGCGTTTGCCGAGTGCAAAAAGCTGCCCAAGGTCAACCTTTCGGCAGTGACAGCCGTTCCGGACAACGCGTTTATCAGCTGCGCCAAGCTGAACGACATCGACCTGAGCAAGGTTCAGCGGATCGGGTTGACTGCGTTCGCTGGCTGCGCTTCGCTGACCGATGTCAAGCTCAGCAGCATCACCAGCATTGGCCCGGCCGCGTTCCGCGGCTGCGAAAAGCTGAAATCCGTCAAGATGTCGACCACAGCCACCACCATTGACGAGTCCGCGTTCTCGGGCTGCTTTCAGCTGAGCAGCATCGACCTGAGTCGCGTGACGGCCATTGGTCCGTCCGCGTTTGCCGACTGCGAGCGCCTGACCAGCCTGAAGCTCAATCGCTGCGCCGACATCGCCGACCGTGCGTTCGTGGGCTGCAGCCGCCTGGAAAAGGTGGACTGGCCGGAGGACGGATTTGATTCGGCGGGCGTCGATTGCTTCGATGGCTGCGCGCTGGACTTCTCCAAGGGTTACCCGGGCGGTATGCGCGCCACGGAGACCGGCTGGCAGAAGCCGCGCGTCTATTTCTCGCTAAACAAGTCTCGCGGCAGCGTGATGGTGGGCGAGGACTTCGATTCGCCCGGCTACACGCTCACCACCCGCCGGGGCACCCCGTTCAAGCAGATCATCGGCAAGGCATGGGTGGATCCGAGCGTTAGCGTGCCCAAGGTCACGCAGCGCCCGGGCAACCCGGACACCAGCAAGCCCGGCAAGATTGCGGTCAGCTACACGCTGAACGACAGCGTGTTTGCCGACACCCACAAGCTAACCTACACGCTGACAGTGCTGTCGCCCGAACCCGATCCGACACCCAAACCCACCGTCAGGCCAACGCCTGAACCGACGGCCATGCCGACGCCGATGCCGATGAATTTTGACGAGATCACCGGCGGCGCGCTGTTCGCCACGCTGGACGGCCTGACGCTGGGCGAGATGGAGTCGATCCTGGGCGAGTTGCTGATCGAGCGCGACCTGCGCGAGGCCGTGATTGACTACGGCACCCAGATGGTGCTTCCACTGGATGTGGACATGATCCCTGAGGAAGGCATCGAGGTGCCGCTGATGGTGCGCGGCTGCGAGGTGGGCTATGTCAGCATCGTGCGCGAAACAGAAGCGGAGCAAACAGGCGTGCGCTTCCGCGTTGTGCCCGACATGGACGCGCTGATCGGCCAGCCGACGCTGCAGATTGTGGACGATCCGGCGCTGCTCGACCTGATCAAGGCTCAAAACCCGGACGACATCAGCGAAGAAGACGAGAGCTTCTACGGCTTCGACGAGTTGCTGCCCATTGAGGGCAAGGTGCTGGCGTTCGCCTGCGTGCCTGTGGAGGTGGACCTTGCGGATCGCGTGCCCATCATCCGCAACTTGGTGAATTTCCAACAGCTGGCCGAGCTGATGAAGAGCTGGATTCATGTGGACGACGCAGATGCCGCGGAAGGGTCGGCGGACCTCGTGCCCGCCGGATAGGCCAATCGCATAGGGATTTTGCATGGGCGGATGCTTTGGCATCCGCCCATGTTTTGCCCGATTGAATTTACGTTCTGTTCGATTGACAAATGCGGCGGATGGCGCTACAATATAAACAGAACAAATGTTCGATTTGAGGCGAAAAGCATGTCTAGGGTCATTTTGCACTCGGACGCCAACGCGTTTTACGCCAGCGTGGAGTGCCTTTATCATCCGGAGCTAAGGGATTTGCCGGTGGCCGTGTGCGGCGATCCCAGCGAACGGCACGGCATCGTGCTGGCCAAAAACCAGCCCGCGCGGGTAACCGGCATCAAGACGGGCGAAGCCATCTGGCAGGCGCGGCAGAAGTGCCCGAACCTGGTGGTGCTCAAGCCCAACTACGACCAGTACCTTTACTTCAGCCAGAAGCTGAGGAACATCTACGGCCAGTACACGGACCGAGTGGAGGCCTTTGGGCTGGACGAGAACTGGCTGGATCTGTCCGAGCCCGGCATGGGCATGGAGCGGGGGTTCAAAATCGCCGAAGAGATTCGGAACCGCGCGCGCGAAGAGCTGGGGCTGACGGTGTCCATCGGCGTGTCTTTCAACAAGGTGTTTGCAAAGCTGGGCAGCGACTACAAAAAGCCGGACGCCACCACGTTGATCTCCGAGGAGAACTACCAGCAAATCGTGTGGCCGCTGCCGGTGAGCGAGCTGCTGTACGTGGGTCCGCGCACCACCAAAAAGCTGATGGATATGGGCGTGCGCACCATCGGCGAGCTGGCCAAACTGGACGCGTCCATGCTGCAGAGCCGTTTTGGAAAGAATGGGCTCCAGCTGAAAGCATTCGCTATGGGACTGGATCGGGGCAGCGTGCTGCCCGCCGGCGTGGAATCGGCCATCAAGAGCATCGGCAACAGCACCACGCCGCCCCACGACATTCGCGATGCAGAGGACGCCAAGCGCATCTTCTGCCTGCTGGCGGAGAGCGTCGCCACAAGGCTTCGCGAGCACGGGTTCCGCGCGGGATGCGTTGCCATCAGCGCTCGCACCACGGATCTGGAGATCAATGGCTGCCAGCGCGCGCTGAAGCACGCCACCAACCTGACCGGCGACCTGTTTAAGACCGCCATGGAGCTGTTTCACGAGCACTGTGAGGGGCGGCTGCCGTTGCGCAGCGTGGGCCTGTGCTGCTCGGCATTGATCTCTGAGGACGCCCCGATGCAGCTGGATCTGCTGGGGGAGAGCCGCCGCCGCGAGCAGGAGCACGCGCTGGAAATCACCATTGATGAGCTGCGCCGCCGCTTCGGACACCAGGTGGTGCGGCGCGGCGTGGTGCTGGCTGATGCGGCTTTCGCCAGCATCAACCCGCGCGCCGAGGCTAGCCCTTCGGGGGTGGCGTTTGTGATGGGAAACCGGGGGGCTGCGATACTGGGGTGAAGGACGGGGAACAGGGGACAATGTCCCATCTTGACGGAATGGGGGGAACAAGATGGAATGTGCGGCGGATCGGAAGAGGGGGGCGTGCAAACAATATGTGAAGGTGCGCGCCGACCACGAGATCGGCGGACGGATCGTGCCGATCATGTTTCGCCCGGAGGACGGCGACTGCGCGCGCATCGACCAGATTCTGGACATGCGCGAGGCGCCATCTTTGAAGGCGGGCGGGCAGGGCATGCGCTACACCTGCCGCATTCGGGATAAGGTGCTCTATTTGTTTCACGATCGGGACGATTGGTTTATTGAACTGGACGAGGGGTGAGGCTCATGTGCGGACGCTACTACATCGACGCCGAGGACAGCGCCGAAGAACTGCGGCGCGTCATCGATCAAATCAACCGCAAACAAGCTGAAGAAGTGAAGCTGGGGGAGATCGCGCCCAGCGAAGCCGTGCCCGTGGTGGATGCGCGCGGCGCACGCCTGATGCGCTGGGGTTTTGCGCGGCCGGGCGGCAAGGGGATCATCATCAACGCCCGCATGGAAACCCTGCTGGAAAGGCCGATGTTTCGGGACTGCCTGAAAAGCCGGCGGCTGGTGGTGCCCGCCAGCGGCTATTATGAGTGGATGAAAACGCCCGATGGCGGCAAGCAGAAATACGCTTTCACCCGCGACGGAGAGCCGATTTACATGGCTGGGCTATGGCGTCAGGAACCGGATCAGGAACTGCCCGCGTTTGTGATCCTGACCACCGACGCCGCGCCGGCCATTCGCGAAATCCATGACCGCATGCCGGTGCTGCTGCACAAGGAGCATTTGCGCGCCTGGCTGCGCGACGATGCCGAAGCCGAGCGCATTTTGCGCGACCGGGAGCTGGAGATCCGGTTCGGCATCGCATAGAATGCAGATTTAATAAAGTAAAACGAGGATCGGCGCGGGTGGACCGCGCTCGTCCGCGCGTTTCACGCCCCAGCGTTAACAGGAAACCGGTGGACAACCCGGGCGCGCCAGCCATATAATGGATGCGCTGTGCAAAAAGCGCAAGCGAAATGCGGATTGGGGCTCAAAGGGCGGCGCGGGCGATCGCCTGCGCAGAAGGTCTCCGCGTAAGCGGGGGAGGGAGCTTCTCTTTGATTCGCACACGAAAGGGGCGCGCTACGCCTTGAAGTATACGTTTAAACACACGATTCATGCCAGCTACCTGGGCTATGTGACGCAGGCCATCGTGGTGAACCTGGCGCCGCTGCTGTTCGTGAGGTTTCGAAACGAGTTTCAGATCACCAATGAGCGGATCGGGCTGCTGATCATGGTGAATTTTGGCGTGCAGATCCTGACGGATCTGGTGGCCGCGCGCTACATCGACCGGCTCGGTTATCGCCGTCCGGTGGTGCTGGCGCACATTCTGGCCACGCTGGGTTTGGTGCTGATGGGCGTGCTGCCCGGGCTGATGCCGGCGTATGCAGGGCTGGTGCTCTCCACGGTGTGCATGGCGGTTGGCGGCGGCCTGATCGAGGTTTTGATCAGCCCGATTGTAGAGGCCTGCCCAGGCGATGAAAAGGCGGCGGCCATGAGCCTGCTGCACTCGTTTTACAGCTGGGGTCAAGCGTTTGTGGTGCTTGCGTCCACGATGTTTTTCTGGGCGGCGGGCATACAGCACTGGCGTTTTTTGCCGATGATCTGGGCGCTGATTCCAGCATTGAATATCTTTCTGTTTGCCAGGGTGCCGCTGCGCGCGCTCGTGGAGGATCACCAGCGGGCGCCGCTGAGAAAGCTGTTTTCCGCGAAAATCTTCTGGGTGCTGCTGCTGCTCATGATCGGCTCAGGCGCGGCCGAGCAGGCGATGGCGCAGTGGTCGAGCATGTTCGCAGAGCTGGGCTTGGGCGTTCCCAAAACGATGGGCGACTTGTTGGGGCCGTTCACGTTCGCGATTTTGATGGGCGTGTCGCGCCTGTTTTACGGGATCAAGGGCAGCAAGATCAAACTCAGCAACATGCTGATGGTGAGCGCCTGTCTGTGCGTCGTTGGGTATCTGGCGGCGGTGTTTTCGCCGCAGCCCATGGTGTCGCTGTTGGGATGCTCGCTGTGCGGGCTGGCTGTCGGCATCATGTGGCCAGGTACGCTGAGCCTATCTTCGCGCTGCTACGCGCAGGGCGGCGTGTCGATGTTCGCGGTGCTGGCGCTGGCGGGGGACGTGGGCTGCTCCAGCGGCCCGGGCCTGGTGGGGCTGCTCTCGAGCGCTGCCGCGCGTGGCGCGTTTCCGTTCATCGGCGGCTGGTTCTCCGGCACGGATCCCGCGCAGCTTGGGTTGAAGTTTGGGCTGCTGTGCGCGATCATCTTCCCGGCGCTGGTGTTTTGCTGCGTCAGCTGGCTGCGGCGCAGAAGCCAGTAGCAAACCATAGATCGCCAAGCGGATCGCGTGATCCGCTTTTTTAACGCCCAGCAAACGGTGATGGGCTTTGCATTGCATCATGGATATGTTATAATACCATGAATGCGTATGCTTAAAAGAGGCGGTATGCACATGAACTGGAAACCAGATGGGGCCGGAATCCGTCCAAGTCTCATTCTCGCATCCGGCTCACCCCGGCGACGCGAGCTGCTGGATCTTTTGGGCTGGGACTACACGGTGCTCAAGCTGGATGTGGACGAGACCGCGTCTGGCACACCTCATCAGATGGTGGACATGTTGTGTGAGCGCAAGGCGCGAGCGGCTTGCGCGGCGGTTTCCGAGGGATTGGTGCTGGCAGCGGACACGCTGGTGGCGCTGGGCGACGAGGCGCTGGGCAAGCCCGAAAATGCCGAGGATGCACGGCGGATGCTGCGCTTGCTGTCTGGAAAAGACCACCGGGTGCTGACGGGCGTGTGCATGATGGACGCGAGGAGCGGCCGCATGGAGAAGCGTGTGGATTGCACGCGCGTGCGCTTTAAGGCGCTGACCGACGAGGAAATCGAAGCATACATAGGGAGCGGCGAACCCATGGACAAGGCGGGCGCTTATGCGATTCAGGGCGGCGCGGGCGCGTTTGTGGCCGAGATCGAAGGATCTTATGAAAACGTGATCGGACTGCCGCTGCAGCTGCTCCCAGCTATGCGACAGCAACTTGTTGGCAAGAAATAGGAGGAACGGATGGGCAATTATTCCGGCGATGGAATCGGCGTCGATTACGGCAGCAGCAACATCGCGATTTATTTGTCGGGCGAGGGCGCGGTGCTGCGCGAGGCCAGCAGCGTGCTGTCGCTGAAGTCTGATGCGCAGCAGGTGCTGGGCTTGGGCGACGCAGCCCACGCGATGCTGGGACGCACGCACGAAGAGACGGTGATCCACGCGCCCATTGTGGACGGCGCGGTGACCGATCCCGATCTGGCCGCGCTTCTGATGCTGGCACTGGCCGAGCGCGCGACCGGGCGCAGGAAGCCCATGGAGAAGGTGCGGCTGTTGCTCGCCATGCCCATGGGGCTGACCAAGGTGGAGCGCCAGGCGCTCGAGACCATGACGCGCCTGGCAGGCGCAAAGAAAGTCAGTTATGTAAAGGCCCCCCTGGCGGCGGCGCGGGGCGCCGGGCGGAACGTTGGACAGGCCAAGGGCACCATGGTGGTGGTGCTGGGCGGGGGCACGACCGAGATCGCGGTGCTGTCCATGTATGGCATCGTGGCGGCGCGCTCCATGCGCAGCGGCAGCTTGTCGATGGACGAGGCGATCGTGCGCTATGTGCGCAAGAAAAAGGGCCTGGTGATCGGCGCGCGCACGGCGGAGGACCTGAAGTGCGACATCGGTTCGGCCGATATGCCTGACTATGACGCCGACGAAGAAGACGAGTACGACCTGGGCGAGCCCGAGACGGGGGCCGAGGAAGCCGATGGGGACAAAGACGGCGGTGAAGAGGATTCCGCGGCCAAGCCGCACCAGGGCGAAAAAGTGCTGCTGAGGGGGCGCGACACCAAGACGGGCCTCCCGAAGACCATTGAAGTTACCACTCGGGACATCGCGCTGGCGCTGCGTGAACCGGTGCGCGTGCTGGTGGACGCCATGCGCGACGCGCTGCAGCGCACGCCTGAGGAACTGGCGGCCGATGTCTTTGAAGAGGGGATACACTTGAGCGGCGGCGGTGCGCTGCTGCCCGGCCTTCCCGAGGTGCTCAGCGAGAACACCGGCGTGCCTGTCTCCGTGTCCGAGCACCCGATGGATGATGTTCTGATGGGGCTTGGGCGACTGATGGACGACGCGGCGCTCCATGATGCCTGCCGGGAGGCTGGCGGCGTAGAAGCCTAGCAGACAAAGCCTAACCATTAAAGGAGAACAAACCGAATGGCAGCAAGGCCGAAAAAACAGAAAACTGCCGGACGCCTGGGCCGTGTGGCGTTCGCCGTGCTGGTCGTGCTGGCGGTGCTGGCGCTGGCGTTCTTTTTGGTGCTGCGCACCCAGGATCAAACCAGCATCGCCGAAAACGGTGTGGGATCGATCCTTTCACCCGTGCAGCGCGCGTTCAGCGGGATGACTCTCTATCTTCGAGACCTGTTCAGTGGCGTTAAGGACTATCAGCGCATGGGGCAGGATTTGGAGGTCGCCGAGCGGGAGCTAACCGACCTGCGGTTGCGCGTGATGAGCAACCAGGAAGCGATCCTTGAAAACGAGAGGCTCAAGGCGCTTCTGGAGGTTAAAGAGCGCTTCCAGGCGCTGGATCCGCTATACGCCAAGGTCATCACGCGCAGCCCGGGCGTGTGGTTCAGCACGTTTTCCATCAACATGGGCGAAGCCGCCGGCGTGCGCAAGAACATGGCCGTGATGACGGGCGACGGCCTGGTGGGCGTGGTTTTCGAGACCGGACTCAATTACGCAAAGGTGCGAACGCTAGTGGATCCCAGCAGCCGCGTGGGATGCCTGATCGAGCGCACGCGCAACCCGGGCGTGATGTTCGGGCCCATCGACGCCTACGCTGACACCATCCAATGCCGCATGGAGTATGTGCCGGTCATCAACGATGTGACATCGGGCGACGTGGTCATCACTTCGGGCGACGACGGGCTGTTTCCCAAGGGCCTCAAGGTGGGCACCGTTACCCAGGTCGCGCGCCAGCAATCCGACGCCTCTGACCGCTTCATCTACGTGATGCCATCGGTCAATTTTCACAGCATCGAGGAGGTGGTGGTGCTGCGCGTCATTCCGGAGACGGACGACGATCGGCCCATGCCGGTGCTGCCCACGCCCACGCCCAGACCCACGCCTACCCTCGGACCGACGCCTGTGCCCACGCCCAATAACGAGGTCACCACAGGCTTGGACGAGACTTTCACCTACCCGGAAGAGGGCGAGCTGGACGAAGAGGGCAATCTGATCAACGAACCCACCCGCGCGCCCGTCTCTGACCAGGGTCAGACGCCGGACGACAACAACATGCTGCCCGAAGACTACTGGGCGCAATAACGGAGGACACACTTGAGACGCTTCTTGCCCGTGCTGCTGCTGATTGTGTCGCTGATGCTGGACACCTCCGTGGTGACCCAGTTCTGGATTGCCCGCTATGCGCCGCTGTTCACGCTGATGTCGGTGGTTGTGTTTGGGCTGCTGCTGGGGCGCACGCGCGGCTCCATGTACGGCATGATCGCCGGGCTGCTGATGGACATCTCGATCGGCCAGATGCTCGGCCTTTACACCGCGCAGTTCCTGATTTGCGGATACCTGTCCGGCCTTGCCGGGCGGCGCTATCAGCGCTATGTGCTGACTCCCGTCGTCATGCCGCTGATCTGCTTTTCGCTGTACGAACTGGCGATGACCATCACCCGCTATCTGTCCAATGGCTTCTTTGACACGCAAACCCTGCGCGACGGGCTGATCCGCGTCCCGGTCGCGGTGGTGATGACGCAGATCATCTACCTGCTGTATAACCGGATCTTCCGGCCCACCTGGTCGCGCTACGCCGGCCGGTAGCGCCGCAATGAACACAGACCTGTTCTCGAAGGGAGGTTGCCCCGCATGAGACCCACAAGGCTTCGCTACCTGATCACGATTGTGATTGTCCTTGGCGCGTTTGCCGCGATCTTCTTCAGGATGTATAACATGCAGATTGCCAATGTCGACACCTATCATGAGTACGCCAATGAGCGAACCACCAGGACGCTCACGCTGTATGGCATGCGGGGCACCATCTACGATAAGAACATGGTTCCGCTGGCCTATGACAAGCCCTCCTACAACGTGCAGTTTTATCGAGACCCGTCGCTCACCACGGACGCGCACCGCGAGATGTACACAAAGTCGATCATCGAGATCATCAGGCTGGTGGAGGGCGCCGGTAAAAAGACGATTACCGAGTTCTGGCTGGAATATGGGCCGAGCGAAAGATACCCGGACGCGGTTGGCTGGCACTTCAACACTGGCACCGACAACGCCGCCGCAGACGCCAAGCGTCAGCAGCAGTGGCGCGCCAATTTCAGCCTGAACACAACGGCGGTGGAAGATCTGTTCGACGCGCTGTGCAGAAACTACTTCATCCCGGAGGAGCTTCCCAGGGAAGAGAAGCTGAAAATCCTCGCGATCTGGCAGGAATCGCGCATGAACGCGTTCAAGCCCGAGCCGGTCACCATCGCCTACGGCATCGATTTTGAAACCGTGGAGCAGATCGAGGTGCGCTCCGCCGACATGCCGGGCGTCTCCATCAGTCCGGGCGCCGAGCGCGTATACCCCAAAAAGTCGGTGGCGGCCCACACGATCGGCTACATCAGCAAGATCTCCGGCGAGGAAACCATGGCCAGATACAAAGAAAAGGGCTACCCCAACGACGCCATCGTGGGTATGACGGGCATCGAGTACTCCATGGAGGACCAGCTTTCGCCCTACATTGAGTACCGGCAGGGCAAGCGCGTGGTCGAGCTCAACATCAAGGGCAAGCGGATCCGCGACCTCGAGTATCAGGCGCCGGTGGACGGCAACGACGTCGTGCTGACGCTGGACACCCAGCTGCAGACCGTGGCCGAAAAGGCACTGAAAAGGAACATCGCAAACATCGAAAAAGACCAGATCGAAGTCATGAAAACCCCGCGCTGGAAGGAAATGAACAAAACCGAGCTGCGCCGCTATGGCAGGCTGATGCAGCCGGTCAAGACCGCCCAGAGCGGCGCCTGTGTGGCCATCAACCCCAACAACGGCGCGGTGCTGGCGATGGCGAATTACCCGTCCTACGATCTGTCCATCTTTGGCACGGGCACGGTGGATCCGGATGCATGGCGCGAGATCGTCATGGACGAGCGCAATCCCATGTACAACCGCGCCATCAGCGCGCGAGACACGCCCGGCTCGATCTTCAAGCTGGTCACCGCGCTGGGCGGGCTGATGGAGGGTGCGATCACGCCCGATGAGCGCATCAGCGATAAAGGTGAGTTCTTGGGCACCGATACCGTCCATCCCCCCAAGTGCTGGATTGACAGCAGCATGCGCTACAAGCACCAGGACCAGACCATCGTCGAGGGCATCAAAAACTCGTGCAACTACTTTTTTTACACGGTTGGCCAGCGCTTGGGTTCTGAGAAGATCACCAACTGGGCCGCCAAGCTCGGGCTCACCTCGCGCACCGGCATCGAGCTGCCCAACGAGTCCACCAGCTTTGTGGGCAACCAGCTGATGCTGTACGACTCCACACGCGCCATTGACGACCAGTATACAAGCAAACCCATCTTTTCCGCGGCGATGATCAAGCGCATGTTCCGGCGCGTGGGCGCTGACCGCGGCATTGAGTACGACGAGGAGCGCATCGACAAGGTCACCAAGAAGCTGCTGGATCTGGTCGAGATGGAAGGGCCCAAGGACGAATGGGTTCCCAAGATCCGCACAATCCTGCTGGAGGACATGAACATCCCCAGCACCTACATCTCCCGTCACACGCTGGTCAACGAAGTGTTTTACTGCCTGAGCGACCTTCGCTGGACCAACAACGACACCATCATGTCGGCCATCGGCCAGTCCATCACGCAGGTGACCCCGGTTGCGGTCGCTCGCTACGTGGCGGCCGTCGCCAACGGAGGCACCGTGTTCGACCTTCACGTGATCGACAAGATTGTTTCCCCGACAGGCGAGGTGGTGCTGCAAAAGGAGCCAAAGATCATAAACCAGATCTACGGCGCTGACGAGTATCTGTCGCTGATCCGCCGGGGCATGGAAGAGGTTACCCAGATCGAGAACGACGGCACCGCCGCCGCCGCGTTCGCCAAGGCAAAGTACCCCATCGCCGCCAAGACCGGCACCGCACAGCGCTCCAAGGTCGACATCGAGAACAACAGCTGGCTGGTGACCTATGCGCCGCTCATCAACCCCGAGATTGTGGTCGTGGTCTACATCCAGAACGGATACGCCGGCGCGAGATCCAACACCACCGCCATCAACGTCATCGAACACTACCTGGACAGCAAAAAGCGCTCTGATTCTGTGACCATACCGCTGGTCAACCGGCTGGCGGACTGACGCGTTCGCGCGAGTTAGAGGTGTAACACAAATGAGCCAGGCGATTGTGATCACGTCCGGCAAGGGCGGCTCGGGGAAATCCACGCTGGCGAAGAACATCGCCCAGCGGCTGTGCGCGATGGGAAAATCGGTCGTGCTGGTCGACATGGACATGGGCATGCGCAGCCTGGACCTGATGCTGGGCTTGCAGGACAAGGTGGTCTACGACCTGGTGGACGTGGCCGAAGGGCTGTGCAAGCTCAAGCAGGCGCTGATCCGCGTGGAGCCGAACAAGGAGTTTTATCTGCTCAACGCCGCCCAAACCCGCGGCGAGGACGCCGTCTCGCCTGCGCAGGCGGAGGGCATCGTGAAGCGGCTGAAGGATCGGTTCGAGTTCGTGCTGATCGACTGTCCGGCGGGCGTGGGCAAGGGATTCCGCAACGCCATCGCCGGCGCGGACGCGGCCATTCTGGTGGCAACTCCAGACGCGTTGTCCCAGCGCGACGCCGAGCGCGTGGCCGGGCTGCTGACGCGGGGCGGCGTTTCGGAGCGGATGCTCGTCGTCAACCGCGTGCCGCTTTTAAAAAGCGAGCAGAGGGGTATGATCGAGCCTGAAGTCATGGCGGAAGCGCTGCGCATCCCGCTGCTCGGCTGGCTGCCGGAGCAATCTGGCATGGCCGGCGCGGGGGCGGCCCAAGGCCCGGCAGGCCGGGCCGTCGAAGACATCGCAGGCAGGCTTCTGGGCGAAGACATCCCGATGGAAAAACGCAAGGCCATCGGGTACTGGGCGCGCGTGGCGCACGCCCTATCCGGTAAGGAATGAGGTGACAAAATGCAACAAGCCCGTGCACACACGCAAAACAAAGTCCGTTCCGGTCCCGCGCAACAGCACCGGATCCAGCGCATGGTCAGGTTTATCCAGGCCAACAAGTTCAACCCTGGCCTGCTCAGAAATTTTGACTGGCCGGTGTTTTTGCTGGTTGTCGCCATCAGCGTTTTCGGTATTCTCAGCATCTTCGCGGCAACGGCCGTACCGGTGGATCAACCGGCCACCAGCTTCCTTCAGCTGATCAATACCCAGCCCACCCACTATGCGCGCCTTCAGATCATGTGGCTGCTGGCGGGGCTGTTTATGCTGGCTGTGATGGTCTACCTTGATTACGAGCTGTACGCGAAGTACTCAAACACCATCTACTGGGCAAACATCGGCCTGCTGGTGCTGGTGCTGTTCATGGAGAAAGGCCAGGGCAACATGGCGGGCTGGTTCAAATGGGGCGTTGACCAGACGCGCACGCTGCAACCGTCTGAGTTCGGCAAGCTGGCCATCATCATCGCCCTGGCGAAGCTGTTCGCCGGGCGCAACAAGCCCATCACCAAGGTTGCCGAGCTGATCCCCGTGCTGGCCTATATCGGCCTGCCCCTGGTGCTGATCGTGGCGCAGCCTGACGTGGGCACGGCGCTGGTATACATTGTGATTTTCGGCGTGATGCTATTTGCCTCGGGCGCCAGCAGCAGGCTGATCATCGGCATTCTGGCCATTGCGGTGCTGCTGCTGGTGCCCCTGTGGTACTGGATGACCAGCTCGGGCGAGAGTTTCCGTGCGGCGCGCCTTATGACGTTTTTCAACCAAACCTCGGATCTGCAAGGCGCGGGCATGCAGACCTACAACGCGCGCTTGGCCGTGGGCACGGGCGGGCTGTGGGGTAAGGGCATGTTCTCGACGGGCAGCATTGCGTCGCTGGAATACATCCCATTTGATTACACCGATTTTGTGTTCGCCATTGTGTGCGAAGCCTTTGGGTTTGTCGGCGCGGGCGCGTTGGTGCTCGGCTATATGGTTTTGATGGTGCGCATGGTCGCCATGTCCTCCCAGGCCGCCGACTCGTTTGGCAGCTACACAATCATGGGCGTCATGGCCATGTTCCTGTTCCACGTGGTGGAGAACATCGGCATGGTGATCGGGATTCTGCCCGTTACGGGCATCCCTCTGCCGTTGGTCAGCTACGGCGGTTCGAACCTGCTGGCCAACATGATGAGCATCGGCCTGGTGCTGAACATCGCCATGCGCAGCAAGGACAAGAGAAAGCAGATGCCGACGAGGCATGTGGCCCGGCTGTAGATGAAAGGCGTGATCACCACGCTCAGCCTGAACCCGTCGATTGACCGCACCGTGTCTGTCGCCGAGTTCCGCTACGGCTCGATGAACCGCGTTTTGAGCGCCCGAGACGACGTGGGCGGCAAGGCGATCAACCTGTCGGTGGTGTTGAAAACGCTGGGCGCGAACGCGCGCTGCATTGGGCTTTTGCCCGCTGGCCAGGGTGAACAGGTGGAGGATTATCTTCGCGTGCGCGGCGTGGAGACGGAGTTTGTGCCTGTGCCCGGCCGCGTGCGGGTGAACTTGAAGCTGCTGGACGAGGGAAAGCAGACGGTAACCGAGCTCAACGAGCGCGGCGAGCCCATGGACGAGGTGCTTCAGGCGCGTGTTTTGCAGCAGGTGGAGCGGTGCTCGAAGAGCAGCGACTATTTGGTGCTCACCGGCTCATTGCCGCCGGGCTGCCCTGCTGCATATTATGAAGCATTGATTCGCCGCGCACGCGAAATCTGTCGAGTGGCGCTGGACGCCGAGGGCGAGCCGTTCCGGCTGGGGTTATCGGCAAAGCCGCACTTCATCAAGCCCAACAGACACGAGCTGGAGCTGATGCTCGGCCGGACGCTCGGATCTATCGATGAGGTGGCCCGAGAAGCGCGCGCGCTGAACGAGCAGGGGATTGAGACGGTGTGCGTAAGCCTGGGTGATGAGGGCGCGCTGATCTGCCGCGACGGGGAAGCGCTGTTGCAGCCGGCGCTAAAGCTGCCAGTGCGCTCCACGGTTGGCGCGGGCGATTCGATGGTGGCGGGGACTCTTTGGGGTCTGAGCCGGGGCCTGGCCCTCGAGGAAGCTTTCCGCATGGGCGCGGCGGCCGCCTCGGCAAGCGTGGTCAGTGAGGGCACCCAGCTGGTGGATTTCGCGGTGTATCAGGAGATGCTTCAGAGGATTAAGATTCAGAGGTTGTGAAAAATATGCGCACGGTGGCGGTCATGGGTTGCGGGACGGTGGGGTCTGGGGTCATCAAGATGCTGGTTGACAATCAGGATGTGATCGCGCGCGCGGCGGGCGAGCGCGTTGCCCTCAAGTACGCGATGGATCTGAGAACCATCGACGTGCCCGAAGGATGCGCCTTAACGCAGAACTTCGACGACATCCTGAACGATCCGGATGTGTCGATCGCTGTGGAAACCATCGGCGGCTGCTCGGTGGCCTATAAGTTTACCAAGGCGCTGCTGCAGGCGGGAAAAAGCGTGGTGTCGTCCAACAAGGAGCTGGTGGCGGAGCACGGCGACGAGCTGACCGCCATCGCCCGCGCGCGCGGGTGCGGCTACCTCTACGAGGCGTCGGTGGGCGGTGGCGTACCCATCCTCAGGCCCATCAGGACCTGCCTGTCCGGCAACCACGTCGTCCGGATTGAGGGAATCGTGAACGGCAGCACCAACTATCTGCTGACCCGCATGGAAGAGCTGGGGATGAGCTTTCCGGCAGCGCTGGCCGAAGCGCAGCAACTGGGATATGCCGAGCTGAACCCCGCCGCCGACATCGAGGGCTGGGACGCCAAACGCAAGCTGGCCATCCTGGCAAACGCGGCTTTTGGCAGCGAGCTGTCCGATCACGCCGCCATTCAGACCGAGGGCATTGCCCGCGTGACCGAGCGCGACCTTCGGTGCGCGCGGGCGCTGGGCGGCGCGGTGAAGCTGATAGCGCATGCCGAGCGCAAAGGGGACAGCTGGATCGGCTGGGTGCATCCGGCCATGCTCAAGGAGGATCACCCGCTGTATCGGGTGCGCGACGTGTACAACGGAATTTTGGTCAGCGGCGACTACGTGCAGGACGTGCTGTTCCAGGGGCGCGGCGCGGGCAGCCTGCCCACCGCCAGCGCGATTTTGGGCGACGTCATCGAGCTGTGCCGGGGCGGCATGAACATGCTGGAAAAACCGGCGCAGGCTCCGCGCTACCAGGCACCGGACGGCGAGGAAGCGCAGCTGATGGTGCGCATCGAGTCCGAGCATCCGCAGCGGCTGGATGCCGTGATCCGGACGCTGGTGCCGGGTGCGCGTCTGACGCCGGTGGATGACATGATCGCGCTGGTCACCGAAAGAGCGCCGCTCGGCCAGCTGCTGCAAGCCTTGCGGAAGCTTGACCCTGAGGTGGCGCGCACAGGCATACCGCTGCGCATTCTTTGATAGAATAACGGTAGAAACACAGCCGGATCGCCGCGTCGTGATCCGGTTTCTCTTGTCGTCGAAGGATGGGAGGTACTGAGCGTGGATGCAAAGGATCCGATCGGTCGCGCGTTTTTTCTTAGAGGAGGGCCGCACGGCTGCCTGTTGCTGCACGGATTTACTGGCACGGCCGGGCATGTGCGCTGGCTGGGCCAGAAGCTGAACGACAGCGGATACACCGTCAGCGCGCCGCTGCTCCCCGGCCACGGGGAAACGTTGACGGCCATGCGCGAGTCCAACTGGCGGCAGTGGCTCGCCGCCGCCCGGACAAGCTATGTGGATTTGCGGAAGCAGTGCGAGCAAGTCAGCGTGATGGGGCTGTCCATGGGGGGCGCGCTGGCGCTGATTCTGGCGGAGGAATACCCTGTGGATTCGCTTGTGTGCATGTCGGCGGCGCTGCGCATCCGGATGCGGTTTGGCCGTCTGGCGCCGCTCATGGCGCTGGTCTCGCCCTACAGGAACTGGGATGGCGCCGAGCCTCGGCCCAAGCGGCGTGATTTCCTGTATGAATACGACTGCGGTTACGAGGGGCTGCCCGTGGCCAAGGTGCGGGATCTGCTGCGCGTGATGCATAGGGCCGAGCGCAACCTGTTCGCGGTGGTGGCGCCCGCGCTGATCATCCAGCCGGTGCACGATCAGACCGTCAACCCGAGGAGCGCGGACATCATTTTTCAGGGCATCAGCAGCAAGCAAAAGCAGCTCGTGAGGCTGCCGGAGTCCAGCCACATGTGCACGCTGGATTGTGATCGTGAACAATTATTGTATTCAGTTTTGAAACACCTTCGACACACAGATGCCACAAAACCGCTTGCCTTATAAAATCAAACCATGTATAATGTATACCATGCGATTACGGAAAGGACGGATTCCTACATGACGAAAAACATCTTCAAGCTGCTGGCATTGGCGCTGGCGCTGATGCTGGCCCTGACGGGCTGCGGGCTGATCAAGGTGGATCAGGCGGCGGAGGACAAGGTGGTCGTCGCCGAGTACGACGGCGGCCAGATTCTCAAGGCCGAAGCATCCAAGGAATACAATGAACTCCTGAACATGTATCAGAGCTATGGTTATGGTGAGGAACTCAAAAAGTCAGACGTCATTCAGGGCATCAAAAACGATGTGCTGGAGTATATGGTGCGCGATCGCATCAACACCGCCAAGGCCGCCGAGTTTGGCGTGGGCGAGGTCACCGAGGAGAAGCGCATCGAGCTGGTGCAGGGCGCGGCGGATGAATACAACCAGCTCGTCAACCTGTTCATCACCAACTTCCAGGGCGAGGGCATTTCCGAAGAAGAGGCGCTCCAGTCCGCCAAGGATTATTTGCTGCAGAACGGCGTTGACGAGGAAACCATGAAGCGCAATGCTGTTGCCGACTACAAGGACAACGCGTTGGTCGAGCATGTGACCAAGGATGTCACGCTGTCTGATGAAGACCTCAAGAAAGCCTATGACGAGGCGGTCGAAAGCGACAAGGAAACCTACACCGCCGATCCGGCTTCTTTCGGGCAGGCGGCGCAGAACGGCGATGAGATCTACTGGGCGCCGGAAGGCTACCGCACCGTGAAGCACATTCTTATCACGCCTTCCGACGAGCGGCAGGCCGAGCTGTCGAATCTCGAGGACAAGCTGTCCAGCGTCAACTTTGAGATCGAGGACCGCGCTGCGCCCCCGGAGGAAGCGGAGGACATCGATGGCGAAGGCGACGCCGATCTGGGCGACGCCGCCGAGACCGAAGAGGGTGAAGTGCAGGGCGCCGAACTGACGCCTGCCCCCGATGCCACAGTGGCCCCGGTCGCCACTGAAGCGCCCGCTGCCACCGAGACGTCGGCTGTTGTCGAAACGCCCGTCGCTACCGATGAGCCGGCTGTCGTCCAGGCGCCGGAGCTGGACGTTCAGGTCGAATCGCCGGACGGGCTGGAAGTGACCGCCGAACCGGTGATCGAGGATGCTGAAGAAGAGGAAGACCTGAGCCAGCTCAGCGACGCGGATCTGCAGGCGCGCAAAGCCGACTTGGAGAAGCAGATCGAGGATGTTCGGACGCAGATGAAAGACGAGCTCATGCCCATCGCCCAAGGCGTGCTGGACAGGCTCAATGCCGGTGAGGACTTTGACGCGCTGATGAAGGAAGTCGGCCAGGACCCGGGCATGCAGCAAGAGCCCGCCATGACCGATGGGTACTATGTGTCCGCTGAGTCCACCGACTGGGTGGCGGAGTTCAGAGATGCGGCGATGTCGCTGCAAAAAGTGGGCGACATTTCCGAGCCCGTTGAGACCAGCTACGGCTTGCACATCATCCGCTACAACAGCGATGTGACGCCCGGCGCAGCCGACTTTGAGGCCGTAAAAGAAGGTCTGCGCGAGCAAGCGCTTGCGGACAAGAAGAGCGCCGAGTTCGAGCGCGTCACCGAAGAGTGGTATACTGCAGCCAACGTGAAGCTCTATCCCAATCGGCTGTGACACTCTGTTAAGAAATCGCGCGAGATTGAGCCCCGCACATGCCGAATGTGCGGGACTTTTTTGCCCGCCAATTGGTAAATTTTATTTTCTGGCAGGGTTTTTTCGTTCGAATGTGGTATATACCTTGCATAAAGGGAAGAATAGGGCTTGCGCAGGCCGCCGCTTTCTAGCGGGTGGGTGGTTGGGCGCAATGTTAGAGCTCGATAAAATTGTCACAGTTTGCAGGAAAACCACTCAAGGTGGCGAATTGATAGAAAGGCGGTGTGTGCATGGCGGGCAGGCTCTCCGATGCTTGGCTTGACGAATTGCGAGACAGGCTGAACATCGTGGACATCGTGTCCGACCATGTCGCACTCAAGCAAAAGGGTAGACGGTTTTGGGGCCTGTGCCCGTTTCATCATGAAAAGACCGCCTCGTTCAGCGTGGATCCCGAAGCGCAGATGTATTACTGCTTCGGTTGCCACGAAGGGGGAAACGCAATCCATTTCGTGATGGAATTGGAGCACATGGAGTTCATCGAAGCGGTGACCGCGCTCGCCGAGCGCGCGCACATGCCCATGCCCGACCGAACCGATCGTGCGCCGGACGCGCCCAGCAAAGCGCTCAAAGAGCGACTGCATTTGGCAAATCAGGCCGCTGCGCGCTACTATCACAGCACCCTCTTTGCTCCGTCTGGCGCAGCCGTGCTTTCCTATCTGCACAAGCGGGGACTGGATGACGCCGACATTCGGAGATTCGGCCTTGGCGCGTCACCAGATGCTTGGACTGATTTGACCGAAGAGCTGCAAAAGCAGGGGTTTTCCGAAGAAGAACTCATCAAGGCGGGGCTCACCGGACGCAAGGAGCACCGCGCGTACGACATGTTCCGCGGCCGTGTGATGTTTCCCATCATCGACGCGCAGGGGCATGTGTTGGGTTTTGGCGGTCGTGCCATGGGAGACGCCACGCCCAAGTACCTGAACACATCCGACACGCCGGTGTTCAACAAGCGGCAAGGGCTTTACGCCATGAACATGGTGCGCAAGGAGGGCCGGCTCGACAAGCTGATTTTGGTCGAAGGCTATATGGATGTGGTGTCGTTGCGCAAGGCGGGCGTGCCCGGCGTGGTGGCTACGCTTGGGACGGCGCTCACCGAGGAGCAGGCGCGCTTGATCAAGCGCTATGCCCCCGAGGTCTGGGTCAGCTACGACGGAGACGCCGCCGGTCAAAAAGCCATTCTGCGCGCGCTCGACATTTTCGATGCGCTCGAGATGAAGGCTCGCGTGCTGGTTTTCCCGGACGGAATGGATCCGGATGACTACGTCAAGATGTACGGGTTTGAGGGTTTCAACAGGTTAAAGCCCGAGGATCCCATCAGCTACCGCATGTCGAGGATCAAGGAGAGCTTCGATATGTCCGACCAGCAGGGCCGCACTGAATACGCGATCGCCTGCTGCGCAATGCTAAAAAACGTTAGAAATCCTGTGGAACTTCAGAACTACTTAGAACGCCTCAGGCTGGAGACCGGATTTGAACGCGAGGTGCTGCTCTCGCAGGTCGGCACTTCCATCATGCAGCCCGAGCCAGGCAAGCGGGAACCCCGGCCAAAGAAGGCCAGCAGGCGCGAGTTCCTGGCTCATGAGAAAGCCGAACGTGAGCTGCTGATGCTGCTGGGGAGCAAGCTGATCCCGGCAGGCACGGTATCGGTGAAAGACTTCGAGACCGAGCTGTACCGCCGCATCGCAGAGATGCTGTTGGCCGGGCAATCGGCTTCCGGCGTGCTGGATCAGCTGGATGACGACGAGCGCAAGATGGCTGCTTCGGCGCTCAACTGCGAGGTGCCTCCGGACGAAAAAAAGGCCATGCTGATGGCCGCCGACTGCCTGAGCAACATCCAGATCCACCGGATCGAATCCGAACGCGCAAAACTGGAACCACTGCTTTCAGAGGCCCAGGGCGACGATCGAAGACGGCTCGTTGAGCAGATTCAGCAACTTACCGAAGAATTGGGTCGACTGAATGCCAGTCGGAAGGGGTGGTCCATTTGAACAAATCCAATACGGAGAGCGTATCCGCCCGCGTTCGCGAGCTGATGGAGGCGGGCAAAACCAAGGGCATGCTCACCTACAAAGAAATCATCGAGCAGCTGGGCGAGCTGGAGCTGGATACCGATCAGATCGATAAGATCCTCGAGGCACTGGACAACGTGGGCATCGAGGTGGTCAACGAGGCCAAGCTGCAGGAGGTAGATCCGGATCCGGTCATCGACCTGACGGAAGACGACCTGGATCTGTCCGTGCCCGAAGGCATCAGCATCGACGACCCGGTGCGCATGTACCTGAAGGAGATCGGCAAGGTGCCGCTGCTGACAGCCGACGAGGAAATCGATCTTGCGCTGCGCATGGAGCAGGGCGACGAGGACGCCAAGCACAGGCTAGCCGAGGCCAATCTGCGCCTGGTGGTTTCGATTGCCAAGAGATATGTGGGCCGCGGCATGCTGTTTCTGGACCTGATTCAGGAGGGCAACCTTGGCCTGATCAAGGCCGTCGAGAAGTTTGATTACCGCAAGGGCTTCAAGTTCTCCACTTATGCCACCTGGTGGATTCGCCAGGCGATCACTCGCGCCATCGCAGACCAGGCGCGCACCATTCGAATTCCGGTGCACATGGTCGAGACCATCAACAAGCTGATCCGCGTGTCCCGACAGCTGCTGCAGGAATACGGTCGCGAGCCTACCCCGGAGGAGATCGCCGAGGAGATGGGCATCTCGGAGGACAAAGTGCGCGAAATCATCAAGATCGCGCAGGAACCGGTGTCGCTCGAGACGCCAATCGGCGAGGAAGAGGACAGCCATCTTGGAGACTTCATCCCGGACGACGACGCGCCCGCGCCCGCCGAGGCGGCCGCGTTTACCCTGCTGAAAGAGCAGTTGCTGTCTGTGCTGTCGACGCTCACCCCCCGAGAGGAAAAGGTGCTCAAGCTCAGGTTTGGTCTGGAGGATGGCCGCGCCCGGACGCTTGAGGAAGTGGGCAAGTACTTTAAGGTCACCCGCGAGCGCATCCGGCAGATCGAGGCCAAGGCGCTCCGCAAGCTGCGGCACCCGAGCCGCTCCAGGAAGCTCAAAGATTCGCTGGATTGATCGATGGACGAAGCGGCGGGGGAGCATCAGCCCCCGCCATACTTTTTGCGAGAGGGAAAATGGCAAGCATCACACTGGATGACAGATTGTCCACCATCGCGGCGCTGATCGGCAGTTGCGAATCCGTGGCGGATATCGGTGCGGATCACGGGCGATTGGGCGCGTTTTTGCTGCAGAGCGGCCAGGCGAGGCGCGTGCAGTTTCTGGATGTGAGCGCGGATTCGCTGCTCAAAGCTCGTCGGCTGATCGGCAAACTGGGGTTAAGTGACAAGGCGCTGTTCTCGGTGGGTGACGGCGCAAACGCGATGCTTGAATCGGCGGATGTCTGTGTCATTGCGGGCATGGGCGGCCAGCTGATCGCCCAGATCGTCGAGGCAGGCCAGGCACAGCTCGGCGATGCGCGGCTGATCATGCAGCCCAACATGTCCGCGCCTGAACTCCGGGAACGGCTCAGCAAGGCCGGGTACCGCATCGCCCGTGAGCGCATCGTCCGGGCTGCCAATCGGCTGTATGTGGTGATGGATGCGGTGCGGGGCGAAAGCCACTATGACCCGCGGCAACTGCTGGTGGGACCGTGCCTGCTGGAACATGGCAGCCCGCTGCTGGCGCCGTACGCGCAGTGGCGGCTGAGAATCGCAGCGAAGGCGCTCCTAGGCGCTGAGCAGGGCGACGCGCCCTGGAAAGCGGCGCTGGAACTTGAGCGCGACACATGGGAGGGAATACTCAATGGCGGCGAAGGTTGGGCAGATCTTTGAGCAAATCCATCAGATTGCGCCATTTGACAGCGCCGAGTCGTTCGACAACGTGGGGCTGCTGGCCGGGCATCCGGACAAGTCGGTGGAGCGAGTGCTGGTTAGCCTGGATCTAACCCTCGGCGCGATTGTGGAGGCCCAGAGCAAGGGCTGCCAGCTGATCGTGACGCATCATCCGGTGCTGTTCCATGGACGCAAGAATCTGCGCGAGGACGACGCCGAGGGCGCGCTGCTGTGCGCGCTGGTGCGCGCGAATCTCTCGATGATCGCGGCGCACACCAACTTCGACGCGGCCGAGGGCGGCGTCAGCGAGGTGCTGGGCGAGGCGCTGGGGGTCACCGGCATGGAATCGCTGCGTGACGGGCTGCTGCGCATCGGCGACTACGACGGCACACTGTTGGGTCTGGCTGAGACGGCCCGCAAGAGGATCAACCAGAGCACACGCGTGTACGGCAAAGACAAACCGCTGAAGCGCGTGGCTGTGTGCGGCGGCGCGGGCAGCGACTTCTGGCCGTTTGCCCTCGCGGCGGGCGCGGATGCCTATGTGATTGGCGAGGCGAGGCATCATGATTTGCTGGCTTGCGTGCAATCCGGCATGCCCGTCATCGACGCCGGCCATTACGAAACAGAGCGCTTGTCGGTTAAAGCCTTGGTAAAAGGTTTACAAATGCGACTGGATGCGTTACAATATAATGTATGGGTTTTTGAGAGCGAGTTCGAGCCGTTTCAGTAGCGGCTTTTAAGGAGGTTCAATATGCAGCTGGATCTGTTGTGGAAGTACATGCAAGTGGACATGGAAGCCGATCGCTTCGAGAACGCGATGCGTCAGGCGCCCAACCGTCAGAAACTGCTGAAAAACCGCAATTTCATCATGGAACAGCAGACCAATATGAAGAACATCGAGGCCGAGCTGGTTGACAAGAGCGACCGGATGGAGGCCATCGAGGCCGAGTCCGCTCGGCTTTCCGAGCTGGTCAAGGCGCAGGTGGCGGCGTTTCAAGGCGGCGCGCCCACCGATCTGAACGAGGTGGACAAGCAGCTGCAGAGCGTGCATAAGCTGCTGGATTCGCTAAACCTTTACGAGCAGGAGCTGGCCAAAATGCAGCGCGACGCCGATGAGCTGGACAAGCAGCAGAAGGAAATCCGCGTCAAAGCCGCCAAGAGCAAGGCCGAGTATGACCAGCTCAAAGAAGTTTATGACGAGGAGTTTAAGCGCGACTCGGAAGAACTGACAAGGCTGCGCGCCAACGCCGAGAAGGAAACCAAGCCCATCAACAAGGAACTGCTGGATCGCTACAACGCCATCAAGCAGCACGCCGCGCCGCCCATGGCGCAAATGGTGGGTGACCAGTGCGGCGGTTGCTACATGTCCCAGCCCGCGGTGGTGTTGCGCGAGATTAAGGCGGGCGAGAAGATTGTCTGCTGCGACAACTGCGGCCGGATTTTGTATGTGCCGCAGGAGTAACTGAGAGATCCGCACGGTGCGAAGATCGTTGTGAGGACGTTGGACGGCCGCAGGCCCCGCAAGGGGTCTGAGGAAAGTCCGAGCTCCATAGGGCAGGGTGCCGGGTAACTCCCGGTGGAGGCGACTCCAAGGAAAGTGCAACAGAAATAGACTGCCGATGTGCGGGGTTTCCCGTGCAGGCGATGGTGGAAAGGTGAGGTAAGAGCTCACCAGCGGCATGGCGACTTGCCGGCTCTGTAAACCCCACCTGGTGCAAGATTGATAGGGGCGTATGTGTGGCTGCCCGTCACGCGCCCGGGTAATCGCTTGAGCCTGCTGGCGACCGCAGGCCTAGATAGATGGCCGTCCAAGACAGAACTCGGCTTATAGACGCCGCTCACAACTGACGATAAAACCGCGCTCCACATGGAGCGCGGTTTTGGATTAGATCTTGACGGACTTTACGATGGTCTTGCGGATCTTCTCGAAGCTCTTATACTCTCCTGCGGGGCAGTAGAAGTGGAGGACGTAGAACCTGTTGCGCTTGGGCTTGCTGTACGCGATGGCGCAATAGCCCTTGATCGGCACGCCGTCCAGCTCGGCGGTATAGATAAAGCTGAAGCCAGTGTTGCCCGCGAATTTGAAGCGCTTGTTGTTCTTCTTGTTCGAGGCGAAGTTCGTGAAGTCGCGCCGGTTTTTCAGGCTCTTCTTGAAGGAGTTCATCTGATCGATCGCCACTTCCTTGGTGACGATGATATTGCCCGCATCGCGCCAGGTAATCGACAGCCGCGCGGGCAGCTCGCCCTCGTTGACCGGTTGGACGTAGCTTATGGTTTGATTGCCCTCCACCAGCGCCCAGTGCGACGGATACTTGAAGCTGAACTTCAGATTCTCATCCGAGAAGGTCTCGAAAGCGTATTCCTTGTAGCCGACGATCGGCACCGGCGTCGGTTCCGGCGTAGGCTCGGGCGGCTCGATATCGGTTGGCAGCGGCGCTGCTGTGGGGGTGGCTTCGGGCTGGCTGGCGGATGCCTCAAGCGCGTCGTCCGCCGGGTGACACCCGGCGAGCGGCGTGAGCAGAGCCAGAATAAGCAACAGGGCCAGAACCCGCTTCACAGCACACCTCCAGACAGTTGTTTATTGTAAGAGCAAAGCTTATTGTACAACAAATCAGCACATTCGTCAAATCAGGCCTGTTTGTCCCGTTCGCGCAGCTCTACGCGACGGATCTTGCCCGAAATGGTCTTGGGGAGTTCCGCGGCGAATTCGATGATGCGCGGGTATTTATAGGGCGCGGTGGTCTTCTTAACGTGGTCCTGCAGCTCCCGGATCAGCGCGTCCGACGGCTCAAAGCCTTTTCTCAGAACGATCGTGGCCTTGACCACCTGGCCGCGCACCTCATCGGGCACGCCGGTGATGGCGGTCTCGAGCACCGCCGGGTGCTCCATCAGCGCGCTCTCCACCTCGAACGGCCCAATGCGGTAGCCGGACGATTTGATCACGTCGTCAGCGCGGCCCACATACCAATAGTAGCCCCACTCGTCGCGCCAGGCAAGATCCAGCGTGTGGTAGATGTCGTCATGCCACACGGATGCGGTGCGCTCCTCGTCGCGGTAGTAACCGCCGAACATGCCCACTTGCTTTTTGCGCGTCCGAACCACGATCTCGCCCACGACGCCGGCCGCGCAGGAGTTGCCGTCGTCGTCTACGATGTCCACGTCGAACTGGGGGGACGGCTTGCCCATGGAGCCGGGGATCGATTTCATCCAGGGGAAGGTGCCCACCGTCACGCACAACTCGGTCTGGCCGAACGCCTCACGCAGCGGCACGCCGGTCAGCGACAGCCAGCCGTCAAACACTTCGGGACTGAGCGGCTCTCCCGCCACCGAGCAGTGGCGCAGCGCGCTCAGGTCCAGCTGTTTGATGCCTTCCTCGAGCATCATGAAACGGTAGATGGTGGGCGGCGCACAGAAGCTGGTGACATGGTATTTGGATACAATGTTCAGCAGATCCTTGGGCACGAACTTTTCAAAGTCATACACCATGATCGCGCTGCCGCACAGCCATTGGCCGTACAGCTTGCCCCAAACGGATTTCGCCCAGCCGGTCTCAGACACGGTCAGGTGCAGCCCGTTGTCCTCGCACTCCTGCCAGAACGCCGCGGTTTGGATATGACCCAGCGGATAGGTGCAGTCGTGGATGACCATCTTGGGCATGCCGGACGTACCGGAGGTGAAGTATAGAAGCAGCGGGTCGCTGTTCTCATTCAGCGGTTCGGGGCGCCCAAAGACGGGGGACTGCTTTTGCAGTTCCTCGTCGAAGTTGATCCAACCGTCGATGCTGCCGCGCACCGACAGACGCTTCGCGACGGTCGGGCACTCGGCCATGGCCAGGTCGCACTGCTGGTGGAACACGCCCTCGCTGGTGGCTACGATCATCTTGACGGTGGCGGCGTTGCAGCGGTAGACGATGTCCTTCTTGGTGAGCAGGTGGGTGGCGGGCACGGCGACAGCGCCCAGTTTGTGCAGGCCCATGATGGCGAACCAGAATTGGTAGTGGCGCTTCAGTACCAGCATTACCGCATCGCCGCGCTGAACGCCGAGCGATTGAAACAGATTGGCCGCGCGGCTGGACTGTTCCGCGATGTCCTTGAAGGTGAAGGTCTTTGCCTCCCCTTCGACGTTGCACCACTCAAGCGCCACGGCGTCCGGGGTTTCCTGGGCCAGGCGCTCCAGCACATCATACGCGAAGTTGAAGTGATCTGGCGCCTGGATGCGGAAGTTCTTCAGGTAGTCTTCATAAGAACCAAAACTGGACTGCTCCAGATACTGCTTGAATAGCTGCATGGGGACTCCCCTCCATTATATAACATAAAAACAGATTACTTAATGACGACCGCGATGAAGCGTGCGTCGGCCTCCAGCGCATACATCGCGTGCGGAATGGAGGAGTCATAGTACAGCGAGTCGCCCGGCTCCAGGAACACCTGGTTGCCTCCGAGCTCGATCATCATCTTGCCTTCGAGCAGATAGTCAAACTCCTGGCCCTCGTGGGCATGGGCGGTCTTGCCGGTCAGTTGCCCATCGTAATCCACGGTGACGATAAACGGTTCGGCCTTCTTGTCCTTGAAGTTGTGGGCAAGATGCTGATAGTGGTAGGCTTTGCGGCGCTCGAACTGGAGCCCCTCGCCGTTTCTCACCAGGATATAGCCGTGCAGCTTGGGGCTCTCGCCAGTCAGCAGATCCGAGATGTCCACGCCCAGCGTCTTGGCGATGTTGAACAGATGGCTAAAGGAAAAGTCCTTTTGGCCGGATTCATACGCCTCGTAATCCGCGAGGGGAACGCCGGAGGACTCGGCCACTTGCGCCTGCGAGAGCCCGGTAATGTCGCGCAGGTCCCTAATTCGAAGTGCGATGGTCTGAATGGAATCTGTCATGGCCGTTTCCTCCTTCAAATGATATACTTGTTAGCGTAAAAAAAAATCGCGCATCTGTCAAGCACAGTTGCGCAAAGTTATTGGATTCACAAGCCGGTCAGTCAAGCATTTGCAGAAGGCGGCGAGCTCCTTCGTCGTGCGCAAGCTGAATTTCACGCTCCAGGCTCTCGTAAAAGTGGATGAACGCCGGTCGGCGTTGCGCGCCGATTTGCCTGGCGCGCTCCGTAAAGAAACTGTCGTAGATCTTGAAGAACTTGTAGTTGATCTCCTGAAAAAAGGAAGAGACTTCCGCGCCGCCGCCCGCCTTTTCAATCTGGCCGTGCTCGTCCAGCAGATACAGCGGCTCCAGCACCTGTCCGCCGTAGATCAGCGTGCGCGCCATGCCGATGGCGCCGGTCACGTCCAGCTTGTCCGCGTCGAACACGATTTTGGCCTCGATGCTCTCGGGCGGTTCGCCCTTGCGGAAGCGGTGGGTCTCGACGCAGCGCTGCACATGTCCGGCGGCTTCCTCCGTCCATCCGATGCTTGCCAAATACGCGTAAGCCATTGGCCCGCCAATCTGGGCGTGGTCCAGTTCGAGATCCTTCGACTGCTGCTCGCGCCCAATGTCGTGCAGCAGGCAAGCCGCGACCAGCACATCCATGTTTACGTTTTCCTCGGATGCCGCGATGTCCAGCGCCAGATACAGCACGCGGTAGATGTGCATCGGGTCGTGTGCGCTGTCGGTCATGGCGTTCAGCATGTGGCGCTCGATTGCCTGAAATTCGCTCTTGGTCATTTATGTGCCTCCGATCAGTATGGCGGATGTCTGGTTGTGCGTCGCGGCGCGGAGTTGCACGTAAGCAGCGCTCCGGTTGGCGTAGCAATACACGCAACCGTGGACGCAGCAGTCGTATGCGCCGATGTCCACCGCCTGGGCGCAGGCGCAGCCCGGGCGCTGGGAGGGGTCGCGCTTGGCCTGGATGGAGCGCCCGGCAATGCCGCTCAGCCGCTCAGCGTCAATGCAGCGGCCCGGTTCGATGCCCGGAACGGCAGCGATGGCGGGCTCGCAACAGCCGGCGATGGGAAGGTGATGTTGCTTCGCGATTGCCGCGAACTCAGCCGCTATGACGCGCTTTAGATCATCGTTCGGCGGCTCAATGCGCTGAAAAGCCAGCTGCTTCTCGATCTTCTTATAGATGTCCAGAAAGCTGAACATCACCTGTGCCACATGACCGGACAGGCGTTGCGCAAGTTCGCCGAACCGATCAACATGATAGCCCATGGAGTGATTCGGGCTGAGCAGCACCGGATCGTAGCGCCACACGACGCGGTATGGTGAAACCATGTCGCTCAGACGCAGGAGCGTGTCGACGCGCTCATTCAAAGGCGGTACGCGCGGCTCGATGTCCCGGTCGTAAGGGTTCAGCGTGAATTGAAAATAGAATGCGAAAGGTTTCAGCGCGTTCAGATGCGGCAGCAGCGGCGCCGGATTCTTGCTCCAAAGCACCAGCCCATCCACGGCGTCTGGCGATAGGTCCACACGCCGGATTTGTTTTGCGTTCAGCGGATTGCGAGCCAGCGCGTAGCCTTCATGCAGGCGGTTTAGCAGCCAGCCCGAATAGAACGCCGGGAGGTCGGTTCTCCTGCTTGCGGAGACAATCATGCCTCGGGGGTATCGCCGTGCAGCGCGATCTGCTCGTTCAGCAGGTCGATGTTGCCGCACCCAAGCGTGATGACCAGGTCGCCCTCTTTCCAGCTGGCGCGCAGAAACCGCTCGGCATCGTCAAAGGTGGGGGTCAGATGGGCGTCAATGCCGCGCTCGCGCATCGGGCCGATCAGCATATGCGCGCTGATGTCGCCCGGGTCGCTCTCGCGCGCGGCGCAGATGTCGGTGATGACCACGCTGTCGGCGTCGTCAAAACAGCCCAGGAAGCCGTTAAACAGCTTCTTCGTGCGCGAGTAAGTGTGGGGTTGCCACACGGCCCATAACTTCCTGTGGGGCTGCATCTTGGCGATGCGCAGCGCGTTCCGGATTTCGGTGGGGTTGTGGCCGTAGTCCTGGTACACGCGGGCGCCGTCGGTGACGGAGGTCAGCTCGAACCGCCGGTGTGCGCCGGTGAAACGTCCGAGAGACTCGGCGACCTGCTGCATCGGCAGCTCCAGAATCGAAGCCACGGCAACCACGGCCAGCGCGTCCAGCAGGTTGTGCTCGCCGGGCACGCCCATCTCGAGCTCCAGCAAGTGGTGGCCGCGCAGCGTGACCATGCAGCGCGCGCGGCCCAGCTCGTCATAGGAGATCTGCTCGGCGCGAATATCGTTGTGCTCTGAAAGGCCGAAGCTCAGCCCGGCGCGGCCGCTCCCCCTCATCACGCGCAGTGCGCGCTCATCATCGCCGCAGCTCACGCACCATCCGCCGT